>JAOZHW010000007.1:0-300000 GCA_026014685.1 Candidatus Bathyarchaeota archaeon
CCGAACAGTATCGGATGCTGGTGGCGGGGTATCCGAGCCAGGTCTAAATAGGTGGCCAGACACCGCAAGGTGCACCTAAGATATGGAGGAGGACTTAAGATCCTCTGGCGCAGGCCTTCGTGGGTTCAAGTCCCACCCCCGCCACCAATATGGTAAAATAACCAGAGGGTTTACGAAATCGGGTGATGATTAGAATTTGCGTTTTCTGAAGAGTTTATTGCCATCAATTTCGCAGACATAATCAAAGCCTGCTTCAATCAAGATGCAAGCTTCATTTGTTGTTTTAGCTACTTTTGAAATGTATTCAGTTTCGTTTTTGAACAATGTTTCAGCTAAACTGATGTATCTTTCTGTGTTCTCCGTGCTTTTATGTCCCAGTATTTGCTTGACGTGCAGTATGTCTTTGGTTTTATGGTATTCCATCGTAGCCTTCCAATGTCTAAAAGTGTGGAAGGTTATTTGGTTAATTCTTGGGTTCTTAAGCTTGTGAGCTACTTTTTTACGCTGGAATGCGTAGTCGTCTCGGAAGTTGTCAAGTGAATTGCTGGGGTTACCAAAGATTTTCTGTCCATATTTTCTTGGGTAGCATTCGAGCATGGCTAATAGCTTCTGGCTTAGTTTGCATATTCTTGGGTTACTGCCTTTCTCTGGAGTTATGCGTATGGTTCCTGTTGCAGTGTCTAAATCTGTCCATTTTAGTGTCCATGCTTCTCCACTTCTTATCCCTGTTTCTTTGAGCAATAATAGAAATGTGGCTATTTTTGTGGTTACTGCTGCTATTAGTTGGTCAAGCTCGTTTTCTGTGGGTATGAATGGAATCTTGTTGACTACTTCATAAGTTGGTGGTGTCCATTTTCCTCCTCTCATTTTGAGGAAATTGTTGTAGGCGTTTACTGCGTTAGCTTTTCTGCCTGTGCTCCAACTTTGTTTTGCTATGACTTCTTTGATTGATTCAGGATCATACAGATTTGCGCCCCTTTTTACAAGTACCTCTATTAGTTTTACGTCGCCTTCTATTGTTGCTTCAGCGTATCCTTGCTTTTTCATCCACCATAAGAATTCAAAGATTACTCCTTTAGAGTCTGCAGCGAATTCTTTGTCGCCCTCCCGCTGGGCGTTGACTTCGGGTTTAGTTGACAAGTTTTTCGACCTTTCGTCGCATACTTGTTGAGTAATTGTGTACAAAGAAGTCCTATTTATGGAGGGCTGAATTCTGTGTCTTTCAGGGAAACTGAATCTGTATCCGCAGATTCTGCAAAGGTAACGTTGAACTGTACTGTCATCTGGTAAACGACGCTTGCCATCCTTGAATAGTTTATCAGAATGACAGTTTGGGCAGTTCAACGATTAACGTCTCTATTACAGGTTTTATGATTTGGCAGTTTCTGGGATGCAGATTGTTTTGTTAGTATCTGTAAAAACTACAGACCAAACATTGTCTGCTTTTTTGACGACTTTGAATCCAAAATATTTAGACAAAAGCAAGTTATGGGTTTCAATGTTGCTGTTGGCTAAATTGCACTCCACGTTACTCCAGTATCTGTTATTATCTTGGTTGAAGTAGCCTTCAAGTTTTGCGAAAGGTACTTCTTCTCCAAGTTGCTCAACGTTTTGTTCTTTGTAAGCTTTCAAAGTAGCTATGATATCCTTTAGGTAATTTGGGAACTTTTCGTAAATCATCATTTGAAATTGCCATTCTGTTTCGAGTGTTTTTGAAATGTTTGCTATACTTTCAAGGTTAATGTTTACCAATTGCCCAACATAGCCGTCTGCTTTAACCAGAAGTTGTTCAACGATTTCTTTGGATATTCCAGCGTTATTTTGTCTTAGATTGACAAATTCAAGAAGCATATCTATGATTGCACAGTTTAAGGCGCCGCCTCGAATGTGCCTGTAAGCTCCATAGCCATGTGTTCTTAGGAACTCCTTGATTGACCTGTCTTCTATTTGACTTGCAAGGTTATTGACATTCGATTCATAGTTTGTGATTGGTGTTTCAAACCATGTTCTCACTGTTGCATCTTTGAAAAGTCTCTGAATCAGTGGATATGCGTATTCTTCGATGGAACGGAAGAATTCAAACCTACTATTCCATGCTGTTTCATCTAAACTTTGTAGGCTTTTAACCCTCTGGTAAACGCCGTCTCCTCCATAAACTAAAAGTCCTATACGTCGTCCAAGTGCATTGTGGTTTGAACCCAAAGAATCGATTAAACTTCTGAATGAAGCTATTTTATCAGTGTCATAACCAGTAGGGTTTGCAGTGACAACAAACGTACATTGACCTTCAACTTCAAGGCTTCCAAAAGCTGTCGATGCACTAGCCTTACCTTTTTCCATGAAAGTTAACATAAACCTAAAGATTTCATGAGCAGATTGACTCTCAAGCTGTTCGATGCACACTGGAAGAGTTTGGTCTTGAACCAGACCTTCAGAGTAACGATTTTCTGTGCGAGTACCAATTAGAGAAACAGGAGTTACTTTATCCCTACGTATTCCCGCAATGTCGTAAATGTAGCTCTTGCCCGTTGCTGGTCCTGTGCATAAAAGCGCATGAGGACAATAAAGCATGTCAACTCCTCTCAATATCGTTGCCTTAAAAACGGTTTTTAGTCGCGGGTCTTTTTCGGATTGGAATGACAAAAGTTCGTTTTCCACAAAGCTGTTCCAGTCAATTTTATCTAGAAGCGCTGTGTCAGCCAAGCGTAAAATAGGTTCGTATAGAATCTTATTGTCGATTAGAGTTGATGGATCAAAATTTATGGAATTAATTGGGTAGTAATCAAGCAGTTTAGTTACCCTTTTCTTTACCACAGTCGGCATACTTTCCCAAAGTTCAGTGAATGGAAGTAGGTCTGTTGGCGAGTATAACTTCAAGGGATAGGCGTTTCTTCCAGGAGTTATCAAACCTTGAGTGTCAAGGAGTAGGATTGGAGGGTTAGAGTGTGACCTTAAATTAGGCTTAGCTTCAAATAGTGTCCATGATTTGTCAAAGATTACCTCGCCTGTCTTTAGTTGTCTGGTGATTGATTTACTGTAGATTGGTTTGATATATTGAAGAGGGGTCATTTTTCTAAAGTATGCTGAAAAGTCTACTATGCCAGTGAGACTTTCCAGTTGTTGGTTAGGATTTTTTGTTTGTAGAACCACTGGAGACAAGCTGTCCTTAGATGTATTGCTCGAGTTCATTTATCGCACCTCGAAGGTCACCTCTATTAGTTAGTATGGTTTGTAGTACTCGTTGGCTCAGTTGTTGGACTCTTAAAGGTCCCTTTTCTTGCATAATTATGTAATTTAGTCTATCAAGCATGTCTTGGGGGCTTATTGGCTCAAATTTAAACTTTGTAAGCCGCGAAAGAAGGGGTGCTGTAATGGCTGGATGGTCTGGTTTATTCCAAATAAAAATAAACCTGACAAGATCAAAATACTTCGGGTCCATCATTTTTCTCAGAATTGTTTCAACTGTTGAGTTGAGTTTTTCACATTCATCCAAGATTACTAGTTTATATGACGGTAAGGGTAAATTCACGCGCAAGCCCGTTATGTCATGCGTTGTTATGCTCAAACCGCCTCTTATCCAGTTACCCAATGTATTGCAGGCTTCTTCCTTGCTAAGCTTTGCTGCTTCGTAAATTCTAAAGTTATAGTATTCGGCGTCTTCACCATAGAGAGCTTGCGCTAAGCAAACAGCTGTTGTGGTTTTTCCAGTGCCAGGATTACCTACAAAGGCTAAGTTTGGTATGTCTTTTGTTAGTAATCTGCTGTTCAAAAAAGAGATTACATGATGTTGACCGATAACTTGATTTAGGTTTGTTATAGGGTATTTTGCTAGAAGCATTGTAATCTACTCCTTTGTACACAACTTTAGTTGCTCAATGTTGGCTACTGATGAAAAGATTTTTACCGAAGATTCCTTGCGGTCGTAGACGCATATTTCGTCACTATTGTAGCTGTTCTTTTTGTGTTTAGAACTTAACCAACAAGGTTCAAGTTTGTACCTTGTGGTAAGGTCCAAAACTTTTTCGTCAAAGGAAGCTTGTTTTCTATTTTTAGGTTTTTTACAGATTTTTTTTCTATTCATTTTTTATCACTGGGAAAAACTCTGGTCAACAAGTTTATAATGTCTATCGAATATAGTCATTAATCATTGATAGACAATAAAGTGAAAGACAGCATGAAACAGAAAAGGGTTAGTTCGCCAAATCGCATATCGACGGAAGAGGAGGTTTATGCCAAAGCCGAAAACATCTTTTTTTCAGAACTTAATCTTAAGATGCCCAAGACAAGACTGCTAATACTTTTGTATCTTGCTCAGGCAAAGCCAGCCAACCCCAACAACCCAATTGAGTTGCAAAATGAAAAGATCTATGAAAAAACTCATACCACACGAACTAACGCGTTACACCACTTAGACGCCCTGTTAAGTGAAAAATTTATTCAGATTGTTCGCCAAGATGAATACAAAAATCGCGGAAGTAAACTAACTTACAAAGTCACTACAAAGGGGCTGGTTGTAGCAATAATTTACCATGCTACCCCATTTTATGAGATCTTTAAACTAAAGCTACCATGGAATCCTCAATCTGAAGAAGGTTGTGATTCAGCATTCTATAACCCAAGAAAGGAACCTGTTAAAATAGAAGATCTGGAACCCCATTGTTATTACTTAAAGGAAATACCCGTTCTTATTGAAAGTAATCAAGAATTATTCTCAATAAGGTATAACGATCTAAATGACGAGCAAAAAGAGATAGCTAAACGAAGTGCAATTTTCGCAGCTTATGATTATGCAGACAAACGATTGCCGCTTTTTGAATCAGTAATCTGTAACAAAGGTATACCAAAAGGTCTTCTAAAGGCAAGCCAGCGGTTTCCTTATCTTAAGGAACAAATAAAACAATCGCAAGCTGATCCGTTTAAGACTGAAAAACATGAGGCAAAAGAATTGGCGCCTGACGATGATTTCATCAATCTGTTCTTAACTCAGCCGATTCTTAAAAAATGGGAAAATTGGCACAAATGGGTTGATTTAATAGTAGGAACGCCAAGTCTAAAAAGAAGGCTTACGTCTAATTTGACAGAGAAGGTGAATTTTATGGTTATGAAGCGGAATTCACTTTTGACTCAAATAAATTCAATTAAACAAGTTATTAATTTAATTAATCAATGGTAATTTAATACAAACCAATTTTTTTAGTTTTTTAGTTTTTTAGTGGAATAAGCCCCTTATGTACCAAATTCGAATAAAATATAAAAATAAAACTGGAAGATAATGCTCATAATTCTTAAATAGTTCCAAATTATTTATATCTATACACATTAAACGATTTTTGAGGAGTTTTTAATTGGGTGTAATATGCTTTAGTATTGACTCCAAACTGGAAGAATCCTTTAGAAAAAAAGCAGGAGAAATCTACGGAGCCAGACGGGACAGCGTAGGTATAGCATTGAGACAAGCGATCAAGAATTTTCTAGAAGTCAGCAATGACAACTTTAAATAAAAAATATCGTGAGGTGAACAAATATGAAAATAGGAAATGAAATCTTATCAAAAAAGACAACAGGACTAAGCGCAAAAGACCATGATGAATTTGAACGTTTTAAAGAACAAAGAAAAAAGAAAACACAACAAAAAGAAAAAGAAGAAAAAATTACTGCTAAAATGCCAAATGATGAGGGGGATGCAACCGACACTGAGATAGCAAAACAAAGAGAAGACCTTGCAAAAGAAAAACACGCATACGACGAACTAAACAACATTAAGAACAAACAACAAACACAGAGGAATGCAAATTGGTAGATTTTTGTGACAAAAACAAGTTGCTAATCAAACAACTTCAAAAATATCTTGAAACAGCCGACCATGACTTTCTGGAGATTTGCGGAAAACTATTGCTGGAAGGACGAGCCATACCGGACATTAGAGGAACAGTTTGGGAAATACTGCAAGATTTAGATGCGATGGGGCTGATAACTATAGAAATTAAAGTTGAGCCAGACTTAGATAATCTAAGAAAAATCAAAAAAGGCGATATTATTGTTCATCCAAAAAAATTAAATTTGGATTTAGATGGTCTTTTTTCTTAATTTTTTTTTTAAAAAAAAAACTGCATTGCAGGAACACGTGAGATAGCGTGTGTGCACGAGCGAGATATAGTGTGTGAGAATGAGCGATATAGTTTGTGAGAGCAATTTACTCATACTCATAATACTCAACACATAACTACTCAACCCAAAAGGAGTACTCAAGTAAGTACTCACTAAGAAAGTTAGATAGTTCTCAAGATGATACTCACTAAGAAAGTTAGATAGTTCTATCCTATCCAATCACATGAACCAATTCCACTCTTCAAATAATAAAATAAACCACTTACGATTGTAACAACTGTGTGGCTTCTCGGTTCGCCGGTTCTGTTTTCATAATTTCGCAGAATGCTCGAAGACCTAAAAGGTCGAAGAGCACACAGGACGGTTGGGTCTTACACACAAAGAACAAAATCTGTGTAAGATCTAATTTAATTCTTTTATACGAGTGAACAGGTAATTAAACAAAAGACCACCTATGTCAACAAATCATGAACGGGGAAAAAAGGCTGAAGAATTTTGTAAGAAGTGGCTTGAAAATTCATTTAAAGATCGCTTTTCAAAAAAGAATTTACCTGTAGGATTTAAAAAAGATGGAAAAATTGCCCAACACAGTTTCGATCTTGTATCAAGCGACAACCAAGTTGTAGCAGAGGTCAAATCACATCAAATAACCAAAGGTGGAAATAACCCATCAGGAAAAATTGCAGATACCTATTATGCTTGTAGTATGCTTGAAAAAGTGAAATCAAATAGAAAATTATTGCTTCTTACTGATGAGCAATTCTATAATCTTTTCAAGCGTTATTCTGATGGCAAAATAGCCGAGGATATAGAAATTATCCAAGTAAATATCCCAGTTGATTGGAATTGCATTGTTGTTAACAAATTTGACGACTTGACCACATTTCCAAATATGGCCTTTGAAGATTTTTGGCAGGAATTGGCTGAGTATCTTTCTAATGAACGAGAAATAAGTAATTGGACAAAAGACAAAGGATATTTTGGAGAGAATTTTCTTGCAGGCCCGCTCTTAGGAAACTATGTTACTGTTAAAGCTCCTTCTGCAACTGTAATCCAAAAAGTGCCCAAGAGGGATTTTAAGATTATATATGAAAAGTGGAAAGATTATCTTAATGGAATTGAAAATAGAGGCAATTTAGCAAAAGACAGCCGATTTACAAAATATACCATAAGCATAATTCACGAGTTACTTGACAAATCATAATGTCCTTTCCATAAGTATTGCGCTACCGAAAATTGAAAATTGTGCCTAAATGGCATAGCTATCTCCAATCTTAGTTGGAATAATAACTTTTTTGGACCAATTCTTGAAAGCATCTGCATTTTCAGTGTGGATAGGAATAACAACCTTTGGAACTACATAGTCGATGAACTGCTTTAGATGCAGACCAGAAGCGTGTCCCGATACATGGGTTCTGTTGATTTTCATTCCAAAATGGTTTATCCAGTTCTTGACTCTGTTCCAGTCTATCTTCATTTCAGCATCAAAAGGCTCACAAGCAGACTTAATGTAAACCGAACCCTTGCATGGCTTAACATCAATCATTTCTTTTAAGTCAAAGTTGCTGCAAAACATCAAAAATTCATCTTGATTTTCCCGAACTTCTTGGTAACAAATAGCCCTATCAAGATAAGGCCTCTCCCAAGTATCATAATCTTGATTGCGAATCTTTTTATCACAAGAGCTATCCCCTATCATGCCCCAGCTTTTCCTAGCTGCATAAATCTCTATGTTCTCATCCTCCAATTTAGGCGCTAACGTGTCTGAGCATTTTGACAGTTGATCAAGCAAATAAGCCTGTTTTAGTGAGATAGCCAACTTTTTACCCATATGCTTTGCAGCATTAAGAAACGACAACATACGATCTGTATCTCTAATTGACCAATTACAAACCGAGAGCCCCTTAGCCTTACTTGTATAGCTACAAATTTCTTGTTCAACATCAATTTCTTTCTTGTCTGAATCCGAGTCTATCCGTGTCCCCTCAATTATTAAGACATCTGGCTCTGCCGATCTACAAGCATCCATAAACTCTTGTGTCTTTTTCTCTCGTCTACCATGAAAGCGAAAGTCACCCGTGTAAACCACTGTTCCTGAAGAAGTATGAATTATGTATCCAGTTGCCCCCGGCAATGAATGATCAACCTGATAAGGCTCAATAGTCAAATGTTTAATCTTGAAAGACTCTCCAAACTTGAAAGTGCGAAAATCTCTCTCAATTAACAAATCTTCATGAGTCTGAGAGGTTTTACGGCTCAACTCACCTTTCTTGTTAATGTAAGTCTCAAAACACCTAACTAACTCCGTAAGATCGTTAAAACTTCCAGCGCCCGTATCGTTCATGGCCTTTAGTATGGAAAAAGTCTCGGGTGAAGAATAGATCGGCAAATCCTCCCGCAAGTGATTAATGTAAGAAGCATGATCCGCATGAGCATGAGAAACTAAAACCCCATCAAAATCAAGCTCTTCTTTTTCTATTCCCATATGTTTTAGAAAATCTTGTCGATAAATACCCTTAAGGTTCGGAATAAGCCCGAACTCAAAAAAATCGCCCAACCCATTACACTTTCTCGGCTGCAAAAATTCTGAAAAATACCTATTTGCAGTGCCAAAACTCATGCCGAAATCAAGAAAAACTCTCGCATCTTTATCTTCAAGAAGAATCTTGTTACCGCCGATCTCGTTAACGCCGCCATAGAAGGTTAGCTTAACCATGCCATCGCCTCTTTGATTGCATAATAATGTGAAAGTCTTTTAAGAATCTTCCAATGTGCAACATATTGAGATTAAAATTATTCTTGAATGCCTTAGAGCTATTTCAATAGGCTTATTACTAGCTTCATTATTGAAATTTCATGGAAAAGAAAATAATAGAAGTAGCATGCAAAACCTTCATGGTTGATGTCAGCCAGTACCCCTTGAACTTCCTGATTTTCCCTCACAGGCTCACAGGTAACAGTTACGTTGGCTGTGAACACAACTGTGTATACTGTTATGCACGATGGTACTGCAAACAAAACGAAATAAAAGTAAAAACTAATTCCCCAGAAATCCTACAAAAAGAACTACAAAACCGGATAAATAGAGGAAAACACCGAGAACCACTATGCCTTGGCTCCATCAGTGACCCCTACCAACCCATTGAAGCTAAATACCAACTAACAAGAAAAACCCTACAAGTCTGCGAAGAATTGAGTTACCCACTAATCATAGTAACCAAATCCGCTTTAATCCAAAAAGACATCGATATCCTAAGTTCTCTAGCCCAAAGAAACTTTGTAGCAGTAAACCTAACCATTACACCACTTGCAAATAAGGTACTTAAAAAACTGGAACCCCACGCACCCTCAAACAGAAAAAGACTAGAAACTATAGAACATATGACCAAAGCTGGAATACCCTGTAACCTCTACCTTTCACCTATTTTTCCACTTTTTTCTGACGAATTAATTGATGACTGCTTGGAGAAATCTGCTTTAGCTGGAGCCAAATGTTGCTCAGCCATTCCGTTAAAGATTAGACCTGTAATTTGGCATAGTATAAAACAATTCTTCAATTCAAACTTGAATCTACTCATCAAAGAACTCGATGAGCTATATCTTACAGAACAGGCTCCTGATTTGGTAACAAAATACTATGATTTATACTTCAAGAAAGGAACCAAAGACCTCTCTGGATACAGATTGCCAGAACTATCTTACAGACGCAAAATGATGGAACATATTGCTAACAAGTGTAAACAGCTTGGTATGTGCTTTACAAGCGAGGAATTTCTTGATCTATGGACTACACCCTATTCTGATTGTGTAAACATCGATGGCTGGAATGCACCCACAGCTTACGATATCTTAAAAAAAATAAAAAACCAACCAAAAGCTAGCAAAGAACAGATCATTGAATTAATCAAGAAACAGTTTATCCTGGATGATAAATGGGTTAAGTTAGCCAATAAGCATTGGGATAAAATTGAGTTATTTAGTTAACAATCAAAAGCAAACTTATTATTTTATCAAGTGTTTCAGTGCCTGTTGTTAAACCATTTAAATAAATGTTGAAAAGCTCTTCAGGTAGCTTTAATGCCCTTAGCGTCTTGCCGCTTTCTAATAATTTTACTCGATACTCAGTGCTGCCGATATTATGGTCCTTTTCAAAGGTTAATTCCCAGTTGTTTGCTTTGAATGTCTTTAAGGTATAATCTTTAACTGGTGTTAAAATATTTTTTTTGTCTAATTCTTGAAAACTCCAATTGTCTTCATATTTTAAACCTATTTCGTAGTTAGAACTTTTCAAACCAACTCTGAAAGTTCGGATGGTAGTTTCTTTAGGCATCTCTCCATTTGGTCTTTGATAATTCATCCATTGTTCATGCTCCCATTTCAAATATTCAGCCACATTTCTGCTCGGAACTATGAAAAATCTGGGCAACTGATTCTCTCGCAGAAGCACGAAACAATAGAATAAGTTGTCGTCAACTATATCTTCATTTTTTTTATCCATAATCCATTCATAGTTTGAACCAAAAGGTTTAGTGTTGTAAAGTCCGGTTTTTTCATCAGTTGTTTTTACTTCTACGATTATTCTTTTGCTATTATTTGGGTTAACAGCAAAGATGTCCATGTGCTTAGTTTTTCCCAAAGTTGGTGTTGCTAAATAACCATGTACAAATAATTGAGCTACTGTGAAGAATTCGCCTGCAAGCGACTTTTCGTTTTTACCAAGTTTGTGCATTCTGACATCAATTTATTTGCTCTCATCTTGCATAAGTTCTTTTTGGTGAACTTAGTTCTTACGTGAGTGTTACGATGTTTTCAACGGGTAAGCCTCTCTTTATTAGTTAGGGCTATATGGTGCAAATATCAAAGATGTTTGATGATCCTTCAGTTAAAATCCTGCTATTTATCGGCAATAAGGAAGTCAGGTTTGCTGACCTTACAAAATTAATTTCAAGTCGAGGAGCATTATCATCGAATCTTAAATGCTTAGAGCAAGACGGCTTAGTGAGCAGAAGGGTTGTACCGAGCAAGCCAATTCAAGCCTATTACTCTTTAACAGAGAAAGGAAAGAAAGCAGCCAAGAGCTTTTCTGATCTAAAAGTGCTTCTTCAGTAAAAGTTCTCAGTAACACTATCAAATCTAAGTCACTATTAAATCTCTAAAGTTGTTGAAAAATGAGCCTTTTGACTGGAAGAATATTGAGTATCTTAGAGTAGACATTGTTTTTTAGATGTCACTTAAACTTTTTCAGTTAAGGTTTAGCTGTTTTTCTGCGATTCTAAAACAGTTTCAAAAGTGACATAAGAAACCATGATGCCCTGTTTAAGGCTAAAGAATTTGTCAATAACTAATGCTTTGTCAATAACTAATTCAAATGGGTAAATCGCAATCAACCTACAACTATCCTTCTTTAGAAATTCAAAATACCAATCGACTCGAACATTAATTTGAATAAAAATTGTTATATCAATGCCTTAAAGCAAGAAAATAGAACTTTTTCTTTTGGTTAAAGAGACCTTAAGTGTTTAAGTTATTAGAAAAGCGTTCGATAAATATCCAAATAGTAACAAACAGTCTATTTGGACTGATTTCTCCTAACTCCATTCAACATATTAAATCCAAACATGATTTATGCACTACACGATTCATAATCTATTCCCATCAGTTAACCCCAAGTTGCAGTAGTAAAAGAATAGTAAAAATGGCTTAACATACAAACAGATTTCCCTTCCAGAATTTCTTTTTCAGCTTCCAAACACATCTTACAGGAAAACGATTCTAAGCTATCGAAAATATATTTTGAAGGATAAACTTAGGATAGTAAGAACTATGTATACCTTGAAGCAAAAAACCATACTTAGCTGTGTACTTCCAAATTACTACTGGAAAACAACAGAAATGAAGTAAATAAAATACAACAGGAAAAGCTCGAAGGCTGTTCTTAAAGACAGAACATAGCTGGGTTCCTTAGAGACCTTCCTTTTAATAGCTTAATTTCAGATGCTTTAATACCGACTTTCCTTATTAACAGTTCCAATGACTAACAGGGCACCAAACCTTTGCATCCGAGATATTACCTTAGAAATTGGTAACTTTACAGTAGTGGCTAAAGTAGTAGCTAAGTCCAAAACTAAAGCAGTAATCGAAGACGACACAGGAAGAATAACACTGAACTTGCACGGTAAACAAATACAACAAGTCCAAGTAGGGCAAACAATCAAAATCTCAGGAGCCTTTGCCCAAACAAAAGACGGGTTTATGGAGATCAGCTCTTGGAAAGAAATAGAAAGTATACAAAAAAGCGCATTCAAAAGCTTATAAACAGAATTATCCGAATTTGTTGGATATGACACCTGAGCCCCTTTCTTTGATTTATCGGTGAAATCTACTTCCAATACTATCACATTACCAAACTCAATAGATTTAACACATTAAAATATTGTGACCATATTGGAAATATTACATACAGCAGACATGGTTAAAGTGGTAAAAACAATTGATGTGGCAAAAACGTTAAATACACATACCACATCTAAACTATTGGAGAAATTACTGGTGCAACGAAGAAAAGAAGTCAATACGCGCAATGTAGTTCTCAAAATAGAAACATACAACCGCCTTGACAGGTATAAAGTAAGACTAATAAGCGAAAAAGGAAATTCTAAGCTAACGTTTGATGATGTGTTAAACGACTTATTAGATAACATTAAGGCATAAAACAGGAGAGATGGCAAACGCAAATAGAATATAACCACATTTACTCAGAAGATTGTCTCACATTCATGAATAGGCTTAATAAGAAAATTTTTAGTGTGATAGTGACCTCTCCCCCGTACAACCTAAGCAAAAAATATTCAAAATATAAAGACGATAAAGAGCGAAACGAGTATCTAACATGGATGGGAAAAGTTGCTGAAACTGCTAAAAGTGTTCTAAAGGATGATGGCTCATTTTTCTTAAATGTTGGTGGAAGACCAAGTGACCCGTGGCTCGAATTTGATGTGGCAAGAGAATTTAACAAGCATTTTGAATTACAAAATGTAATCCATTGGATAAAACATATTTCCCTGCCTAAAGATACATCAGTAAAAACCCATAGTCTTAATGGCGATATGTCTTTTGGGCATTTCAAGCCAATAAATACCAATACTTACCTTAACCAATGCCATGAATATATTTTTCATTTTACCAAAAACGGGAAAGTCCAGTTAAACAAATTAGCCATTGGTGTACCTTATCAACATAAAAGCAATGTTACACGATGGAAAGAGAAAAGAGACTTAAGGGATAGAGGTAACGTTTGGTTTATACGTTATGAAAATAAACAAGGTGGTTTTTCACCAATTCTACATCCAACTATCTTTCCAGAAAAATTGCCTTATCTTTGTATAAAGTTGCACGGAGTTAAAGAAGATACCGTGGTGTATGACCCGTTTATGGGTATTGCTTCGACTGCTTTGGCATGTTTAACTTTAGGTGTCAAATTTATCGGTACAGAAATTGACGAAAAATATGTAACTATAGGTAATAGCAGGATTAATGAGAGGTTAAAAGAGCTAAATCAGAAAAAAGAAGATTTTTTTGCAGAAAAAGGTAGCTCTGAAATTTCTTAAGCAGTAAATGTTTTATATACATTCAACAAATTGCTACGTTATGCAGACAGAAGATAAGCCTTTAGACTTGGAAAGCGTTTTTTTGCTCCATAAAAAAGTAGGTCATATATCATTTTCAGAAGTAGTTTCAAAATCTTGTAAATTTAAAATTATACCAATAGACAAAAACTCACCTGAAGATAAAGAATTAGTTAGACATTTAACTCTTTCATTAAATAATTTTCTAAAAGTCGCTGGAAAAGCTGGACAAAGATATACAGGAGCAAGAATAAATGACATTGGAAAAAACCTTGAAACACAGATTGTTGAAGAAATAAAGAAAACACCCTTAGAAATATCGAAGTTATCCTCAAGTGGGTATCCTGATTTTGAGTTAAAGCAAAAAACGAGAGTTAGTTATCTTGAGATTAAAACAACAGGTAACGTCCATAAAGATTTGACACAGCATCGGATGTTTTATTATTCTTCAGGGAAAAAAATAAAATCAGATGCAAGGCATTTACTTTTACAAATACAAATGGCAGAAGAGCAGAGGGGTTATTGGAAGTTAGTATCTTGGGAAATCCGAGACTTATCCTCTTTAATGGTCGAACTGAAAACCGAGTTTAACGCTTCGTTTCATGATTTTGGTGCTACACCCCTTTTAGCTTCATCTGAACCAGCTTAAGTAACGTCATCAACCGAAAAGTAACAGTCTCATTGAACGGCAGAATAAACCTACCGTAACAGAATCGGAACAGGTTATAATAATTTAAGATAGCTGATCCGTCGGTAAGTGGCCATCGCATTAATCTTTAAGTTGTTTAGGTTTTCAGTTTTCTGTAAATTCTTGGTTTTAACTAGAGACCATTTTATATTGAATCAGTAGAAATGCTCTTTGATAGTAAACAACGGACATATGTGAATTTCTTGCAACGACAACTAATATATAGCAAAAAAGTTTCTCAAAAAATTACTTATCACGGGTAGTTTGATACTCCAAAAAAGAGGTAACCCTTCTTTTAAATAAAAAAGGGGTTATGCGGGTGATATCTCCCTTGCTTCGTGGGTTCAAGTCCCACCCCCGCCACCAATATGATAAAATAACCAGAGGGTTTACGAAATCGGGTGATGATCAGGAATTTGCTATGTTACAAATCCGATTGCGAGATCAGATACTTCTTTTCCATTATCGAACATTTTCCAGTTTCCTGTGAGTTCAGGTAAGCGGTTTCTAGCTTTTTGAAAAGCAGCAGTCAAAAGCATTGGCTCATATTTTCCCCTTGGCCCGTAAAATAGGTAAGTATAAAATAAAGTTGAGAACATGGCGGAGTGTTCCCAATTAGTCTCCCTCACTGGCGCAATACAATATCTGCAACCTTCTTTAGATAATTTATTTATCAAATCCTTATGACCTGCCCCACATGCCGACAGAATAATTAAGCAGGGTTTTTCAGAACTAGGTCTGTCTGACCAGATATCATCCAGATCTTTTAAATAAAACGGACTATTTCCAGCCAACAGAATTGTTTCGCCAGTCTTCTCATCTTTTCCACCATGAGCTGAAATATGTATGGTATAGGTAAGTGAATACTTTAGCCAGTCCCTTAGGTTGGTCAAACCATCTTTTGCACTACGTGATTCTCTTAGTTTGTGCCAAACAGGTTTCTGCTTTGCAGCAACTCTTTGTCGATTCAAGATATTCATATATTCTTTGACAAATTTTCCTTCAGAGCATTTTTCATATTTTTTTACGGTACAATCAATTATAGTTAATCCTTCGCGGATTTTTTCCCGAGTGGAAGTCATGACTATACCCTTTCCTTGAGGTAATCCTGAAGGCACATTAATAATTTTCTAATAAATTATTTTGCCAGAATTAATCAGTAGCGGCTCTCATGTTCTTTTCCCCCTTCAACAAAAAATCACAATATTCGTTTTCGGCTATGTGGATTCCCCATATTATAGATCTCAATTTCTTCGCACACGCCACCCTGAACCTGAGTCCAAATTACAATATAATCTGAATCCTTTCACGCCCCAAACCAACGTGATTCCCATAAATCAGCCAAAGCTGAGCTCTGGGTTCAACCTTGCGGAAGGGCGTCTCCAAAATTAGGGGATTTATGGGAAGTCCTTGTGAATCGCTGTCCCCCCTGCGGGTGCATGGACAGTAAAGTTGCCAAGGAGGGCTTCACCTGCAGACATGTTGCCCTGTGTACCGCAAAAGTAGCCGATGACTACTTTGTAGGATTGTCCATTCGCTAAACTTGTGGAATAACGGTCTGAGGGGTGATTGACAAGGGTAAATGGGTAATTTGGGCTGTCAATGCGGAATGGGCAGTATCCCAATAAATCAAGGTATGTCTCAAAGCCAGTTTGCATATTAATGAAATACATTCCATACGGGATCGATATGGAGGAATTGCAAACAGAAGCAGTGCTTACAACCCCTGATACGGTTACTCTTTCATTATTCAAGACTGACAAAATCAACGAAGCGCCGGCAACCTGCCTACTGCCAGAGGCAAAAACCGTAACGGTATAGTTTCCAATTGGCGTAGAATCAGGAACATTAATGTATAATGTACTTGTAAAATTTGACGCGCCAGCAGCAGGCCTAAATTTACAAGTCACGTTGCTCGAGCTAACCTCACCACTTAACGTTATGTTCTCACTATCCCCAATAGAATTCACTTCAAATTGTATTCGGGAGCCTTCTCCTCGCAACGCATAGATTTGGCGTTGAAAGCTGAGGCTAATTCGTGTTGTGGCTAACTGGTTTAACTCGTTGAGCAGAATCAACGCACCGCCAACAAGCGAAAAAAGAAGTAACATTATAACTATAGAAGCTATAGCGATTTTTCTGTGCATGTTTGAGTTGCTAATCATTTGCTTTATTCTCCTGATATTGTTCCAATAGACCGAGGGCCCCTTTAGTTCTACTCATGGAACAAAATCAGGTTAAACGTTCCAAAACTGGAACAGTCAACTCTATTGAATCACTGGCTTTCGCGGGTTCAAGTCCCCCGTCGCCAAAACTTGCAGTCAAGAAACTATGCTTGGCAAGGAATGTGAATAAGAACGCTTTTAACCAGAAGTAATCCAACAATTAACTATGCTATGGGGTAAGGTGCGGAAAACTGAATTAGCAGTTACATTGATTCTAACGATTAGTTTTCAACTTGCCCTATTGAACTTGGCGACTGCTAACCCGTCAATACCGCCTGATATCCCAGTGGTTGTTACAGTACCAAACATTCAAATCAACGCTGAAATTTCACAATCAAATGAAGCTTACGCAACGGTTGACTCAATCTATCAAACAACAACAGTTTACAAGTTTGGTGACACATACAATAACGGCTCAATAAGGATGGCATACAACAGAATCGATGCTTACTATCCGGTACCGATTGACAGCAAAAATGTTCAAGTAAAGATGGATGGCGAAGACCTCAATTGGACATATAGGGATAAAGTGTTTACTCACCTTTTTGATTCTGACTTGCCAAACATTAACTGGTCAATATCACCAGTTCCTAACACTTTCTCACTATCAACACACTATGAAATTGAAGTCCCAAAAACAACTCAAGCCAACACACATTTGGGAACTTATGCTTTGGTTATCCCCGTAGAATCACGCTATGGCTTAGATGAAATAAGCGGAAATTACTCTGGTTATTCTTGGGTTGGTTGGAGTTCAAATTCGTCGGCACATGTTAGAATAAAAATCGACCCCTCTTTTAGTAATCTTCATTTGTATTCAATCAATAACCTTGGAATTTTAACCCAACTTGAATATCGCCTTTTAAATGGGAATTTAGCAGAAACCCAAATACAGTTAATTGGCAGTAATCGTCCTTTTGGTTTGGTTCTAACATTTGATAAACCCCAAGAATCACCATTGCAACCTATGCTTACCCTGATAATAGTTTCAGTAATAATTGTGTTGTTGGCTATTCTTGTGTTGATTCTAAGAAGACATCGAAGAACACAGTTTAGCCTAAAATGGTAGTAAGCATTTCACTTTTCATCATGGCCGCTCGCGTTCAATGGCGATAAAGTTAAGAGGGTTTGTTTTGAAATGTTACTGTTATGAGTGCGCCTCAGGAACTAGAAAAAACCGCCATGACCTTTGTTGCGGATGCGGTTGAGTTTGAAAAACAAGGCGAAACCCAAAAAGCCATCGCCCTCTACAAGAAAGCCATAGACCGCCTCAACAAACTCGTCGAACGATACCCCGACCACGGTTTTAGCAAAATATACCGCGACCGCGCCGACCTCTACCAACAACGCATCACCGCCCTGCAAGCCGCAAGCGCCAAAGCAGAAGCCGAAGCCAAAGCAGCGCCTGCCCCTCAAGAAGTCGCCGCCCCAAAACCTGAGCCCCAAGTTGACTATATGCCGATTCTTATGGAAATTAACCGAAAACTCGACGACTTAACCGCCTCAGTAGCTCAACTCAAAGACGACGTGGTAAACCTCAAGGTAAACGTTAATGATGCTGCAGCTAAGACGGAGTTAACGCAGAAGGAAGCAACTGAAATCAGAAACCTCCTGTACTCAATTAAGTACGACAGATAGGCATCAATTTCCCGCCTGCATAGAAACTATTGTTTCTTTTGTATGAACTCTTTCGGAGTTAAAACTTTGCCCTTAAGGTTGGGTAACCTGTCGAAGTGGTCTTTGTTTTCAGTAAGCAGAATATCGCAGCCTTCAGCTAAAAAACATGCGGCAATTGCTACGTCTTGGTATTCTATAGGCTGCCCTTTTGAGATTAGGTATGCGTTTAGCTCAGCAACTATTTTGGCGACTTCCCCGTTCAAGGGCACCCAGCGAAATTGGTCAAGCACTTTTTCTGCTTTTTTGATGGCTGCTGAATAATCCCTTCTTAGGTATGATCCTGTCAAGATTTCTGAGACGCTAACGGTGCTTATGAAGGCGTTGTTGGTGCTGGTTAATTGTTTGCAGAGGTTAATTACCTCTTGTTTTCCTCGGTCTACATCTACGATTATTGAAGTGTCAACCAACACAGTTTTGATGTCTTCTTGACGTTTCTTGCTTTTTGGCACCATTAGGGCACCAGTCCAAGTCGCTTGAATCGACTAGTTGAGTCGCTACGGAGCGCTTTTAGGGTCTTTTCGAAGTCGTCAGGTAAAAAGTCAGTGCAGTTTTCCCATGTCTCATTTGTTTTTTCGATAACTATCTTTTTTCCTTCCACTTTCATTTTTACCCTGTCGCCCTCCGCTATCCCTGCTGCTTCACGGATTTTTTTTGGTATGGTGACTTGTGAATGTCTTGTTACTGTGACCGAAGTCATGTTTTTCCCTTAATATTTACTTGTAACTGTTACTAATAAATAATTACTACAATATTGTAGGAAAAGCAGCTGCAACAAATTTTTATCTTAACATCAGCAATAAAGGGTATGGCTCACGAGAATTTGGTTGCCATCAGCAAAGTTAACGCAGAGACATTCAACGAATTTTTAGGCTTAATTGATAAGCTTGCCGAGTACGAAAAACTTGCACCCCCAACTGGCGACGCCAAAGAACGGCTACGCAGAGATTGCCTCTCAGAAGCCCCAAAATACAGCGCCTACCTCGCCCAGTTCGGCGGCAAATACGTCGGCTACATCATCCACTACTTTACATACTCAAGCTTCCTTGCGCTGCCCACCCTGTTCATCGAAGACATCTTCGTCTTAGAGGAATACCGCGGGCGAGGGATCGGCGAGAAAATGTTTAGCTTCCTCAAACAGGTTGCTAAACGTGAAGGCTGCGGAAGAATCGAGTTCACGGTGCTTAAGTGGAATAAGTCCGCGCAGGAATTCTACGAAAAAAACGGCGCTAAACGCTTAGAGTGGTACCTTTATCGCTTGACAAAAGAAGACTTTTAATCCGTGGGTCGCGCGGCTTTTCTTTGCAGCAGCGTGTTGATGGAGTCTATGAGAGCTTCGCAGGCAAACCATCTCATCTCCAACGAGCCATCCGTCTCCAATTCCGAAACCTCCCTCTGACAAGCTTTAATCTCTTTTAGAACAGGTTCCCGTTTTCTCTCAAAATCGTCCTGTAGCTTCTTTTTTTGAGCGTTAAACTCCAGCAGCGCCAACTCAAGCGCCCTTTGCTTATCCGCTATTTGTTGGGCTATATCGAGTTCTTTTTGTTCTCGGCTCTTCTTGGATATGCCGTGGAAGAAGCCTGTTTTCATTCGGATAACTTTTTCCTGTTCCCGTTTGAGGTTTTCAATCTGGCGGTTGAGACGTTTGATTTCGTGGTTTTGTTTGGTTTTGATTGCGCCTGCCAGGGTGGCGTATTGGGTGTTGATTTGTTGCAGGTTGCTTTTGTGGTAGGTGAGGGTTTTGATTTTTTGGTCTATGGTGGCTTCTTTTTGTCGTCTCTCTTCGAGTTGGATTTTGATGTTTGCGAGTGTGTCGGTGCGTTCCTCAATGTACTGGTCGTCTGGGGTGATGTTTGGGTGCGCTTCAAACTCTGCTAGCACGGCTTCTACGTTTGTGCGCCAACGGTCATAGTGGTCACTGAAGGGGGTAGAGGCAAATTTTTGGTTACCCAAAGTGTGCAACCGCTTAAGTGTGGCTTCGGTCACTTCCTGCTCGCTTGTCAGTGGCTTTTGTTGTGGAAGCTGCCGATGGGGTAAACTACGTTTTCGCTCTTTCTTCCGTTCTCGTAGCGGTTTACGAAATTCCCTGCCTTTCGGAGTCTTTATTCGAGGCGGATAACCCATGTAATCAGATTGATTTCTTGAAGTATTTAATTTATGCCTAAAAATCACTTTGAACTGGGCAAAGGTTGCTTGACTGGTTGTAATATGTAAAAATTGGGAATATAATTGCAAGGGGACTAAACCAGTTATATAGCGACGCCGAAGTGGAGTATAGAGAAACCCGACATCAGAAAGGAGAAACAAAATAACATGTACATCCAAGAAATAGAAACCCTGCTCGCAATAAAAATCAAAGACGCAGAACCAATGCTCGACATCATGGGTGCAGACCGAAAAGTCCTCCAAGTCGCAACCCAAGATGCAACAAACTACCTCAAATTCGTCGCCGACCCAGCAAACCAAAACAACGACGCAGACTCCATGGGTCAACTTCCAAGCTTAGACCGAGCAGAAGTAGAAGCGTTTCTATCTTTCTACACAGGCCTTTGGCTAAAGAAATGGAAAGAACGATTCAACCTCCTCATCGGTGGAGGAACAACCAAAGCCGCCCAAACCATCAAAACCCAAGAGGCACTCGCCAAAGGTGAAGCAGTCTGGACTAAACTTGCCTGCAGAGACGAATTAACAAATCTCGTTGCCTCTGCATTGATTCGGAACGGTGAAATCTGCGGCACCGCAATCATCGCAGAAAACACCATCAAAACGGTGCTCGCAAAACACGCAGACCAAGACATCAACACCAAAGAGCAAACCCTCAGTATACTGAGCGAGTCACTTCGCAGAGTAACTGAAATCGCTCAACGGCATGGTCCACTGGTTTCAATTAAAGTTGAGAAAAGCTACTATTGCCAAATGAGCAACTAACCTCTCCTTAAAGTTCGCTGAAGCCCTGAGGGTGGCAATCTGGTTAGGTGTAGGGTGCCAGACCCATCCTCAACTCCAGCAAAAAACGGTTTTTTCTTGGGCAATCTAAATAAGTCTTAGATGCGGCGTCAGGTGGTATGAAGCCGATTTGTCAGGTCTGCGGCGGAACCTACCGCGGCATTGCGCTCTCCACAGTCAAAGACGGAAAACAAGTCGAAGTTTGTCCCTCCTGCTACAAAACCTTGGACGCCCAGTACCGAAAAAACAGCTGCTTAGCCTGCGTATTTTTCCACGTTGGCAACTGTGAACTCTTCGGCACCGAACTAGACGAGCCATACGTGCAAAGCGCAAGATGCGAATACTTCACAACCAGCACCGACCCGTCAGTGGTGGCGGCGGTGAAGGAAAAAGCTGACACGGCACGCAAAAAGACCAAAGAAAACGCCCACCCCCTAACGCTTGAAGAGCTAATCGCAGAGATGGGTGAACGAGGGCAAATTTTGACCTATTTCTGCTGCCACTGCGGCGGACCTCTCAAGGTGGGCGGTAAACAAGAAATCCAAAAAACCTGCCCCCAATGTAAAAGGGACCTCTCCGCTATCAATTTAACAAAGTTAATCAGTCAACACCTTTAGTTTTCCTTGTTTTTTTAAGGGATTTACGAAAATTTTTTGAGTTGCGGAAGGTGTAAAAATGGGTAGATTTGGGTATAATTCTGAAAAATCCTTTTAATTAATTTCCCTCTTCTCGGTGCAGTGTTGGACGAGTATGCCTAGCAAGAAGCTAATCCTCTCAATTATCTGTATATGCCTAGTTTTATCTATCGTTGCATATCAAGTGCTTAATACACAGTTACAAGCTACAAACGCCACGAATTCCCCCAATGCCACGACGAGCCCCACATCCACTCCAACCAACGCCCCAGCATCATCTGGCAGCTCTACCAGTACACCCACACCGACCTCCACAAGTTCAAGCAGCTCTGGAACAAGCACAAGTAACACCGATACTTCAGGAAACGCAGCTATCCATGAAGATTCTGCCGATTACGTTTGGAACTCTTCTGAGGTTATCGACATAACTTTTAGTGGGACTTCGGTAACCTCTAACTCACCCAACATCTCAGTTGATGGTGCAAAGGCAACAATCACCGCTGAGGGTACCTATAGGCTCACTGGCGCGTTGAGTAATGGACAAGTTGTTGTTGATAGTCAAGGCACTGGTACTGTTCGGCTCATTTTAGCGGGCGTAGATATAACTTGCTCTAACAGCGCACCCCTCTATATTCTAAACTCTGAGAAAACAATAATTATCCTTGAAGCAAACACCCAAAACCATCTAACCTACACCTCAAGCTCAACAACCGAACCAAACGCAGCACTCTACAGCAAAGACGACCTCACAATCTACGGCGACGGCACACTAAGTGTCACATCTACATACAATGACGGCATAACAAGTAACGACGGCCTCATCCTCAAGAGCGGTACCGTCACAGTCAACGCCCAAGACGACGGTGTGCGAGGCAAAAACTACCTCATTGTCGAGGGCGGAAAAATCACTGTAACAGCGGGAGAGAACGCTTTCATCTCAGACAACACCGCTGACTCCACCAAAGGTTACGTTTCCATGTCAAGCGGCACAGTAACCCTCACCTCAGGAGGAGACGCCATCGACGCTCAAACCGACGTCATCATCTCAGGTGGGCAGGTCACCGTTACCTCTGGTGGCGGAAGCAGCAGTAGTTTAGCTTCTGGCATTTCTGCTAAGGGAATAAAAGGTGTTGTTAGCATCGTCATCGATGGCGGAACCATCAACGCAAACTCAGCAGACGACGCCCTCCACTCCAATGGAACCATAACCATCAACGGCGGAACCCTTTCAATTTCAACTGGGGACGACGGTATACACGCTGACTCTGCTATAACCATCACAGCTGGAACTATAGATATAACCAAAAGCTACGAAGGCATCGAAGCCGAAACAATCACTATCAACGGCGGAACTATATACCTTGTCTCAAGTGATGACGGCATAAACGGTGCAGGCGGAAATGACCAATCCGGATTTGGAGGGGGCCCCGGCGGCAGAGGCGGTGGAGATGCTTTTATGAATTCAGGTAGCTGCAACCTCTACGTCAACGGCGGATACATCGTAGTCACCGCTGCAGGCGACGGCATCGACATCAACGGCGCCATAACCATGACTGCCGGATCCGTAATCGTCAACGGTCCTACATCTAACAACAATGGGGCGCTGGATTTCTCTTCCTTCAAGATGACGGGCGGCTTCCTTATCGCGGTTGGCAGTTCAGGCATGGCGCAGGCGCTCAGCACTACATCCACTCAATGTAGTGTGCTGGTGAATTTCCAGAGTTCATACTCAGCTGGAACCCTCATAAGCATCCAGAGCTCAAGCGGCACCGACATCGTAACCTTCAAGACCTCAAAGCTGTTCCAATCCGTAGTCGTCTGTTCGCCAAAGCTAACTCAAGGAACCACATATAACGTTCTCGTAGGCGGAAGCTCAACTGGCACACTCAAAGACGGCGTCTACTCAGGCGGAACCTACAGCGGCGGCACCCAATACACCAGTTTCACCATAACCAGCGTGGTAACCTCGATTGGCGGAAGATTCTAACTTTCATTTTTTCTTCATGGTCTTCGTAACTATGGCTCAAGTTTTTCCTAAAAGGGCAAATCCGCTTTTTATAAGGGGCGGGCGGGTCCTCAGAGAGCAACAAAACTTTCGTTATGTTGACTTTGATCTTTCTATATATAAGGGAGGGGAGGTAGTTCAAGAGAAGTCGCGTGGTCCGCAGACATGTTTAAGCTTATTGCATTCCTGTTTGGCAGAGTTGCTGGTTTCTGCATATCACAAACTTTCCAATCGCCAACTGCGGTCTAATTGTGTTCGGAAACAGTCCACGAATGTAGTTTGGGAGTACTTCGTTGTATTTTACCTCCAAAATTATGTTCTGCTGCTCCAGAGTGGGCAACCCAACTAATGTTTCGTCAAAAAACTCTTTGTAACCAAAAGAAGTCCGCATTTGTGTATCAAAAGTTACCCTCACGTTTCCCACTGGGTGTATGTAGGCTTCTCGCGCGTATTCTACGATGACAACTGGGCGCATCAGGTTGCAGCGTGTTTCTAAAAAGAAATCTCTGAGCAACTGATTCTCGGTGTTAGCGAGAAAGCTGAAGTCTTTAGCTATTAATCGGTCTGCGTCTTCGCGGGTGATGCGGGTGCTTTCTTTTAGCATGTATGCGCCGATTTTTGTTTTTCTCTCAAACTTTATGAAGTCGTCGCTGTGATTGTAGATGCGAATTCGGTACTTTTTGCGCCGATACACTCCTGCCTCTTTATCGTTTAATGCAGTGTCATAGAGGTCGTCGAAGTATAGGCTGCGAACGTTGTAGTGACAGTGACCGTTAGAAATCATATGCGGGTCAGGTTTGAGTAGAGTGCAGAGTTTTTTCTGTAAAACTTGGTATTCGAATGGGTCGATTTCGTATTTGAGTTCATGTCTTAGGCAAGGCTTCTTTTCTGACGCTATCATTGGGTTCTGCCTCCGCAAATTTTCCCTTTGAAAACCACAATGCAAACTGCAAACGCTCCAACTGCAACGATGACCAAAACTATCCCTGTATCAGCGGTGAACAAGGACGAGCTTGAGTTGTTAGCTGCGCCCGGCGTTGGGTCTGTGATGTATGTCCAGTTTGAGTCGCCATCCACCGTTCGACCATAAGAAATATCCGCAATCTGTTCGCCAAAGGTGACGGAATCCATCAGCGAGCCATCTGTTGCGTAGAGTCCGATGGTTTCGCCGTCGCCATCTAACTTGAAATTGGTATGTAACCCGCCTAACATGACATCGGCGTCTGCCCAGACAAGCAGGTATCCATGGGCTTGGATTACTGTGTCGTTGGGGAATTGCCATCGGTAGCTGGTGAGGTTGTCGGTGAGGAACATATCGCTTAAATCAATCGAGTAATCGGCTGTGTTGTATAGTTCAATCCAGTCCGTATAGTTGCCGTTGTCGTTCTGTACGGTTGATTCGTTGATAGCCATAAACTCGTTGACGACCACAGTTGTGGAAGAAGCGCCGCTAACCGCAGACCCAGAAGTTGAAAATGTTGCAAATAAAAATGCTGCACCAAGAATTGCAGCGGATGTCTTAGTTAGGGTTTTCATTTTTTCCACGCTCAGGCATATTTAAGGAAGCGATTCTGGGTTATGTGGAATCCGAGGTGTAACTAACTATGGATGCATCTTTTACTCCTTTGATTTTTAGGAGTTCATCCACCTGGGGCACCTCTTTGCTGCTCATGCGAACCTCACCCATCAACTCTACGCCATCCGCATTTACGGTTCGGGAGCGGATTTTGTGTTTAGGCAGGGCTGCTTGAACAGCATTTTCGGCTGCGCTTGTGTAATGCACTACAAGCAGGTATGGGTCTGGACCCCGGATTTTTGTGCGCTCAAGAACAACCAGCATAACCGCGATGACCGGTACACCGATTATGGCGACGATGTATAAGCCTGCGCCACAGATTATGCCAACAGTTATGGTCCAGAAGGTGAAGACTATGTCTTTGGGGTCTTTGATGGCGGTTCGGAACCGAATTATGCTCAGTGCGCCGATCATGCCCAGAGACAGCGCGACGTTGGAGCTAATCGGCAACACAACCAGAGTCACAACTAAGCCCGTTAAGACTAGGCCTATGTTGAATTGCCGGTTGTAGACGACGCCTTTGAAGGTTTTTCGGTAAATGTAGAAGATGACTAGGTTTATGAGAAAAGACATCACAAGCGCTATGACTACTCGGTCGACTGTTAAGGTCTCATATGTAGCTGACGGCGTTAGGAGATCTGTAAGCCACTGTTGTAGGTCTGCCATTCTGAATCCCTGTTTTTGTTTGCGAAACAGGGTTGTGCTATATAGATTAAATAGATTTTACAGAATTATACCCAAATTCCTTCAAAATCAGTCATAAGCGTTGGAATAATCGTTTTTGGGTGATTTTTGGTTAACCTTTAAATTTGGCTTGTTAGTGCTTGGTTGATGGTGAGGAGAGCCTGTGAAAGCGGTTTGGGAGCCCCTCTCCCTTCTAATTGGGGTTTCCTGGGCCGTTGGAGTAGGAACAGACTCACCACTTCTCAATAATTAGCTGCAAGGTTTTATGGGTAGAAAGGAAGGTTAGCTGTTTTGAAGGTTATACAGCTCTGTTAGGGCAGATTTCTTTACCACAAACCCTACATCGCCTCTCGCAATTACCCGAAAAGCATGCAACGCGAGTTGCTTGTAGAATTCGCAGTAGTAGCTTTTCTGTAGCATCTTGGGGTCGGCTGTGTGCATTTCTGCGGGGCAGGGTGAACCGCACATGTTGCGGAACGTGCATGTTTGGCATTCCGTTATGTCATCGACGCTGCGTTTGGTTACTTTGAGGAAGTTCTGTGAAGCCGCGATTTGCTCGATTGGGTCGTTGAAGATGTTTCCGCCGTTGAAGTCTTCGATGCCTATGAATTCCCCGCACGGATAAGCGTTTCCATTGGCTGCAACTGCAAAGTATCTTCTGCCGCCGCCACAAGGTGAAATGTCACACATCATGACACGCGCCGAAGGCGCGATGATACCCAGCAAGATGTTAGCGAAGTCTGCGACCACAATTCTTTTGCCCGCTTTTGTTAGGCGTATGGCTTCTTCGGTTGCACCTATGAATGCTGCAGCGGCAACCGCAGGGTCAGGCCTCAGCGCGTGAGCACTTTGTTGCGTACCGCGAACGGGGTTCATCAGGCACAACGTTACCCCTTTGCTTTGCAGTAACCGTACCATGTCTGTTAATTGCCCAACATTGTATGTGGTCATAGTAGTTACAACGTTTAAGCCTCTGTAGCCCCTCAACCATTCCAGAGCTTTCATTACCTGTTTGTAGTGTCCTTGTCCCCTTAAGAAATCATTAATCTCCTCAACCGGCGAATCCAAAGAGACGCCCACGTTAACTTCATATTCCTTGATGAAGTCTGCGTCGCATTCTGTTAGGGCTAAACCATTTGTTTGTATACCAAAGAAGACTTCTTTGTGGTATTCTCTGATGATTTGGAATAAGTTTTCTTTGTTAAGCAGCGGTTCGGTTCCGTGAAAGATGACTGAGCCCTTCTTGTTTTGGCTTTTGAAGAACGCGGAGGCTTTTTCTACGATAACTTTGAGTTCTTGGTAAGTCATGTTTTTGCCGCGACTTTTGACTTCTTTGGGCAGGTAGCAGTAGGGGCAGTTTGCGTTGCACATGTCGGTTGGGTTAACGTAGAACAGGATTAGGTCGGTGTTGTAGCGGAGTTCTTTCATTTCGGTAGCGAGCTTTGTTTGCATTTGGTTGTAGAGTTGTTCTAGTTTGGTTGTGTCGCCTGTGCCCCAAAAGTTTGTTTGGGGGTCTATTTGGAATTCTGTTCCGTCAACGGTTATCTTGTCGAACATTGATTGGTTAGCGCTCCAAAAAAAGGGTTAGAAGGGGGATTCGTCACTTTGCATTACGTAGTGAGTGAGTCCTGCCCCTTTATACTTGCATTCTAGTCGGTAACTTTTGGTTTGCATGGTTGTTGCGGTTTTTTCCATGTGGTTTCCCTGTGTGGGGTTTGGTTTGTTTTAATTTAAGCCTTACCAACTGTATTACATATGTAATACTAGGGCGAATGCTTTTATCCCCACTCCGCCAATGAAGCCCCTAAAACACACTGGAAAGAACACTATGATCCTACAAAGACAAAGCAAAGCAAAACAAGTCTCCATAATGGCCATGACAGCAGCACTCTTCGCAATATTCTTCTACCTCTCCAAACTCATCTCACTCCCCACCTTCACCTTCCTATACCTCCCAATCATCCTACTCGGCGTCATCCCCATCTGGTTCGGTTGGAGCGGCTTAATCGGCAGCATGATAGGCGCATACATCGGCGGCGTCTACGTCGAATCACTCCCCCTCCACCTCGCATGGGTCGAAGTCACAACAGTCATAATCATCTACGCCCTAAACTGGCTCCTAATCCCACGATTCGCCGCAGAAGCAAAAACCCTAAAAGGCCTCATAGTCCTCGGAAGCGTATACGCCCTTTCACTGTTAGTCGGCACAATCGCCATACTCTGGCAGTTCGTCGCAGTCGGATTATTCCCAGCAGAAATCGCTTGGCCCCTCCTGCCCGGAACCTTTGCCCTCAACTTACCCATCGTCGTCATCGCTTGCCCAGCCTTGCTAAGGGCAATTTCACCACGACTACGCGCTTGGGGCGTCTATACTGGCAGCTTTGCCGAGTGGCGCGCCAGAAAAGCCACACCCAAACCCCTCTAACTCTTTTTCCTTTTTTCCTGCCGTAGCTTCGGTTGATGGTAACGCTTTTATGTTATCGGTTGCCTAAGCGTCAATTGGTGCCCATTAATGAAGTTGCGAATCATTAAACTAAGCCTTGAGCAATTCACCAATCTACTCCAAGGCAAACCTTCGCCGTTTGCAGGTAATCTGCCAAGCGACTTTGAAGTTTTAGATGCTAAAGTTGACCTTTTCTCAAGGCAGGTTTCGCTGGTAGTTAGAAGTGACAGCTTTGAAGATGCTTCAGAAACCCTCCCGATACCTGAACTCACTGTACCAATTAAATCTGAGCAAAAACCAGCCGCCGCCCCCAAACAAGTACTCTCAGCACCAAGAGTTGAACCCAAAGCCGAACCCGCACCCCCACAAACAAAACCGCTAATCCCCACCCCAACCCAGCCGCCCCTCAGCCGCTACGCCGCCAAGATGGAAAACGAATTCAGCCCCGACCAACGAAAACTCCTCAGCTTTACCGTTAAAGAGGATGTTGTGGTGGTTAAACCGGTGACGTTTTTGAAGGCCGAGTGGGACGACATTAACGATGTTGTGCGTGGACTCGGCGGCAGATGGGTAAAGGGTGACATAATCAGTTACTGGGAAATTCCTCTCCAGTAAGAATGCCGTTTGTAATAGCTTTTGGTTTGTTGTGGCGGTTTTTCTTCTTAACCGCTTGTCCTTTAAATAAGGGAGGGGAGGTAGACGCTGAGAGACGGCGTGGTTTTCAGGAGATGGGACACCGCGTGAATAGGCGAGGTAAGATTTACAGACCGCAGTTCATGCCGCAAGGGCCGACGAGGTCATGGGTAAATTTGTTGTCCATGTCGGGTATTAGTTGCGGTTTGCACTTATGTATTATGTACATGGAGGAGGCGAAAAGTAGAAATCCCCTCAAACCTATCCAACAATAGGTAACTGGAGCAACAGTAGTTGAAAAAGAAAGAGAGTCTAGAAGTCAGCGAATCAGAAACATTCGCATCCTACGACGAGAAACTCAAAAACAAGTACGGCGACAACTGGCTGGGCAGGGGCAAATGTACGGGACTTGAGTTTAAGCGTTGGTTGGCGTTACGTGACAATTTAACTGAAATTCCCTGATTGATAGGCGAAATCGGGGTTAAACATGCCTTCTTGGCAGATGCTTCATGTTTTTAGTTTATAAAATAAGCAACAAGGCTTGGTACCATACTCAATGGTTGTTCCCTTTGCAGGATGGCATAATTGATTCTTTATCTGAAATGTAGGGTCAAAATTTGAACAGTCGTACCCAAGTTTATACTATAAGCATCCACATACTTCTCCAATTATGTAGGTAGCAGTATTATTTTTTCGGCTGGAAGAATCCTGTTGATTTGGTTTGAAATTATCATCGTAAGCCCGTCTTTTAACAAATTCGCAGATGACATGCTCTTTTCTAAGCTTTCATTTGATGCATACCTTTTGGTTTGTTTCTTTTCGTTAGCCTCCAGTTTTTTTAAAGTATTTTTCATAAGTCTTTGATAGTGTTCTATCGGAGATGAAGCTGTTTTTTCAGCAAACTTGATTGCTTTTACTGCTAATCGCCCGCTTAAAGCGGCTAGATCCATACCTACTCCACGGTATAAGTCAATTAGGCCTGCAGCATCTCCAGCTAGTAAGATGTTGTCTTCTCCAAGGAAGGTTGTTATCTTCTGGGTAGAGGCAAATCCCTCTTTTTTCACGATTTCACCCTGAAGTAAGTGTTTTTCTTTTATGTAATTGAAGAATCGGTCTGCATAATCTACTGCGTTTTCATTCGCCCCTGTTCCTATGACCCATTTTTCATCCTTCAGATAGACCCAGGCAAACATTAAGGGGCAATATTCTCGATTGTAATACATGTAAAGTTTGTTTGGGTCAAGGTTTCCTTTTCCTTCAAAATAGTAGTTTATTGCTGTCCCTAAACGGCTTTTTTCTAAAGACGCAGGGTTTATTTTGCTTCTTATTCCAGAAAGCATTCCGTCTGCACCGATTAGAAAACGTGTGGTGACTTGAGTAGACTTCGTATCTTTTGAAAGTGTTAGGTTTATTCTTTTTTGGCTTTTGGAAAAATCAATTAATGAGGTGTTATCTTGAAATTCTGCTCCTTCTTCGATGGCGAGTTGATTTAGCCAACTGTCAAAAGTTGAACGCCAAAAGTTAAGCATCTTCATTTTTCCCCCCAAGGTTTTCCCTGATGGTGTAATCATGTCCACTTTGTAGAGTTCATTCTTGCATAGTTTTTCTTTAGGAATTTTTTTACCTATGAGTTTTTCGAAGTATGGAAATTGTATTCCTGAGCAAGGTTTGTTTCTGGGGGTTTTGTATTTCTCTATTAGAAGGGTTTTGAAACCTTGTTGTGCACTGAACCTTGCGGCTACTGAACCTGCAACTCCGCCTCCTACTACGGTAACATCGTACTCTTCCAACATTATCGCCTTTATTTTGTTTTAAGTATAATATTCTTGGCCCATTCAGAGATTTTCTCTTTATTTTCTGCTAATTCCTTATTAACGTTGGTGACGGTTAGTTCGCTTACAAAATCACATCCAGGTATCAATTGCTTCAAAGTTGAGAAAACCCGCTCGGACGGAGACCCCAAGTTTGTACAAAAAAGAGCCACATGCTTTCCCGAGAAACTGTTCTCCTTTAGATATGTTCTTACAGCGGGGGCAATTCGCTTATTCCACATAGGCGTTCCAATAATAATGAGATCATAATCCTGAGGCGATTTCTCTATTTCAACAATTTTTGTTAATCTTTCTCTTGTTGCGTCATATCCACTTAGAATAAAACCAAAAAGGCCTTTCCTTTTCTTTTTATCAACTATTTCGGCGATGTCCGCGCCGATTTCCTGAGAAATCTGCTCTGCGACTAAACGCGTGTTACCGCTTCTTGAATAGTATATAACTAAAGATTTCATTAAAGCCAACTCGCTGTGCTGAAACGCGTCAGTAGGTTTATTTATTAAGCTTAGTTTAATATATAAACCGTGAAGTAGAGAAAAATCCACTTAGTTTAAACAAAGTGACTTACTTGGAAAAAATTTTTCAAAAAAAGGAAATTCACCTATTAAGGCAGAACCTCCAGACTATTCTGGAGCTATCTCAAGTAGTTGCAAGTAATACCAAGACTTTTGCAAATGTCTTGTCTTCTAATGGAAGTCTAAAACCTCAAGAGGCAAAAAAGTTCATAGATCACTATAAAGGTCTCTTGGGCGAAAAGGAGATTCTGATTCTACTTGCGATTTCAATGAATGAGGGTATGGGTTTCAATAGGCTTAGAACCATTTTAAAAGGGTCGATGAGTTCCAAAACCATTTCTGAGAAGCTAAAACGATTGGAGCAAGAAAGATGGTTAACCAGAACGATGGTCAATGATAGACCATTTCGGGTGTCATATTCGTTGACTTCTCTTGGGAGGAAAATTGCAAATTTATCGTCAGTTATTGGAATACTGATACTTTTCCCTGATGAACCAGAAAACACACCCAGTACAAACAAGCGGCTAGACAAGTGTTAGTTAATAAGTACTATTAATAGCAACATCCTACATACTATAATGATGAGCCTTATTGAAATCTGCATTATGTAGTGGAAAAAATGAAAACCAATGATCTTCGACGCTTCATCAAGACAACCGAAAAAATGGTTGTTCCATCCAAAGTTGCGTCCACAACCCAAGGAAGCGCTATGCTTCGAAAACTTCCTCTACGATTCCAACGATACATAGTCAATAGAGGCGCACGCACCAATCCATACATGAGTTTTGTAGTAGAACCGTACGCTGTGTTTCTCGCTTTTGAAGTCACCGATATTAAAGCAGCAGAGCAGTTGTTACCACCCAACTACAGCTTGTCTCCTTCAGCAATGTTTACTGACACCGACAAGCGAAAATGCGCAATAGTGAGTGCCTTTAATGTGCACACAAGCGTTTTTTGGGGTAGCCGCGTAGAGTTCTACTTAATCGCCGAGAACTGTAAAACTGGACTGCTCTCGTGGGTTATCATTGAGTACGAAAGCAATACCCATAGTTACGATCCAAAGCAGGGTTTTGTAGCTCCGAGCACCAAACATTCAGTAGTCACGACGTCATATCTTGGAGAGATCATAGTTGATGTGTTAAGCAACAGATCAGCTAACAGCCTTGTCTTAATAGCAGACCTAAAGAACGGGATTCTCAAAAAACTAGACCAGCGTCTGTGGGTCGAGGGAAATCTCTCAGTCGACTACGGCGGAGAACTGCAACAATGCACTAAACCGTTTAGTCTGGTTTTCGATCCAACCGAGATGGCTCAAGCGTTAAAGATTCCAATCGACGATATCTCTTTGTGTACGAATACCTTTGGGGCTGGTTTATTGAATCCAGATCCTTTCGAAGTAGCGTGTTTTCCATACGCTCAACACTTCGTTACTACGAGTGTTCCGACAGCCACTTCTATGCGGACTGCTGATGACCTTGAGCAGGCAGTTAATGAGATAAACAGAGCAAGATGAATGCGCCTGAGGAGATGGGCTGTAAAAAGTAGCACACTTAAGGTTTGTTGATTATTATTGCCGTTCCCAGTGAGGGTAATTCTTAATTAGCCCCTCTGCTAAATGGTTGGCTGAAGGTACTTAAATATGGTGAAAATGGATTTCGGTGGCGTCCAAGAAGACGTCATCACCCGAAAAGAATTCACAGTGGCAAAAGCCCAAAAAATCCTCAAAGACGAAGTCGTCGTCTCCTTGGGCTACGGAATACAAGGCGCAGCTCAATCATTAAACATGCGAGATAACGGCATAAAAGTAATCATCGGACAAGAAAAAGAAGGCGTATTCAAAAAAGAATGGGATAAAGCAGTAGCAGACGGATGGGTTCCAGGCGAAAACCTGTTCCCACTCGAAGAAGCAGCCAAAAAAGGCACAATCAAAATGTTCCTACTTACCGACGCCGCGCAGAAGGCAGTATGGCCAAAAATTAAAGCCACCCTCAAAAAAGGCGACGCACTCTACTTCAGCCACGGATTCAGCATAGTCTACAAAGAACAAACAGGCGTCATCCCACCCAAAGACATCGACGTCATATTGGTCGCGCCAAAAGGCAGCGGCACCAGCGTCCGCCGCAACTTCGTCGACGGATCAGGCATAAACTGCAGCTTCGCAGTCTTCCAAGACGCCACAGGCAAAGCCGAAGACCGCGCCAAAGCACTCGGCATCGCCATCGGCGGAGGATACCTCTTCCCAACCACTTTCGAGAAAGAAGTCTACAGCGACCTAACTGGCGAACGCGGAACCTTAATGGGCGCACTTGCAGGCATACTTGAAGCCCAATACAACACGCTCCGCGCTAACGGTCACAGCCCAAGCGAAGCCTTCAACGAAACCGTCGAAGAACTCACCCAGAGCCTCATCCGCCTCGTAGACGAGAACGGCATGGACTGGATGTACTGCAACTGCAGCGAAACCGCCCGCATCGGCGCATTACGCTGGAAAGAACGGTTCCGCAGCGCAACTCAACCCGTGTTTGATAGTCTCTACGAGTTGGTTGCGGCAGGCGAAGAAACCCGCATCGTCCTAGAGAAGAGCAAGGCACCGGATTACCGTCAGAAACTCGCTGATGAACTCAAAGCGATGGGCCAAAGTGAGATGTGGCGTGCTGGCGAAACGGTCCGCTCGCTTCGACCTAAACAGGCAAAGAAAGAGTAAGCCCTCTTTTCTTTTACTTTTTGTTTAATTTATTTTTGTTTTTTAGCCATTACCTCATTGAGTTCTTGTTTGTTTGCGAAGTTAGTCTTTTATAGTTGAACGGTGCGCCTGCTTAGCTAATGCGAGGTTCCCTTTGGATTACGTTACCGTAGCTGCAATAGCGGTATTCGTTACGACACTATTTTTGATGATTAAGCGTCCAAGGGGCATTAAACTGGGTTACGCGGCAGGCATCGGTGCAGTAGCTTCGCTGTTGCTGGGCACGGTCAGTTTGGGGCAGGCTGCAGAGTCGTTTTTGCATATTTGGGATGCAGCGTTAGCTTTTGTTGGCATAGTGGCGTTTTCGGTGATTTTGGATGCTATGGGCTTCTTCAAATGGGCCGCCCTGCGTGTGGTGCGGTTGGCGAAGGGCAGCGGGGTGCGTCTCTACTTTTACGTGTCATTGTTGACGGCGGCGGTTAGCATCCTTTTTGCTAACGACAGCGCCGTTCTCATCCTAACCCCTATTGTTTTGGAAATTATCAGTGAATTAAAAATCGACGGCAAAGGCAGGTATGCATATCTCTTCGCTGCGGGGCTCATAGCCGACACAGCCGCCATGCCACTCATAACCAGCAACCCCATCAACATCTTAAGCGCAGACTACTTCGGCTACACCTTCATCGACCACCTCGTCTTTATGGCGCCAGTCGCCGTCGCCACAATCGCAAGCAGCATGCTTCTGGTGTACGTGTTTTTCCGCAAAAAGATCCCCAAAACCTACGACACCAAACTAGTCGACATAATATCCACAGGCTCCACGCCGATAAGCCGCCGTATGCTCAAGGTTTGCTTGGGCACTTTGGTGGCGATTGATGTGGGCTACGTTGCGGCTTCGCTTTTCAGGATTCCTGTGTCGGTGGTGATTTGTTCAGGTGCAGTGTTCCTTTTGGCGGTTTATTTGGCTGATCTCAAGGGTGAAGTGGTTCGAGGGGAACGCAAAGGTCTCGTTGGTTTAGCTAAGGACATCAACTGGGACATCGTGCTCTTTATGCTGAGTATTTTCTTTGTGGTCCAGGGCTTGACAAACGCTGGAATCACCCAATTGTTGGCGGATACATTGGTGTCCGCGAACTCGCTGCCTTCGGTGATGGGGATTATTGCGCCGAGCCTCGTGGTTACGGTTGGCGCAAGTTTCATGAACAACTGGCCCATGACCATCCTTGGCTTGATGTCGATTCACCAAGCAGCCGCAACCGTCACCTTGAGCAGCCAAGCGTTCACGGAGTTGGTTTTCTCCAACATCATCGGCAACAACCTTGGCCCCCACTTCTTCCCACTCGGCTCGCTGGCAATTCTGATGTGGCTGGAGACGATGAAGCGCAAAGGTGTCAACATCAGCCTGTGGAGTTACCTAAAGGTCGGGTCTGTCCTCTCCATCGTCGAAGTCGTGGTGGCGTCGGTGGTTCTTTGGGTTGAAGTAACCTACTTTGGATGGGTACTTCCGATTTAGCGGTGACAAACCTGACAGTGGGGGTTCTTTGGAAGCGGCACCACCGTAAAATCCATGTCACGGAAGTCGCAGACCAACAGTTTACCCGCCAAACTCGACCCAACTCCCGCGAGGAGCTTGATGGTTTCCATGGCTTGCATGCTGCCCATGATTCCCGCCGAGGCACCGATTATGCCAAAAACCCCTCCAGATTGGGGGTTGCTTTGGTGGTTGTGCATTGTGCACTCTAAGCAACCTGTTTCGGGCGGGTTGAAAACTGAGAGGTTGCCTTCTAAACCCATGACTGCACCGAAAACGTAGGGAATTTTAAGTTTTATACATGCTCTGTTGAGCAGGTAGCGGGTTTGGAAGTTATCTAAGCAGTCAACCACCACATCTACAGCCTTCAACAGAGATTCAACGTTATCTTCATCCACCTTTTCGGATACCGCTTCAATTTGCACCAGAGGATTTTGCTTGCGCAGTTTTTCGGCGGCGACCTCTGCTTTGTGGTGGTGGAGGTCGTTTGGGGTGTAGAGGATTTGGCGGTGCAAGTTAGGGGTTTCGACGGTGTCTTGGTCGATTAAGCGCAAGTAGCCGACGCCCGCCAAAGCCAGATAGAGAGAGCAGACTGAGCCTAATCCGCCCACGCCGACTATGGCGACACGGGATTTGGATAGTTTCTCTTGCCCAAAGGAACCTAATTCTTCTATCAGTATTTGGCGACTGTAGAATAGTTTAGCGAATTCTGCTTTGCCTGCTACATCCATCAATGCTCAATCCTGCTGGGCTGTATTTTGCTTTAACGTGAAACTGCCTATCATAGATTTCCCTTACCAACCTTTTCATTAAAATTGGTGATTCTGGGGCTTAACAGATTAACTTTTAGAAAAAAGGTTTAGATGGATGCTTCTTGTGAAAGATCAGCTTGAAGGACCTGGCGAGTTCTTTTTCGTAACAGCACCACCCCAACCACTCCAACAAGCGCCACCAAAACGACGCTTCCAACCGCGATCAACGTGTAGTCAGTTTGCCCCTCAACAGCTTGAGGGTTAGGTTGTCCATTCATTTCACCCGGAGAACCCGATGGCATCGGCATAGTCCCGTTGAAGTCAGGCCTGTTTCCGCTACCAAAATCGTATGGTCCACCAGAGGGCCTAGTCATGTTTCCGTTCCAGTTTGGCGGGGCGGTTCCGTTGAAGTCGGGCGGCTGCATCATTTCGCCAGATTGAGCGTTCACGGAGTTTATCGACAAAAGACATCCAAACAGAAAGATTGCTGCTGCAAGGGCTGTTTGTATTTTCTTGTTACCTTTTTGTGTAAGGAGCGAGTTTTCACTTCCACATTTGAGGAGTCAGGAGGTAGCTTTGGGGCGGATATAAGATTTTACCAAGATGTCTCCCAAAACAAAAACCACGGAAAAAAATTAATGGCAAAAAAGAAAAAAAGAAACGCGTTACGCGTATTTCTTGTCGTTGTAGCAGTACCAACGCTGATACTGTGGAATCCAAGTCAAGGGTTTACCACAAGTTTGGCAAAGTGGCTGCGAAGATGCCTGCTGCTGAACTGGAGCTGCGGCTTGAGCGGCAGGTTGCTGGTAGCTTTGTTGGTAGGCGATTTGGGCGACGGGTTTTAATATGATGAAGTCTGAAGCTGCTTGAACTTCTTCCCAAGCGACGTTTTGGATTTGTCCTTCGTCGTTTTCGACGGTCAAGGATATGCCCATTTTGCCGACTGCAAACGCGACATCCTTAACTTTACCAAGTAATCTGCCTTTTGCGTCTATGACTTGCATGGAAACCAGTGCATCTCTGGTTAGGGGTTTATCGTTTTCGCTCATGTTGATTCACTCAGATTCTGAATAGTTTGTTCCTGTTAAAAGAATTTTCTGTTCACCGACAAATGCTGCTCAAAGCAAGGTGGCAAGTAAACGGTGGCTTGTTTAGCAAGGGCTAAATACCCCCAAAACCTGTAGTTTAAGTGTAAGGTGTTTTTATGTCAAATATTGATTTATCCCAAGAGGCAACAGCGAAAATTAAACAAGCCATAAACGAATTCAAAAACTCCCTTGGAACATATTTTAAAGACAACACTATCGAAATTAAAACTTGGAAGTTCGCCGTAGAAAATAACGAAGCAGGCTACAGCATAGATGCCGCCGTTAAAATCCAAATAAAACCCAAAGAAAAATCTGCCGACCCCACCAAATCCACAAGCACGACTGAACTGCTAGGATAAAAGAAAAGCGACTTTGTGGCATTAGACGCCACACCATTAGTTTTCAGCAGAAGGCAGAGGCAGTTCTGTTTTCTGCACACTATTTACAACCGAAGCTTTTAGCCCCGCTATGTTGATGAGTGGGTAACCAATTAGCACTTGGCACCAAAAAGTGATTAGGCGGGTAAGTGTGGTTGCAGCGGCAGCGGTGGCAAGAGGGACACCGTAAAGGCTAAACATGTTCACCATAGTTATCTCGACTGCGCCAACTGGGAACCCAGCGGTTAAGGTTTCAACGGTGGATGTAACGCTGAAAACCGTTGCTAAACTAAAAATGCTAATCTCTGGATACCCCAAAGCGTAGAACACCATCAAAAAGACTAGCAGACTGAATATCCAAGCGATTACGGCGAAAAAGAGCGGTTTGAGCAAAAGCTTGGGGTGCGTTCGGTATGTTTTGAAGGATAAGCTAAAGGATAACAGGGTTTTCTGCAGGTTTTCCCTTTCCTTCTCAAGCCAAGAAGGCTTCTTGATTATGAATCGGATAATCGTCATCAAAATGTTGACCAACCGCTCAGCTGCACCCTCTTTGAGCGCTATGTAGAGGATGATAGCTACCACCGAAGCGGTCCCAACAGTAACTAAAGTAACTAGCAAAACAAGGTAAGAAGTAACCCAACCATTGATCACCAACGCGATAAACCCAACTATCAAGCCCCCAGTGTAAACAAGCGTACTTATCAAGCGAGAGGTTATCACGGTTGCAGAAGATATTCCAGTGTCGTTTTCGGGTTCTCTTTGCGCGAGATAGATTCTGGTTGCTTCTCCACAGACGGTTTGGCAGGGTAGAATCATCTCGACAAAGTTACCGATCCAGTTGTAGAGCATGATGCGGCGGAATTTTATGTTGATTTTTAATGCGTCAAGCAGTGAATGCCAAATCAGCGAATCAAAGAAAACCGCCATAACAACGCAAAGAATCGCCAAAGAATAGAAAATCGCGTAGTTGGTGAAGTCAAGGGTGCTTAAAACCCTCAAAAAACCAGCGAAGTCACCGAAGAAAAGCAGGTAAAGGATGAACGCGATAAGCCCCAATACCATTAACACAATCGATTTGCGGGTTTGGGTGAAGGCTATCGACATATCTTTTTCTCACATGTTTTAAAATCAAAGGGTAACTAGGGTTTCAGGCGCTAAATCCCATACATCAATGAGAACACACCGTGAAATGTAATAAAAATTGTGGTAACTTGGGGTACACCAGAAAAGAGCAAGCAGACAGCTGAATTCTGGCTTATCAGCAGTCAAAATGTGTGTCTTGTTGTTTTGTAGAAGACCCCTATATACAACAACCAGCAGACCTCAAAAAAGTTGCTTCAACGGTTCAGAACCTGCCAATAAATTGAGAGCGGATTGTGGCGATTTCCACAAGCACTTCAGCTTCGCGAGGCTTAAGGCAGGGTCAAGTGCGATTTTTTCTTTAGCCCCTTATTTAATGCCGCATACGTTTCCGTATCCGTACTTGCTGGAATCACGCGACGTCTCAAAGCTGACCTCCCCTCCCTTATATAAAGAAAGAATGAGGCCTTTGCTCTTTTGAAGCCTTTTAGTGGATTCTACCATCTTTTCCAGGGTAACTCGTCCATGTATTCGTTGAGGCTGCGTATGGTGTTGCCGTTTTTGTCTTTATGCTTCAGCACTTCAACGAGTGCCTCGGCTAGTTGCAGGTTGGTGATGACGGGGACGTTGAATTCTACTGCTTGGCGTCGGATGGTGTAGCCGTCGGTTATGATGTCGCTCATGTTGCTGCGGCGGTTAGCCATGGGTACGTTTATGACGAGGTCTATTTTGCGTTCTTGAAGGTAATCGAGGATGTTGGGGGTTACGTCGGGGTCTTTGACTTTATGCAGTACTGTGGCTGTTACTTCGTTGGCGTTAAGCACTTTAGCGGTGTTGGCGGTTGCGTAGATTCTAAAGCCCATATCCAACAAGGCTTTAGCTATGGGAACCACACGTTTTTTGCGTTCTTCGTCTCCGCCGACGCTAACTAGGACTGAGCCGCCTTTCGGTGGAATCGTAAACTCCGCCGCTTGCAACGCTTTGAAGAATGCATCTGAAAAGTTTTCACCTAAACACGCCACTTCGCCTGTGCTTAGCATTTCTACGCCCAAAACGGGGTCTGCGCCGCTGAGCCGCATGAAGCTGAATTGGGGCACTTTTACGCCGACGTGAGGCGCGACTTTCATAGGGGAGAGCTTGACATGGCCGATTTTTTTGCCCAGCATAGCCAGCGTTGCGAGTTCGATGAGGTTTATGCCGCGGCATTTGCTGACGAAAGGCATGGAGCGGGATGCGCGGAGGTTGCATTCGATGACGTTGACAACGTCGTCTTTGACGAGATACTGGATGTTGTAGGGTCCGTGGATTTTTAGGGCTTTCACGATGCTGATGGTGGCGGTTTCGATGTCTTTTTGCACTTCGGGCTTGAGTGCCTGTGGCGGGATAGTCATGGTTGCGTCGCCGCTGTGTACGCCTGCGTTTTCGACGTGTTCCATGATTGCGCCTATGAAGACGTTTTCGCCGTCTGAGACGCCGTCTACTTCGACTTCTTTGGCGCGGGTGATGAATTTGCTGATTACGACGGGGTGGTCGCGGGAGACTTTTGCGGCCAAGTTGAGGAAGTTTTCAAGCGCTACTTCGTTGTATGCGACGCGCATGGCTGAACCCGAGAGCACGTAGCTGGGTCTTACCAGAACGGGGTAACCGATTTTGGTTGCAAACCGTTTCGCTTCCTCGATGGATTGGAGTTTGCTCCAGCTTGGTTGAGATATTCCCAATTGGTCGAGTAGTGCGCTGAATTTGGAGCGGTCCTCTGCTAGGTCCACGTCTTGTGCGGAGGTGCCCAATATTTTTGCGCCTGCGTCTGAGAGCGGCATGGAGAGGTTGTTTGGGATTTGTCCGCCGACGCTTGTGATTATGCCCATTGGGTTTTCTTTGTCGTAGATGTCAAGGATGCGTTCAGTTGTTAATTCCTCGAAGTATAGTTTGTCGCTTATGTCGTAGTCTGTGCTAACGGTTTCGGGGTTGTAGTTAACCATGATGGCTTCTTTTATGCCGTTCTTTTTGAGCGCCCAAACCGTGTTGACGCCGCACCAGTCGAACTCGACGCTACTGCCGATACGGAAAACACCTGCACCCAACACGATGACTTTGCTTTGTGTTTTGCTGAATTCGATGTCGTCTTCGTCGCCGCCATAGGTCATGTAGAGGTAGTTGGTTTTTGCTGGCCACTCCGCCGCTAACGTGTCAATTTGTTTCACGACGGGAATGATGCCGTTGGTTTTGCGGAAGGCGCGTATGGATTTTTCATCTGTTTTTTGGCACACCGCTATCTGCTCGTCTGAAAAGCCGAGCCGTTTGGCTTCCCGGATAACGTCTACAGCGTTGCTTTCTGCCAAATTGAGCTTGCAAAGTTGCTCTTCCATGTTTACGATGTTTTGGATTTTGTAGAGGAAGAAGGGGTCTACGCCGCTTAAGCGGTAGATTTCCATTATGGGGATGCCGATTTTGAGGGCTTTAGCGATCTTGTAGAGGCGCTCGTCTGTGGGGTGCGCCATTTCGTCTCGCAGGCGCTCTTCAGATTCTGGTTCTGCATCTTCGGGGTTGCAGACTAAACCGATCTTGCCCGTGTCGAGCATGCGTACCGCTTTCTGTAGTGCCTCTTCGAAGCAGCGACCAATCGCCATGACTTCGCCGACGCTGCGCATTTGTGGTCCGACGTGGCGGTCGGCGTTTTTGAATTTCTGCAGGTCCCAGCGTGGGATTTTGACTGTGATGTAGTCCAGTGCTGGTTCGAAGCAGGCGGTTGTGACTTCGGTGACTTTGTTGATGAGTTCGGGCAGGGTGTAGCCCAAGGTTAGTTTGGTTGCGATGTAGGCAAGTGGGTAACCTGTGACTTTGCTTGCCAACGCAGAGCTGCGTGACATTCTTGAGTTGACTTCGATGACGCGGCATTCCTCGGATTTGGGGTGAAGCGCCCACTGTATGTTGCATTCGCCTACGATGCCCAAAGCGCGGATGGCGTTGATGGATATGCTGCGGATTTGGTGGTATTCTCTGTTGGTCATGGTCTGCGAGGGTGCAACAACTATGGAGTCGCCTGTGTGGATGCCCATGGGGTCAAAGTTTTCCATGTTGCATACGGTTAGGCAGTTGTCTGCGTAGTCACGCATGACTTCGTATTCGACTTCTTTCCAGTGCCCCACGTATTCTTCGACGAGGATTTGGCTGATGCGACTCTGGGCAATGCCGATGGTTGCGATTTCTTTTAGTTCTTTTTGGTTGCGCGCTACTCCTGCGCCTTTGCCGCCTAACGTGTAAGCGACACGAATCATAACTGGGTAACCGATTTCCTCCGCAATCTCCAACGCTTGTTTAACGCTGGTTGCGGCTTTGCTCTTTAGGTATGGGACGCCTGCTTTCTGCATAGCTTGGCGGAAGCGTTCTCGGTCGCCTGTGTCTTCGATAGCTTGCACAGGTGTACCTAAAACTTTAACGTTATACTTCTGGAGTAAACCTTTCTTTTCGAGTTCTAAGCCGCAGTTGAGTGCGGTTTGTCCACCGAAGCCAAGCAGGATGCCGTCGGGGCGTTCTTTCTCTATGACTTTTTCGACGTATTCGGGGGTGACTGGGAGAAGGTAAACTTTCCCTGAGAGGCGGGGGTCGGTTTGGATGGTGGCTATGTTTGGGTTGATGAGGACGGTTTCGATGCCTTCTTCTTGGAGCGCTTTTATGCATTGGCTGCCGCTGTAGTCGAATTCGGCTGCTTCACCGATTTTGATGGCGCCGCTGCCTAGCACCATGACTTTTTTAATCCAGTCAAACTTGGGCATCTATGGAGCCTCCAAGCTTTTTGCAAATTTATCAAACAAAAGCTCCGTATCATACGGTCCCGGAGATGCTTCGGGGTGCCACTGCACAGCGAAAACGGGTTTAGTTTTATGGTGAATGCCCTCGGTGGTTTTGTCGTTGGGGTTAACAAACCAAGGTTCTAAGACGGTGTTTTTGAGTGATTTCATGTTTATGGCGTACCCGTGATTCTGCGTGGTGATGTAGCATCGGTTGCTGTTTAGGTCCAGTGCAGGCTGGTTTTGGGCGCGGTGGCCAAATTTGAGTTTGTAAGTGTCGCCTCCCAATGCAAGCGCGAGGATTTGTGCGCCCAGGCAGATGCCCATCATCGGAGTTTTCTCGCTTAACTCCCGCACGGCCTCGATGGTTTTGACACATTTCTTAGGGTCACCTGGACCGTTACTGATAAAGACGCCGTCAGGGTGGTAGCTCAATATTTGTTTGGCTGATGTGTCGTAGGGGACACGGACGACGTTTATGCCGCGTTTGAGGAGGTTGCGGATGATGCTGTACTTCACGCCGCAGTCGATTAGTACGGCGGTTCGTTTGCCTTCGACGTTGTAGGTAATTGGTTTTTTGACTGAGACTTCTTTGGCTAAGTCGGTTTCGTTTGGGTCCGCGATGCTTTTGCCGTTCTTTAGCAGTGCATCCATGTCGGGTTCGTTGCCTTCCTCAAACACCTGCAGTATGCCCAGCATGACTCCGTGTGTGCGGAGTTTTTTGGTTAAGCGTCGGGTGTCTACGCCGTAGATGCCTGGGACGCCTTCGTCTGCCAGCCACTTGTCCAGCGTCCGCGTGGATGCCCAGTGGAACGGTTCATGGCAGAGTTCGTGGATGATTAAGCCTTGAGGTTGAATGTGGTCGGATTCGAAGTAGAGCGGCAAACCGCAGTCCAGGACTTTGTCTGGTACACCATAGTTGCCGACCATTGGGTAAGTGAAAGTTAAAATCTGCCCCTTATACGACGGGTCAGTCAATGCTTCTGGGTAGCCAACCATCTGGGTTGAAAAAACCACTTCGCCAGAAACTTTTGCTGTTGCACCAAAACCTTTACCGATAAATGACGTTCCGTCTTCGAGAAGCAGAACCGCTTTTTTACATTTTTTGGACGTGCTATCTTGTGGAGCCAAAGCCCTATTCAACCTACCAGTTTCAATTTTTAAGCTTTACGCTTTCTTTTGTTTTTGCAGAAGAGTATGCCTCGACGGTTTTGTTGAGTGTGGTTTCGGCGCCTGCAAGGTGGTCTTTGAGTTTAGCGACGACTTTTTTGTTCTCTGCGAGCATTTTGTTTCGTGTTTTAAGTGCGCGTTTGACTTCTGCGGGTGATGGACCGCCTTGTACTTTATATGTTTCGATTAGTTTGCGTAAATTTGTGCATGAAACAATATCTGCGTCTTTTACATCTAACTTGACGCCTGCCACATCCAAAGCCACCTTCTGCAGCAACTGAGCCGTGGCGTCGTTTAGCGTCTTCTTTTCGTCGATTAACGCCTTGACGAGGGCGCCGACGATTTTGTGGGACGTGCGAAAAGCCACACCGTATTTGCTTACGAGCATGTTGGCGACTTCGGTTGCCGCCACAAAACCCGAAGCTGCTTTTGCTTCGACGTTGCCTGAGACTTTGATGTTGGGAATAAGCGCTGTAAAGATGCCCAAAGATGCTTTTAGGTTATCAGTTGAAGCCCACAGCTTCGGGGTGACCTCTTGGAAATCCAAGTTGTATGTAGTCGGTAACCCTTTCAAGGCAGAAGCTGCAGCTACGAAATCGCCCAACGCGTAGCTTGCCCGAGCGCGGATGACTTCGAGGACTTCGGGGTTTTTCTTCTGTGGCATAATGCTGCTAGTCGAGGTGAATTCGTCGGGTAACTCGACGGTGCCGAACTCTGCGGAACTCCAGACGATTAGGTCTTCGGCGAAGCGGCTCAAGTTGACCGCAAGCAACGCCAACGCCGCTTGGGTTTCAACTATGAAATCTCGGTTACCGACTGCGTCAATAGAGTTCTCCAGCACATCGGTGAAGCCTAAGAGTGCTGCGGTTTTTTTGCGGTTAATCGGAAAACTCGTCGTCGCCAATGCACCTGCGCCTAAGGGACACAAGTTTACCCGCCCATAAGCGTCCAGCAGTCTTTGCAGGTCGCGGCCCAGTAGGTCGGCTTGGGAAAGCAGGTAGTGGGCGTATGTGACGGGCTGCGCGGCTTGAAGGTGTGTGTATTCGAGGATAATTGTCTCCGTGTGTTTGGCGGCTGATTCGAGAAGCTCTTGCTGCATGTCAACGATTTGCTGCATTATGGTGAGCAGTTCACTGCGGAGGGCAATGCGTATGGCGGTGGTGACTTGGTCGTTTCGGCTTTTGGCGATGTGGAGGTTGCCGCCCACTTCTGGGCCCGTCTCAGCCAGCACGGCTTCTTCGACGGCCATGTGGACGTCTTCGGCGTTGGGGTCGAGTTTTTGAGGAGTTTGTTTTTGGAGGGCGGAGAGGATTTTTGCGCCGTCTTGCCATTGGATGATTTTTTGTTCCATAAGCATGGCGACGTGTGCCTTGTTGATGGCTAAGACAGCGTCAGCTAAGCGTGCGTCGTCCTTGCGGGACGAGCAGAACTTGGCTACGTCTGAGCGGACATCGCCGAGTCTTCCGCCATGCAACATTTTAGACGTATCTTCGTCCTCCATATAACTAAGAAAGGTTTAGGGTTTTTTTGCCTTGGGCTTCTTGCTGGCTTTCTTTAACGAATTGTACATCCGCGTCTGCAAGCCCCAGAGCTCGATGAAGCCTTTGCTGTAGGATTGGTTAAAGCTTGTTTTTATGTTGTAGTTGGCTAGGTTTTTGTCGTAGAGGCTGTTGGGTGAGCTGCGTCCGACGACTTGGAGGCTGCCTTTGAAGAGTTTTAGTTTGACTTCGCCTGTGACGTTTTCCTGTGAATGGTTGATGTAGGCGTCTAAGTCGTCTTTGAGTGGGTCAACCCACAAGCCCGCGTAAGCCAGAAAAACCCATTCAGCGTCGATTTGCTGTTTGAAGAGCACTTGGTGGCGTGTCATGACCATTTTTTCGAGGTCTTTGTGCGCTTCAAGAATTACCAGTGCAGCGGGGCATTCGTAGACTTCGCGTGATTTTAAGCCGACGATGCGGTCTTCGATGTGGTCTATTCTGCCGACGCCGTGTTTGCCAGCGATTTCGTTAACGGTTTGGATGAGCGCGAGGGGCTTCATTTTTTTGCCGTTTACCGAAACGGGGACACCTGCCTCGAACCCGATGGTGATGACTTCGGGCGTGTTAGGCGCTTTCTCTGCCGAAGCTGTCCACTCATACGCGTCCTCTGGCGGCTCATTGTTTGCGTCCTCAAGCAAGCCGCATTCGATGGCGCGGCCCCAAACGCTGGCGTCGATGCTGTACTTTTTGGCGCTTTCGCTGACGGGGATGCCTTTGGTTTTGGCGTAAGCGATTTCTTCTTCCCGTGTTAAGCCCCATTCGCGGACGGGGGCGATGATTTGTTTGTCAGCTGCGAGGGATGCGAGGGTTATGTCGAAGCGAACTTGGTCGTTTCCGCGTCCTGTGCAGCCGTGAGCTAAGCCTGTTGCGCCTTCCTTCTCCGCGACCTCCACCATCTTTTTGGCGATCAGTGGCCGAGAGAGGCTGGTGCTGATGGGGTATTTGCCTTCGTAGAGTGCGTTGGCTTTGATTGCTGGGAAAATGTAGTCTGTGCAGAATTCTTCTTTGGCGTCGATTGAGTAGTGTTTTAGGACGCCGAGTTTTTTGGCTTTCTCTTCGGCCGCTTTGAGGTCTTCGCCTTGACCTACATCCACTGTGACTGTGATGACTTGTGCGTTTAGTTTTTCTTGGAGGTACTTGATTAAGACGGATGTGTCTAATCCGCCGCTGTAAGCTAACACATATTTTTCGGTTGTTATGGTGTCTGTTCCCCCATTTTTTGGTTGGAATTGTTTCCCTTACCTTGAGGGCTGTATTTTTAAACGTTGTGACTTTTTTGTCACTTAACAAGCTCTTTGTGTTCTATTTGGGACATTTATTGAAGGGCGGGATCAATTCTATTAAACAGACTAACGGCGATTGGGTTTCTTGTTTGGTCATCTGCGATTTTTTTGGATTATCACCTCTCTTCTTTTGCCTTATTTCGAATAATTCTACTTTATCAATTAAGGAAAATGAGCATATCTTTGAAGAGGGAGGCTACGACTTTAAAATAACCTTTATGCCCTCTAAAGCTCGCTTCGCGTCTATCCATTTAGGAATATTATTTAGCTGGCTTTCAATCTCTGAGGCGGCTATACTTGGAGTTATTTTACTTGCTTTCCTCTTCAGATATTCCTCTTGAGTAAGGGCAATTGATACCCAAATGCAGTCGCCCCAAGGATCTCCCTCAGCTGATACCTCCTCGTATAACTCTATGCCTGACGGTTGATTGTAAATCTGAGCTAAAGCCTTAGAACCGTCAATTATGCCTATTTCATAAAATAGTTGAAAACTCGATTTTACTAAGCTCTCCCATTTACCCAGATTTTCAGCGATTAATATTTTGATCCCTTCAACATCTTTTTCACCGAACCTACGAAATACCGGCTCAACCTTGAGCACAACTCTTCCACTTTTTTCGTCATGATTTTCAATGCTCAACCTATAATTAGCCAATATTATAGTCATCTGATAACCCTCCAATCATTATTTCATCTAACTGTGGGTAAATTTAATTATTTTTAACATGTTCTAAGCAAGCGATAGCAAAACTTAAAACCGCATAATAGTAAAAAGAGAGCCATGACTCAAGGAGAAGCGGAAAAAAGAGATAAGCTAATTTATGAAGCTGTAAATGATCGTTATGCACTTGAATGGAAGAGAACAGATGACCTTGATGCGAAAGCGAATAATTTAACGGGTTTTGCTGGATTATTGGCAACTCTAACCGCTGGAATAACTACATTGCTACCGAAAGCTGACGGAGAATACTTGTTCTTGATTCCGTTAATATTGTTTCTATTTTCGGCCCTTTTTGGTATCTTAGCGTCATGGATAACAAGCTTCAGAGGATTAAATCCCAAGCAGCTAATTGACGGATACAAAGACAGGACAGAGTTAGAGACTTTAATTGCCCTAACTGCCACAACTTCCGAACATACTCTGCACAATTTTTCTTTAAATGGGCGAAAAGTCAGATATATTTCCGCTTCTTTCATTGTTTTAATCTTAGCAGTGGTATCATTTTTTATAGTTTGTTTGATAAACTGGTTAATGTGAGGTGAGAGGTTGACGCAGAGCGGTACAGAAAGGGATGCCGGAAAGAAAGAGTGGAAACCTGACCCATCATTAACGATGGAAATTAGGAAAGGGGCAGATTGGAAATCTGATGACAGTTTGACGATGACATTAAAGGCTTCGAAGAAAACAAAGAAAGAATAACCTCCGTCTATTGGCATGCTTTCCCTTGAGGAAGCCCCCCAAGTTTTTTACAATTAAATTTTGCAAGACGCCGAGTCTCAGCAGCTTTTGAGGCACAAAAATAGGACGAAAAGTGCTTTCAAGGTTTTATTAAGGCACATTGAGTCAGCGTTTATTTGTCATTTGAATATGAAAGAAAGGAAAGTCAAAGAACAAGAACTCATAAAGAAACGAGCTACACAACAAAAAAGTCAATCCAGACGCTAACAAGCTTTAAATGTCCCATTTGATACAACAAGAAAACAACATGACAGTCGCTCAAAACGTCCGCAACCACCTCAAAAACAAACCCTACCTACTCGAAGCCCTCGAAAAAGGCATCGTAAACCTAAGCGAACTCAGCCGTCAACTCCAAAAAGAACTCAAAACTGACGACACCAGCGCCATAAAAGCCGCCCTGCGCCGCTACAGCGAAGAACTCCAAAAACACCGCCAGAAACGCGAAGAAAAAGTCCTCGCCCTCCTCAGACGCAGCGGCATAGCAATCTACGACCGCAAATCTGTCATCATAACCTCCAAAGAACTCACCCTCAACACAGGCATGAAGGTGGATTTGCTAGACAAATTCGTCTACTTGCTGGATCGCAGTGATTTGCCTGAACGTATAAGCGCTTTGGTGAAGCATGAAAACTGCACCATGATAGTGGTTCACTCGCCTGAAGAGTTGGAAGCTACGCCGGGAGTTGTCGCTTTTCTGGCTACGTTGCTGGCGGAGCAGAACGTGAACATCGTCGAGTTCATTTCTTGCTGGACCGAAACCATCATGGTAGTTGACAAAAAAGACAGCCTCAAAGCCTACGAAGTTCTGTCGAATTTGGTGGGGTAACCAAGCAGTCAAACAAAACATCTGCAGCTAAAATTTGTGCTATGTAATGGTTCCGCGAAAAGCGGTGTTGCAGTGTGTTTTACGCCTAATTAGACGCTATAACAGATTCCTATGCAGAAACCTATTGGAGGGGAGAGTGCTGTCAGCGGATAGGTGCGTTTTTACGCAACTATGCGTGCGCGCCAAGTTCTAAGGAGGGGCAAACAGCCACATTGATTCTCTTAGGCTGCACCAAAATTATTAATTGCAGCGCTGATACTTCTCTGACTATACTCGTAACTTGAACAGGTGCCTTGTTCACTGGAGAGACAAAGTTTGGTTCATCAGGAATGCATAAACTGCAAAGCAACCTACAGCGTAGATGAAGTTGTCTACTTCTGCAAAAAATGCAAAGACATCCTCGAAATAAAATTCGACAAAAACGAATTAGCCCAGAACTTAGCGGCAAGCGACTGGAAAACCAAACCGCTCAGCGTCTGGCGCTACCGCCCCTTAATGCCCATCCACGAATCCACCAAACTCGTCACCCTCGGCGAAGGCGGCACAGGCCTCCACCAATCTCCGCACCTCGGCAACGAATTAGGCATGAAACATCTCTACGTTAAAAACGAGGGGGAAAACCCCACAGGCAGCTTCAAAGACAGAGGCATGACCGTCGGAGTAACCAAAGCCGTCGAACTCGGCGCACGCCACGTCATCTGCGCCTCCACAGGCAACACCTCCGCCAGTTTGGCAGCGTACGCCGCCAGAGCAGGCATCCGATGCACCGTACTCATTCCCTCAGGCAAAATCGCGTATGGCAAACTCAGCCAAGCCATGATTCACGGAGCCAAAGTGCTTCAAGTCAGAGGAAACTTTGATGAAGCCTTAGAGTTCGTTTTGAAGTTAGCGGAGAAGCACAAGAGCATCTACCTGTTGAATTCGATTAATCCCTTCCGCATTGAAGGCCAAAAGTCGTTGGGCTACGAAATCTGCGAGCAACTCAACTACGAAGCCCCAGACCGCATCATCATCCCAGTGGGCAACGCAGGCAACATAAGCGCCGTCTGGAAAGGCCTCAAAGAATTCCACCAACTCGGACTCATAAAGAAGCTGCCCAAAATGACAGGTATCCAAGCCGCAGGTTCAGCCCCCATCGCGCAGGCAATCAAAACAGACAGCGACAAAATCGTCCCAGTCGAGCACCCCGAAACCATCGCCACAGCCATCCGCATCGGTGCACCCGTCAGCTGGAAAAAAGCCGTCAACGCCATCCGCGAATCAGGAGGCACCGCAGAAACCGTCACCGACGAAGAAATCCTCGATGCACAAAAAATCCTCGCCAGAATAGAGGGCATCTTTGTGGAACCCGCATCTGCCTCATCCATCGCAGGCTTAAAGAAACTCATCAAGCAGGGCACGGTGGCAAAGGACGAAAAGGTTGTCTGCATAACCACGGGGCACGGCTTAAAAGATCCCGATACAGCCATAAAGCAGTGTGAGAAGCCAGTGGAAGTGGACGCGGAAATCTCCGCTATAGAGGAAGCGTTAGGCTTAAAGAACCAACCCATAATTGCACGGTGAAGTATGAATGAGGATTATCTTAGTTGGATACGGCGTCGTCGGTAAAGGTGTAACGACGATTCTCGCGCAGAAGTACGCGGAGAAAGTCAAAGATTACGGGTTCAACCCCAAAATCGTCGCCATCGCAGACTTAGACGGCGCAGTCATAAACCCCAGAGGTTTAAGCCCTGAAAAACTTGAAGCCATCAAACAAAAAGGGTACCCGATTTCTGCGGATAAAGAGTTCGGGCATCCAGGCATGAAAGCCCTTGACGTAATCGAGAACGTAGAAGCAGAAGTTGTCGTGGAAGTCACCCCCGTTAACATCCAAACCGCAGAACCCGCCATATCACACATCACCAAAGCCTTCAAAACGGGCAAACACGTCGTCACAACCAACAAAGGCCCACTCGCACTAGCCATGCCTGCACTCACCGAACTCGCGGAATACAACAACGTTTACCTCCGATTTAGCGGCACAGTCGGCGGCGGCACCCCCATGCTGGAATTCGCCAAACGATGCCTCGCAGGCGACCACATCAAAGCCATACGCGGCATCTTCAACGGCACCACCAACTACATCTTAAGTGAGATGTCACAGAACCGCGTTACCTTCCAAGACGCCCTCTCAAACGCGCAGAAACTGGGCTACGCTGAGCGGGAACCCTCCATGGACATCGACGGATTCGACACCGCATGCAAAGTAGTTATCTTGTCGAACTGGATTATGGGCAAAAAAATCACCCTAAAAGACGTTGACCGAACAGGCATCCGCGACGTCACATTAGATATGCTGGATGAAGCCTCAAAACGGGGCAACACCATAAAACTCATCGGGTCAGTTGACGGCGACAAACCCACCGTTAAACCCACTGAAATCGCTAAAACTCACCCGCTTTGCGTCAGCGGAGTCCTCAATGCCGTAACTTTCTCAACCGAGTACGCGGGTGAACAAACCCTAGTTGGTAGAGGTGCAGGGGGAATTGAGACGGCAGGTGCAGTTTTAAGGGACCTTCTAGACATAAGACATAAGTTGGCAAATCGAATGCTAAATAGTAACTCGGAGCAATAGACATGAAGTTAGTAATGAAGTTCGGCGGCACAAGTGTCGGCAGCGGCGAAAACATCCGCCACGTAGCCGAAATAGTAACCGAATACGCAAAGAAAGGTGACCAGATAGCGGTTGTGGTTTCCGCTTTGGCAGGCGTCACCAACAGCCTCATCGAAACAGGTTGTCAAGCAAAGAGAAGTGACGAGAAAAAAATCCAAACCTTCACCGCAGAACTGCTCAAAAAACACACAGACGCCGTTTCAACGGCCATCAAGAGCAAGGCAATTCAGAAAGAAGTTAACCAGATTATTGAGAAAAACATCGCTGAACTCGAAAAAGTCCTCACAGGCATCTGCTACGTCGGTGAACTCACCCCTAAAAGCAAAGACTACGTCGTCAGCTTCGGTGAACGTCTCTCTGCGCCGATTGTTTGGGGCGCCATAAAAGACCTCAAAGCCCAAACCCAATGTTTCACAGGCAAAGAAGCAGGCATAGTTACTGATAGCAACTTCGGCGAAGCTAACCCTCTGATGAACTTCACAACTCACCTTATCCGAGAAAGAATAGGTCCACTGCTCGAGAAGGGCGTTATTCCAGTTGTAACAGGCTTTATTGCGGCAAACCAAGACGGCATAGTCACCACCGTCGGACGAGGAGGCTCAGACTACACCGCAACCATCCTTGGCGTCGCATTAAAGGTGGATGAGGTTTGGATTTGGACCGACGTTGACGGTATCATGACCACTGACCCCAAGCTGGTGCCTAAAGCTCGCATGCTGCCGCAACTCAGTTATCAGGAAGCAGCGGAGATGGCGATTTTCGGCGCCAAAGCCATGCACCCCCGCGCATTGGGACCCGTAAGCAAAGAAAACATACCCGTCCGCATCCGCAACACAGCCAACCCCAAAAACACAGGCACCCTTATCACCAAAGAACCCGCTGCAGACGCTAAAGAAGCAGTCAAAGCAGTCGCCATGATAAAAGATGTCGCTATGATAAACGTTTACGGAGCTGCAATGGTCGGCGCACCCGGCAGCTACTCCAAAGTCTTCGATGTGCTAGGCAAAAACGGCATCAACGTCATGATGGTATCCGCTGCAGCTTCAGAAGCCAACATATCCATGATAATCAAACGCAGCTTACTCGGTAGAGCAGTTAGCAACCTCGAAATTGCGCTGCAAGAAAAAGGCGGCTTAGTCAGCGAAGTGACAACAGAAGACGACGTGGCAGTCATAGCGGTTATGGGTGCAAACATGAAGGGCACTTTGGGTGTTGCGTCAAAAATCTTTAGCACCGTCGCCAAGAAGGGCATCAACATCCGCATGATCGCGCAGGGCAGCTCAGAACTCAACATCTCTTTTGTAGTTAAAGAGAAAGACGGCGCCGCTGTGGTTCGCGCGATTCACGACGAGTTTAACCTCGACAAAACATAACCCTTTCCCCTTTTGTTTTCCATCTCTCGCTGGCAGTGAATGGAAGCTTTAATAGAAAACATCCACCCCTTTTTGCATCAAGGTGACCAGCAACTGCCACGCTTCCCCTTCAAACAGCTTGACAGATGGCAAATCTGCCTATTCATCGCTGCGTTGGCATACAGCGGCATCCTCCTCGCAATAATGCCCGCTAACTCGCTTATGTGGGATGAAGTTACCCATCTGCACGGCGGGTTTCTCCTATCCAGAGGACAGGCTGTAACGTGGGCTTTGACTAACTCGTTTTATCCGCCTGCCTTCGACGTTTTTGCCGCGTTGTCTTTTTTGGTTTTTGGACCAAGCGTTTGGGCAGCCCGCGTGGTCAGTGTCGTTTTTGCGGTGCTCTCGCTCTTTGTCGTCTACGAATTAGCAAACTTGCTCTACAACTCAAAGAAGGCGGCGCTGGGCTCGGCTGTTTTGTTTGCGGTTATGCCTGGAATCGTTTGGATTTCAAAGATGGCTATGATTGAGACCTTGCTGATTTTTACTGTTTCATTGGCGATGCTTTTCTTCTTTCGGTGGCTCAAGTATAGCCGAGAAAAAGACCGCGTCCTCTTTGTCGCTACGTTTGTGTTGGGGGTGTTGGTGAAGTATCAGGTAATCGTAATTGTACCGTTAATTGCTGTTTTTGGCACTTATTTTTGGAAAAGAGACTATTTTCGCGGTGAACTGAAAAAATGGTTTACGCTGCCCAGAGTAGCCATCGTGGCGACTGCCCTATTTGCAGCAACTGTAATAGGGTACGTTCTTTTGTCGTCTAAGACTTTGGATTTTCTGATTTACGCGTTCGGCGTGGGCTCCGAGCAGAAAGCCACCTACAGCACCCGCTACCCAATCCCCATCTTTTATTTTGCCGAAATGACATGGGTAACTGAACTCTTTCATCCCATCTCGCTTCTACTCTACCTTGCGGGTCTTGCGGGGTTGGGGTTGATGATTTACCGCAGAAAAACAGGCGACAAATTCCTGCTTTTGTGGTTCACCGTTACCTACGTTGTTTTTACTTTGGTTTCTAACAGGGAATGGCGATACATGACAGTGGCGTTTCCTGTGTTAGCCATCGCTGCCTCCAGCTTCATCGCAGCATTATGGACTAAACTACAGGAAATCAGCAAGAAAGCCACATCCAACTTGAGCAAGTGGAGCGCAAGAGCAGGCACTGTGGTTTTGGTAGCTTTCGTTGTGAGCGGAGGTTTTCTCAGTGCGGTGGACGCCTACAATTGGGTGTGCCATGACCGCGCAGAGGTTCCCGTGGAGCAAGCCAGCCTCTACGTTGGTCAGAAGTTGAGTGAAAACCAGACCCTTGTGGTTGTAGCGGCAGTTAACCACTTCAGCAAATACATGGTCTCATTCTACCTAAGCACAAAGGATGCAACGCGGGACTTTAACCAGACCTGCCTTCAGTACCCTGCCTCAGCCATGGACACATTCGCCTCTGCGTTTAACGTTTCAGAACTCGTGACCCTCTGCCAAGAAAGCGGAACAAGGTATGTTTTGTTGTACGAGTATGGCGGGTTGCAGTATTTTGAATCCAGCTTATCTGCGTCGCAAGTTTACGATTTACTAAACGCGACGGGAAAGTTCAGTCTTGAAACCAGTTTTGGAGTTGAGCCGCATAGGATTTTTGTGTTCAGTTTCGATGATACGGCTTAAAGATTACTTAGCTTTTAATCCGAAGATGCAATTGGATAGAGGTGAAGCGTATGGTTAAGTTATACCTTGAAAACGAAACGCTGCAGAAACTAAAGCAACTGCTGGGTGCTCAGTACGAGTTTTTAGGCTTCACCTTAAACCTCGAAACATCCACCCTGACAGACAACCTATGCAGCAACACTTGGACGGACTCGGCGGTAAAACTCGTAGTACCCATGCTGAGCCACTACGCTGTGGGTACTCAAACGCCTCTAAGGGGCAAATTGGTCAAATTCAGAGACATCCCAGGCGGCTACGCATATGAGGGCGCATTCATCAATCGGGCGATTAAACCCATAGCGCAAGCCTTCGGCGATAATCCACAAAAGTTGCCTCAAGCCGCAAAACTGCTCGGCGGCAAACCGCTAAGCTTAGGCGACGTTGCAGCCGAAATCCCGGCCCTCAAAGGCATCCCTTTAACCTACATCATGTACGCCGCAGAAGAGTACCCTGCGTCAGCCAACATACTCTACGACGAGTCAGCGAACAGCTTTTTGCCGACGGAAGATTTGGCGGTTTTAGGAGAGTTGGCAACGATACGGCTGATTGAGGCAAAAAACGCTTTTGAGCAAAGACAAAACACCCAAATAAAGAGCTAAAACAAATTTTTCTTCTTTATATAAGGGAGGGGAGGTAGACGCTGAGACGTCGCGTGGTTTACGCGTCCGCGGATACGGATTCGTATGCGGCTTTAATTGAAGGATAGAGAAAAACAATTAAAGAAAAACAGGGCAAAACAGGTTAGCAACTCATGGAAGTTTATGGTTGAAACAGTATGTTTATATTGGAATCTAGTGTTTTAGTGACTACGCAATTGAGGAAAATTGGATATGTCTACTCATAGCAGTATACGCAAAAGAAAGCTAACAGGCGGCAAAAAACGCGCTTACCGCACCAAAAAGAAGTACGAAGCAGGCGGATACCCAGCAGAAACAGTGCTTGGCGAACCCAAACGTAAAATCACCAGAGGCTTAGGCGGCAACATGAAAGTCAAGGTGTTAACAGAAAAGTTTGCCTCTGTGACTGACCCCAAAACTGGCGCCACACAAAAAACAGAAATCACCCGTGTAGTTCGCAACGGCGCAAACGTTGACTACAACCGTCGAGGCGTAATCACCAAAGGCGCAGAAATCGAAACTGCACTGGGCTTAGCCAAAGTCACCAGCAGACCAGGCAACGACGGCATCATAAACGCCGTATTAATCGGCAAAGAAAAAGCCTAATTATTTTTCAATTTATCTTTTGGCAAGCTGAGCCGCTTGCTGACTTTTAATTTTCTGCAGATGCCTCGCTAAATCCTGAATTAACTCTTCTTTTGATTCCCGCTTCTCAACCATCAGCATACCCATCTTTGCCCAAGGCATCTTAGGAAAATGTGCTTCAAGGTTAACTTCGTTTTCTAATCCAAGCTTGTCTGCGGCTTCTTTGACTTCGAGGATTTTAGGTGAAACCACAGCGAGGTTTTTGGGCACTCGACGTCCTTCCTTGCGGGTTTTGTTGATGTCGAAGTAGACGGGCCAGATTATGAATTTGTCAAGTTTACGCATAGCTTTTCACCTATTTTTGGGCGTAGTAAGCGACTAGTTTTTCGCCGACCTCGTCCACCCGTACGAAGCCGTAACGTTCAAACTGTATGATGTCGTCTGGCTTTAACTTTTTGCACGCCAACTCCGAGTAACCTTTGGTGACTGTGGCGTCTTGCTGAACCACTTCGGCAGGGTATTCGCTGCCTTTAGGTATCCACTGGATGAGTTGCACCTTGAGTTTACGGACGTCTTCGTAGGATTCGCTGGCGAAGGCTGCAGTTACGCAGGTTTCGGTTTTGCTTTGGATTTGGATGTTAAAGAGCTCCATAAGGCGGATAGTTTGGTCTTGAAGCATGGCTTCTGCGTCTTTTTGTGCAATCCACAAAGAAACTGCTTTTTCATCGCCACTCGCCGAGATGGTGTATTGCCTAACGCCCCGCTCAGGATGCTCTGGATGCAGCGGCAACTTCGCCACAAAAGCCTTCGGCAACCCCACAACTTTGAGTTCAACTGGGGCTGCGACGAAGAAGTATCGGTTGCTTGAAGCGTCAAGGATTCTGCGGTTGTGCGAGTAGAGGTTCTCCCAACTCAAGGTGACGTCGTTGGGTTTTGTGCCGACTTCGATAATCATCTTCTTTATGGCTTCCGCTGTGATTCCCCGTTTCTTTAAAGCAGCAAAAGTGCCTAATCGGGGGTCATCGAAGTCCGTGAAGTCACCTTCTTTTATGCCTGCCACAATTTTAGATTTGGATAATGCGGCACCAGTGATTTTTAGTCTGCCGTAATGTATGGCTTCCGGGTACTCCCAGCCGAGATGCTGGTACATGTACTTCTGGCGGACCATGTTAGTGTAATGCTCTTTGCCGCGTATGATGTGGGTCATACCCATCAAGTGATCATCTACACCCGCTGCGAGGTTGTAGAGGGGCCAAAGGAAATATTTGCTGCCGACACGAGGATGTGGATATTTTTTGGTGTCGATTACACGGAGCGCTGGCCAGTCACGGATAGCAGGGTTAGGGTGATCTAACTCAGTTTTAACGCGGACCACTGCTTGTCCTTCTTGGTAGCCGCCGTTGAGCATTTTTTGCCAGCGTTCCCGCTGTTCTGCGGGTGACATGTTGCGGCATGGACACGCCTCCTTCGCTAAGGTCGCCTTGCGGAAATCTTCAGGGGCGCATTCGCAGACGTATGCGTTGCCGTCGCCGATCATTCGCCCAACGATTTCATAGTAGATTTCTAATCGGTCGCTTTGGATGTATTCTTCGTCTATTTTGCACCCGAGCCACTTGAGGTCTTCGCGTATGGCATCGTAGAATGGAAGCTGGGGTTTCTTGGTTTTTGGGTCTGTGTCTTCGAAGCGGAGGATGAATTTGCCGTTATACATGCGTGCATACTCGTGGCTCAACACGATGGCGCGTGCGGAACCCAAATGTAAAACACAATCAGGGTTGGGGGAAAATCGGGTGACGATTTGTTTGTACTTCTCAGCGTTAGGAAGTGGAGAGAGCTTTTTCTCCTCAGCTTCAGGTTTTTTCTGTGTTTGAGGCCAATTTTTCTCTACGATTGCCTTCTGTTCAGAAAGTGAAAGGCTGTTAACTTCCGCGACAACTTGGTTAATGACAACTGAGAGTTCTTTGACGCGGCTTCTTAGTTCGGCTTTTTCGCCCAAAACCTTGCCAACCATTGCGCCTGCCTGCGCTTTCCCATCATGTCCAACCGCGTTAAGCAAGGCGGCTTTACGGATAAACTCTCGTAGTTCTGTATCGTTCTCTAATGCCAAATCAGTTACGCTCGCTTTACTTGTTTCGGGTTATCAAGAATTCAGCGAACGCTTTTAATTTTTCCTTAGCTTCTGGTGTGGGTAGAAGTTTATCGACTTCTTTCCAGCTGTCGGTAACCATGCGTTCTGCGAGGGCTTTGACGTGCTCGAAGGCACCGTACTTTTTGATTATGGCTATGGCTTCGTTACGCAGGTTCTGGTCAAAAGTGTGCATGGATAGGATTTCGAGTAGACGTTTTCTGTCTTTAGCGTTGGCTTTCTGAAGGGTATAGATGACCAATAGGGAACGTTTGCCTTCGCTTATGTCTCCGCCGACGCAGCCTTTACTCTTGGCAAACTCTTCACCCGTTAAATCCAAAATGTCGTCCTGCATCTGGAACGCGACGCCGATGCATTCAGCTAAGCGGCCTAGTTTCTCGACTAATTTGCTGTCTGCGCCTGCGAGAACCGCCGCCATCTTCGCCGACATACGCGCCAACGTGCCTGTTTTGTAGGCGCACATCTGCAGATAGTCCTCTTCGCTTAGGGCGTCCGCGTTGGCTATGCCGCGATGCCAAGCGATATCCATGGCTTGTCCCATGCTGAGGTTGACCATTTCCTGAACGTAGATTTCGTAGACGTCTCGTTGGGCTTCGGCTGACAGTTTGCTTCTGTTCACCATCAAGGGTAACAGAGGCAGATAGTACATGGCGTTTCCCACGTTGATGGCTATGTCGACGCCGTAAATTTTGTGTGAACAGGGTTTGCCTCTTCGGACTTCGGATGAATCTTCGATGTCATCGATAACCAATGTGCCGTTGTGTATGACTTCGGGGATGATTGAGAAGTCAAGGCAGTAATCGCTTTTTTTACCCAGCGCCTCACAGATAAGCAGAAATAGTGCTGGTCGCCAGCGTTTTCCACCGCGGTCAAGCATGTCCCAGATGGGTTCCGAGATGGCTTTGTTAAGAGGCTCAAGGTTGTAGCTGTATAGGGGTGGGTTAACTTTGAATAGGACTGCGTTTTTGGTTAGTTTTCTGGGGATGTATTTTTCTATGGCTTTGTCCACTTGGGGAGCGGTGTCTGTTAGAAATTTTTCTACATTCACTTTACTATGCGCCTCGTTTTGCATATTTTTGGAGGTTGAAGCCTCGAGCTGTGAGCCACTGGGCAGTTTTACCCGTTACAACCACGGGCGTTTTAGGTAAATCAGAAATCTTTTCAGCGCCAACCAAAAACATGACGTTTCGCAACTCTTCAATAAGGCAACTGAGCTTCTGCTCGGTTTGTTTGGCGCCTTTCACTGCAGTTTGCAGAATCGGCTGCACGATGCTGGCTAAGCTGGCGTTTAAGGCTAATGCTTTGGCTATGTCGGTGCCGCTTCTGATGCCGCCCGATGCGATTAAGGGGAGTTTAACGGTTTGGGATGCTTCGATGAGGCTGACTGCGGTGGGTATGCCCCAATCCCAGAGGGCTTCACCGATAAACATCTGCGTTTCGCCCCCAGTTTTGGGTGCACGGTAGTATTCGACTGCTGCAAAGCTGGTTCCGCCGACGCCGCTTATGTCGATGGCTTTGACGCCTGCTTTCTCAAGCGCTTTAGCATCCTCAGCTGATATGCCTGCACCCGTCTCCTTAACGATTACAGGCTGCTCGATTGAGGCAGCGATTTCCGCGATTTTGGATAGGACGCCTTTGAAGTTTGTTTGCCCTTCAGGTTGAACCGCCTCCTGCAGGGCATTTAGGTGGACTGCCACCGCGTCAGCATCAATCATTTCCACGATGCGTTTGACTTCTTTCACGCCGTAACCATGGACGAGTTGAACGCCGCCGACGTTGGCGATTAAAAATGCATGAGGCGCTTTTTCTCGGGCGACGCGGTAGGTTTTTTCAAGGTTTTTGTTTTCTATAGCGGCTCTTTGGCTTCCCAAACCCATGCCTAAACCGAGTTTCTCCACGGCTTCCGCGATTGAGGCATTGATTTTGATAGCTTCCTCAGCGCCGCCAGTCATGGCGCCTACGATTATGGGTGCTTTGAATTTTTTTCCAAGAAAAGTGGTTTGTAGGTTTATTTTGGCTTTGTCGGTTTCGGGTAAGGCGCGGTGAACGAGTTGAAGGTCTTCGAAGCCAGAAGTGGCTTTCTTAGCTTGCGCTTTATCATCCAGACAAATTCGGATGTGGTCGACTTTGCGCTTGCCCGTTTCCTCTGCCATTTTACGCCTTCTCTATTTCAGTGCCTAACACGCTTTGGTCTGTTAAGGCTCTGTAAATAGATAACCCTTTCGTGGCGCCCGTGATGGTTACATGGATGCCTGCTTCCACGACAGGAATTAACTCAGCGATTTTGCCAGCCATGCCGCCTGTTACGTCGGTGCCTTGTGCTTTTCCGAGTTTAGGTTGGAGTTCTTTGAGTTCTTTTAGGGTGAGTTTCTTGAAGGGTTTGGCTTCGGGGTTAGTTTTAGGGTCACAGTCGAATAACCCGTCGGTGTCGGTGCCTATGACGATTTTTTGGGCTTTGTACTTTAATGCCAAGTAAGCAACGAGTTGGTCGCCTGAGAGAACGGTGAAACCCAGTTTTTCGTCGAACACTACGTCACCGTAGAGGACGGGTGTAAAAATCAGTTTTGCCATGTTTTTCATGACGGTTTCGTCGAAGAATTTGACTTTGCAGTTTTCTGTAACGAAACAGTTGGATGGTGCGATGCTGACTGCTGGAATCTCATGCCATATTAAGGCGTCCATAACTAACCCGTTTAGAACGGTCATCATATGGTGAGTTTCAGCGAAACCAAACTTTTGTGTCGGGTCTTCTTTATAGCCGTCTTTTATGCCGTATTTTGCTGCGGTTGGGTGACCGAAGCTGCCTCCGCCGTGGACGACGATGAGGTTATCTAAATCGGCGCGTTTAATCTCTTCGGCCAATCGGTTAATTATGTCTGTTCGAGGTTTTGCCTCTTCTGCTTTGTCGGTTATGGCTGAGCCGCCAAGTTTTAGTATGATTGGTCTTGCATCGTTCATCGCAAATCTTACCTGTCTATGTTATTTGAGTTCTGGTAATTTAACGTTGCAGTTGTTCTGCCTCGCCGTCCAGTACGGTAACAGAGCCGCCTGTTTTAACCGTGAATGCGTCAGATTACCTATGCACAAAAAAGGCGTCAAATTGCCCCGCGGTTTCGCCGTCGCCTTAAAAACACCAAAGCCGCCAAAACAGCCCCAGACGATACTGCAGCAGCTGCCACAACCATAAATACCCAATTAATACCAGCTGCAACAAGTACATATGGCCTCATCATTTCGTTGTCTTCGTGCTCTAACATGTGACAGTGCCAAACATACCCTGGACCCGCTGTCGCATCAAAAGCGTATGGACTGCCATCCAACTGCGTCCACCTAATCCTAATCGTAACAACCTCCCCTGTATTCACAATCACGGTGTCTTTCCAGCCTTGCTCGCTTGGAGCTGCAGCTTTTTTGGTGCCAGTCAAGTAGGGATCCAGTGATTGGACGTTGATTGTGGTGTGGTTGAATGGTGTTTCACCGTTGAGGCGACTCCATTCAGCTAGGTAGCTGCCGATGTTGAAGGTTTGTCGGCTCACGATTTGGAACTGCACCAGATGCAGATGAATAGGATGCGCCTCCATAAGCGGGTTGACTATGACCCAGTCCTCGGTGCTGCCCACAGTTGGGGTTTCCGTAATTGGCGCAGACCATTCTTGCCCGTCAAGCAGCATCATCTGTGTGCCGCTTGCTCCAGCAACATCGGTCAACGTTAAGATGCGCTGTTTGCCCGATGAGGCTAAAGTGGGGAATTCTCCGCTAAGAGTTGGGTTCAACTCGCTGGGCAAATCTTGCCCCTTGAAACCCTGCTCACCCACCACTGTGAACTGCATGATTTGACCCGTGGTCTGCGCGTTTTGGTTGCCTTCTTCAGCGGTGTTTCTTAGCACAATTTTCTCCCCCACCGCTACGTTGGAGAAGTCAACGAGTATGTCTATGCGTTCCCCTAGCGCGATGAGTTTTGAGGTTGATTCAACGGGTGCTTTTAGGTATCCCCCGTCTGAGCCAATTTGGGTGAAGCTCATGCCGTTTGAGAAGCTAAGGTCGTAGAAGCGAGAGTTCGAGCCATCTAAGATGCGTAGCCGATAGAGTCCTTGTTTTACGTCCATGTTGGGCCACGCTAAGCCGTTGACGATTATGGTGTTTCCCAGAAAAGAGGGCTGCCACTGCGGATGCACAGCAGGGGTGTTGCCGACAGTTGGGTAGTAGAGAGAACCGTCAGGGTAGAAGCTACGGTCCTGAATGGCTAAAGGAACTTCAAATTCACCTGACGGCAAAAACTTCTCGACGGAGTCAACTGTGTTCCTCAGCAGATAGAAGCCTGCTAAACCTGAGAGCACGTTTAGGCGGGTTAAACCCAAAGCGTGATCATGGTACCACAACGTGGCTGGCGGCTGCCCGTTAGGGTATACGTAGACCGCTGAGTTTGCTTCGGTTGAGGCAGCAGTGTTGTAGGCGGAGCCGTGTTTGCCGTCGGCGGTCCACCAAGCGTCGGGGTGCCCATCCGAGGTTGATGGGACTTCGCCTCCGTGCAGGTGGGTGACGATTGTCGGCGGAATTTGGGTTTGCATGTTGCCGCCTGTCATGTCCATGGCGTCGCCGTTTGGGTTTGCCCAGTGAATCGAGGTATCTACAGGAACCAAGTACTTTAAGGGCTGCCCGTTTGAGTCTAAGAGGTTGTTTACCCATTTCACTTGAACGGGGACACCTTGGATGGCTTCAAAAGTACAGCCAGGAGTGCTGGCAAAGTTCCCCAGAGCTTCGCCTGTGAGGGGGTTGTGGGCTTCTGCTTGGTAACCCCAGACTTTTGTGGCTGCAAACCCCGTCGGTGACCCATCTGCTTTCGTGGCGGGCAACATCTGTTGGGTGAATTCGGCGACTTTTACGGTGTATTCTTGTCTGATGAGGTTGCCATTGTTATCTGTGATGTTGGTTGGGGTGTAAACTGGCGGCGGACCTGTTAGTTGGTTGACGAATTTGGGTATAGTCTTGGGGTCCAGTAACTGGGGAGTTTGAGAGAAAACTGCAGGAACTAAAGAGAAAATTAACAGTGCACAAAAAATAGTTGCTAGGGCAATTAGCTTTTTGGAGCTTGACAAATTTGTCTCCTCAAAAGAATCGTTACTGTATGTTTAGCTTTGTCTTGTAAAAAACATTTGCCCACCCCGCCGCCTCTACAAAAAATGTGGCGCCTAGCAACTTTTGTAAACGAACATTTTTATCCCAACACCACACTAGCATCCAGTCAAGGTGTAACATATGGGTAAAGGTTCAGGTTACGGAAAAGTCATCCTGTTCGGCGAACACTTCGTCGTCCACGGCATCCCCGGAGTCGTGTCAGCAATCGACTCCTCAACAGATGCAGAAGTCAAAAAATCCCCAACAATGATAATCAGAGATGAACGCAAAACCGCCAAAGGTTACAGCGAAGAAAAACGGCTCCAGCAAATCGAATCCATAGAGCGCATGCTCAAAGCCATGGATTTAGATCCCAAGATGACCTTTGACATCTGGATAGGCGGCACACTGCCCGGCTTCAGCGGACTAGGCGCCTCGGCGGCAAGCAGCGTCGCCATCGCACGCGCCATCAGCGAAGAACTCAACCTTAATTTATCTAACGAAAAAATCAACTCAGTCGCCTACGAAGGAGAAAAAGCCTACGCAGGCAACCCAAGCGGCATAGACAACACCGCAGCCACCTATGGCGGCGTCATGTGGTTTAAGAAGAACCCATCAGGCGGGCAAGACCTTGTGGAGAAAATTCACCTTAAACGTCCCGTCGAAATCGTCATCGGCAGCACAGGTAAAGTCGCAAACACCAAAGCCATGGTGGAAGGCGTAGCTGAACGCAAAAAAGCCAACCCCGCCAAATACGACCCCCTCTTCAAGCAAGCAGAGTCCTTGGCGGTTGCAGGTAGAAAGGCAATCGAAGCAGGCGACCTCAAAAAAGTCGGCGACCTAATGAACGAAAACCACCGCATCCTCCAAGAAATCGGCGTGTCGAGCAAAGAGTTGGATTTGCTCGTTGACATGGCACGCAAGCAGGGCGCTTTTGGCGCAAAATTGACGGGCGGCGGAGGCGGCGGCTGCATGGTGGCGTTGACTCCGGGCAAAGATTTGCAGGGCAAAGTTGCATCTGCATTCAAAACCGCAGGCTACGAGTTTATCGCAACTAAAATCGGCGTAGTAACCTACTAAACAAAGGGGCGAAAAGCCCTTTCAATTTCTTTGTGGCTTTTGCGATGTTTTCTTTTCAGGTAAATAGCAACAGATGCCACCGCTAATGCAATTGTCAAGCCCACAATTATGGACAGAGCGTTTGTCTCAACGATTTTTGTCCAAGGTGGCGATGGATTGCCTACTTGGAAATTGACGGAACCTAAGGTGCAATTATATGGAGACACCTGCCCCCAAGCAACCGTTACCTCAGCATATAACGTAAGCTCATGCGCTCCATCTTTCAACCCAGAGACATCAACAATATCATTGACTGCTACCATCTCTGTTGTACTGTTCTTAAAATTGATGTATGGATCGATTCCTGAACGTAGAATGTGTTGCCGTGAGCCGTTATCAATGCTATAACTGTAACTTGGAGCCATCCATATTAGCCAAGTTGTAGTTACGTTTTTTCTCCATTCTACGGTAAAATTCAGTGGCATCAGATCCGTGTAAAAGGAACCGGAGGCGGGGCTTAGGATTTCTGTTTTATAATCTGCAAATAGTCTTAATCCCTGATCAGTCTCAGCTTGACATAACAAAATTAGATTAGATAGTGGAAGAAGTAGAAGAATAGGCACAAGTTTCTTTGTTAACATCTGTTATTGCACCCCTACGCAGTCTATAGAGACCCCATACAGGCCTACTGGGTCAGTTGAAAGTTTTATGTAACTGAATTGGTTTGCGACATTTCCGCAGTCAATCCACTGCGGTGTCGAACCTACCCCAATTGAAGCGCGGAGAACCCAGTTGGAACCATCCGTTGATGTATACACTCTTAAAGGACCACTCATCTGACCATAAGCATACAAATAGATGTGCCCAGTAGCGGGTTGATTCAACGCTCCAGCTATCCACCCAGAAGAACCATAAGGGGGCCAATAGGGAGGGGCCATACCTACAATTCCAGCGTATTGACCATCAGGTGCTGAACCAATCAAGTTGTTGGGGTTAGTGGCTTCACTATAACCTGTGACGCTGGAAACATATGAAGTCAGTGTCGGTTGGGGGGTAGGAGTAGGAGTGGATACAGGTGCATAATTCGCAACTAATTGTCCATCTAAAGCGACTTGAATGTTTGCTGGACGACCCATAGGGACACCATTATAAGTAAACCCTTGAAAGGTATACCCGTCTATGTTTTGAACGTTGATTGTGTAGAAATCAGGAATCATATAATGATTACCTGTAGCATATGATTCGGTTGGACCGCCCGATTGGCGCTGTATTGTGAACATAGGCGTTAATCCCCCACTAGCAGAGAGAGTTAGTGTTGGCTGGTGCAATTTGATGAGGTATTACCATAGACCGCCATTTTATCGTGATCACCATAATATATGGGACTCCCTGCCCAAACAGATGTAAAACCTGTGTGTAGCTTAGTGCCCCCAAAGCCAGCTATATTTGGATAACATGATTGTGATGCATCATCCAGAGCGTCTTTTATCGTCAGATCAAAGTTTAATGAAGAATTAAAGAATTCCCAAATCCAATCGTAATACTTAATGCTAGGAATGGCAGGATCTATAGCTTGTACAAGTGAGGCGGATCCTGCAGAAAAACCGATATAACAAAAAGAGCTAGAGGTATCTGGAGTTTCATAGCCAGTTGTATCTAAGTTAGCAACATGTGTAAAAGCATAGGGCATTCCAATAGGCTTCGCATTACGTGGGTCATTCCCGTAATATCCGTTGCCTAATAGACCATCACCATCTGGATCTGCTGGCCAATGAGATAGCCAGTTTAAGTCTATTTTTGCTGACAGACATGTGTTAATTAGCGCAAATTTAGTTCTGCCCTGAGTCTTTTCAGATATTTCGTAATCGTATATTTTATCGTTATTACTGTCACAAAGCATAAAATGCCATTCATTTGGATGATCTGGGAAATTCAATCCCTCGCCTATGCCATGGTCAAACCAGACAGTCGCATGTCGATAACTCAGATCTTCATCAAAAGCGATTCTATTAAGAAAGTAATTTTTGTTGCTTGAGGGACCTTGAAGGTCGAGTGATGTATAACCATTAGCGTCAAACCTGCCCTTAATAATGCCGCAAATTAAATCTTGGTGTTCAAGCTCTCCTGACGTTTTGTAGGGAGCTAAAGAACCCCATGTTGTAGCACGCCCCTTATACATGGAAGCATCAGTTGGTGAGACTGAACTTGCGACAATAAAAAAGAACATTAAAAAACAAATGAACAGCGCAAAGATTTTATACGAACGCTTATTTGATAAGAAGTAAAGCTCTTTGGTGCGCAAAAACAGAAGTATACCCGCCACACCAAAAAGAAACATTATCGGAAACAAAAGAAATGCAGCAGTTGACAACGGGGAACTGGACTGTGATTCTTCGATTGCGCTTTCTTCGATTGATGCGACTTCATGTGGCGCACCTAGCGTAGAAAAGAACTCTGGGTCTAATGTAGTAAATACTTCTTCAATATCCCTAACCTGTTTAGTATCTGCCCAGATATCGACGTAAATTCCATAAACGTTTCCAGGATAAAACTTGTCTAAATTTATTCCAATACGCCACATTGGGAAAAGCATCAGGGTATCTGTGGTACGCGGATTATCAGCATTGTGTGAATTGCAAAAAATCAACTGCTTAACTGCAACGTCTGTAAGATTAAAATTGTTGATTTCAATCTTTGTTGTATTATCAATGTTTACTTCCCATGAATACTTTTCAGCATTCTCATAAGCTATTTCTACAGCTTCCTCTTCAGACAGGTTTATGTCTGTACTGCCTATGTTATACAAATTCCAAGTGTCAATGAAATATTTTAGGAAGCCATTTTCATAACTTATAATTACGCATTTTGATGAAGCGTTAATGCCGTTATAGGTGTATGACCAAGTGAAGCCTTTAATGGTCTCTGAATCAGTGACTTCGAGCTTTGTTGACCCTGAAGTTATTGTCGAGTTCTTGAGCGTATCGACTTTCTCTAGCATTGACCTTAGTTCACCATATAAAGTATTGCCTGAGTATTGCTGGTAGGTTGTAAGGAAATCTTTAGTCGCCTCAAGCAGATTATCGATAGATTTGGTCATTATTGGTATCCCCTCTTTTTCGAGAACATGAAGGATTACTAATTGATCATTTGTAAATGTACAGAGAAACTTCAGGTTGCTTGTACTAGAATTAAAAGTGTATTGAACTTTTTCTTCAGGAATAACACCTAAAAACGAATCCTGTCTCTCTGTTGAAGTAATTCTATACTTTTCAAGATTAAGACCCAACACATCAACTAAGATGGAGAGACCTTTTTGTGTTGCACTAATTTCTGTTGCTTGTGCTTTAGGAGTCGTGTACAAGTAAATGCTAGAAAACATCAAGAAAACAATAATTGAGGATAGGAATAGCTTTTGTTTACCCATTCTTATTCCCCTTGCAAATTATAGATAGCGCTCACACCATTTAAACTTTGGTTTAATTTAAATTAATTCAAAGTTGATAAACTAAAATTGATTGATTATTAAACAGCCTCAATTTTTACTTCAACTTCGCCAAAAAAAGTGAATGAACAGTTTTATTAATAAAAGAATTGCTTCCATCATCACTGTTCCATTATTGGTACGTATGCATAGTTGCCATCGTATTGACTGTAGCTATAACAGCTTATATGACGAACAGAAAAAATAGGAATTAAATTTCTGATGCGCGCCAAACATAGTCATATAGACAAAACGTCTTGTTGAATTCGACAGCAGATAATCGCGGTTTGCCAAAACATATAAACGCAGACTTTGCTACTTTTCCAATCGAGGCGAACCGATTTGACCTTAAGAGGCTTCATAAAGGAACTTAAAAAAAGTGGCGAATTAACCAAAATCACCAAGCCCGTCTCGGTTGAGTACGAGATGGCAGGCATCATCGCGGCAAACTGCGAAAAACCCATCATGTTTGAAAACGTCAAAGAATCCAGCATCCCCGTCGTAGCCGGATTAGTTTCAAGCAAAGAGCTGATTTGCCGCAGTATGGGCATCAAAAAAACTCAGCTTCTACCCAAATTGCTGTCGGCGATTGAGCAGCCAGTCGCACCCACAATGGTTGAGAAAGCGGCGTGCCAAGAAGTCGTCCATACCGGTGCAGACGTGGACTTAACCAAGCTGCCCATCATGCATTACACTGAAATGGACGGCGGAAAATACATCGCCTCAGCCGTCTCCATAATCAAAGACCCCCAAACAGGCGCCCGCAACATGTGCTTCCACCGCCTGATGCTCAAAGACAAAAACCACTTCGTCGCCCGCATCGTCGAAAACAGAGGCACCGATACCGCGCTCAAGAATGCAGGCGGCGAACTTGAAATCGCCATCTGCTTGGGTAACTCTACTGCGGTTCTGCTTGCTGCTGCCACCACACTCCCGATGGGCGTGGACGAATTGGCGATGGCTAACGCTTTGGAGAAAACTGATTTGGTCAAATGCAAAACCGTTAACCTTGAAGTGCCTGCGGACTGCGAATTTGTCTTTGAGGGCAAAATCACCAAAGAGAAAGCCTCTGAAGGACCTTTCTTGGACTTAACAGGCATCGTGGACCGCACCCGCCAGCAACCAGTCATCGAAATCAAATGCATCACCCACCGCAAGAACCCCATCTACCAGACGATTTTGGCAGGACGCAACGAACACAAATTCCTAATGGGCATGCCAAAAGAACCCACCATCTACAAAGAAGTCAGCAAAGTCTGCCAATGCAAAGACGTCTACATCACCCCCGGCGGATGCAGCTGGCTCCACGCAGTTGTCCAAATCAAAAAACAGAACCCTGAGGACGGCAAGAACGCGATAGCAGCCGCCTTCAAAGGCCACGGCTCACTCAAGCACTGCGTCGTAGTGGACGAAGACATAAACATCTACGACCCCCACGACGTGGAGTGGGCAATCGCTACACGCTTCCAAGCCGACAAAAACAGCATCATCCTCAGCAACCAACCTGGCTCATCTCTGGATCCCTCAGGCGACCTCTCCGAGGGCAAGAAAGCCACAACCGCAAAAGCAGGCTTAGACGCCACGGCCCCGTTGGTCTCGACTGGCAAAGGTTTCAGCAAGGTTGATTACATAAAAGTGGATTTAAACAAGTACCTGTGATCTGTATGGAGCTAACTAGTCAAGAACAAGCCATGCTGGACGGAAAAGAAGGCTACGCCGTCCGCAAAAGCATGGAAATCCTCGTCGCCCTCGGCGAAATCTTCGGAGCCAAAAACCTCATCGGCGTCGGCAGCGTCCAAGTGGCAGGCGTCAGCTACCACAACCTCGGCGACGCAGGCCTAGAATTCCTCAACACACTCGCCGCTGACGGCAAAGTGAAGGTGCAAACCACCCTAAACCCCGCAGGCATGGACCTAGAGAAGTGGCAGCAACTCGGCATAAGCCCCGAATTCGCTGAAAAACAAAACCTAGTTATAGACGCATTCCAACGCATGGGAATCATTGTCAGTTGCACTTGTACACCTTACCTTATCGGCAACCTCCCACTCTACGGCGAACACGTGGCGTGGTCAGAAAGCAGCGCAGTAACATTCGCCAACTCCGTCTTGGGTGCACGCACCAACCGTGAAGGCGGACCCTCAGCTTTGGCGGCGGCTTTTGTGGGCAAAACCCCAAACTACGGCTTGCACCTCGACGAAAACCGCGTTCCCGACGTCCACGTCCAAGTAAACGCTGAACTGTCTAAGCTCTCCGACTGGGGCGCACTGGGCTACGCCATCGGCAAGAAGGCGGAAAACAAAATCCCCTACATCACAGGCATCAAAGCGGCAGAGCTTGATGAACTCAAAAGTTTCTGCGCATCCGTGGTAACTTACGGCGTGAAGCCGTTGTTCTACATCAAAGGCATAACCCCCGGAGCAGAACTCCAAAAACAACCCCCCACCACAGTAACAGTAGACCAAAGTGACCTCAAAATCGCATACGACGCCATAAACGACGACGTAAACGACATAGAACTCGTCTGCCTCGGCTGCCCCCACTGCTCCATCAAAGAAATCTCTGAAATCGCAACCTTGCTGGAGGGCAAAAAAGTGGCGGAAGGCACCGAACTTTGGGTAGCGACTTCAAGAACAGCCAAACAACTCGCAGATAAACGCGGCTACACGGCAACCATCGAGGCAGCGGGAGGCAAATTCGCATGCGACACCTGCATGGCAGTCGCCCCCCTCAAAGGAAGATTCAAGTCGCTGGCGACTACGTCGGCGAAGGGCTGCTTCTATTCAAGGCAGAACCTTATGAAAACCAAGATGGGCAGTATTGAAGAATGTGTTGAAGCGGCGGTGAGTGGAAAATGGAACAACTAAAAGGCAGAATCATCTACAAAGGCAAAGCCGAAGGCGAAGCTCTCGTCACATCGATGCCGATTAGCTTCTATGGCGGCGTTGACCCCAACACTGGCGAAGTCATCGAGAAGGGCCACGAACTCCAAGGGCAGAGCATCAAAGGCAAAGTGTTGGTGTTCCCGCAGGGCAAAGGTAGCACTGTGGGTAGCTACACACTCTACAGGCTCAAAAAGAACGGCGTCGCACCCGCAGCCATGATCAACAAGGAAACCGAAACCATCGTCGCAGTCGGCGCAATCATCAGCGAAATCCCCTTCGTAGACAAAATCGACGTCAGCAAAATCAAAACAGGAAACAAAGTCAAAGTAGAAAACGCCACAGTTACTTTAGCTTAACCATCTTTCACCATTTTTTTTGAGAACTTTTAATCAAATTACACTTCGACGTCGGTGTATGATTGTGGCAGACTCAGCTGCGGACAATGCTATTAGGGCACAACAACTATAGAAAAAGCAAGACTGCCTAAAGCGCAAAAAAGTTAAATGCACAAAGCCAATTCCCTATTAACCAGTTGTGGAGGATTCTGTTTTGGCTAAGTTACCTGTTGAGAAGTTACGAAGAATCTGTGATACGAGTTTAATTCACTGTACATCCACCAAAGAATTAACCCCGCTTACCGAAATCATCGGACAAGACCGAGCAGTCCGCGCCCTAAAATTCGGGTTAGGGATCAAAAACCACGGTTTCAACATGTACGTTGCAGGATATTCGGGGACAGGACGGAAAACCGCGGTGAAAAGCTTCGTGGAAGCCCAAGCTAAAACCATGCCTGTGCCGTCTGACTGGTGCTACGTCTACAACTTTGCCAACCAATATGAGCCTAGAGCCATCCAGTTGCCTTCTGGCAGGGGTAAAGAATTTCGCGAAGACATGAAAAACTACATCGAAAACGTAAAAAACGCATTGCCTAAAGCGTTTGACAGCGAAGACTACGTGGCAAGGCGAGACGCAAGAATTCGCGAAATAGAAAGCCAACGGAAAAAGTTGATCGATGAATTAAACCTCAAAGCCCAAAGTGAAGGCTTTGTAATCCAAACGACTCCTTTGGGCATTTTGCTTATCCCAGTTTTAGATGGTAAACCCTTAAGCGAAGAAGAAATGCTTGCATTACCCCCGAACATGAAGCAGAAGTTTGCAGAGAAACGCGAAAAGCTGGAGACCCAATTCCGCGTAACCATGCGGCAACTCGTAGACATGGAACGCCAAATCCATGATGAACTCCGAAAACTCAACAAAGAAATCGCGCTTTACGCCATTGGCAGTCAAACGCAGAGTCTTATGGAAAAATACTCGGGCAACACTGAAGTGACGGCGTATCTTAAGGCGGTTGAAAATGATATCTTGGAGAATCTGCAGCAGTTCGCGCGCAGAGGTAGCTCAGACAATCAGCAGCAGTCGTTTTTGCAGTTGCCTTGGATGCGAGGCGAAGACATCTACAAAAAATATCAAGTAAACGTCGTCATAGATAACTCGGAAACCAAAGGCGCGCCGGTGATCATGGAAACGAACCCCACATATCCCAACCTGCTGGGCAAAACCGAGAAAGAAGCTCAATTCGGCGCCTTAACCACTGACTTCACTATGATACGTGGCGGCAGCATCCACAAAGCCAACGGCGGATACCTCATAATCCCCGTCGAAGACCTCCTGCGCAATCCGTTGTCCTATGATGGCTTGAAGCGAGACCTCAAAGACGGGAAAATGTTTATCGAGGAACCAGAGGAACGCTATGGTTTTCTGAGCATAAAAACCATCAAACCTCAGCCTATACCTCTAACAGCCAAAGTCATCTTAATCGGTGACCCCAACATCTACCAAGCACTGTTCAGCCTCGATCCAGACTTCCGTGAACTCTTCAAAATAAAAGCAGAATTTGACACTACGATGCCTCGCTCTAAAGAAAAGGTTCAGCAGTACGCTGAATTCGTCTGCGGCTTATGTGAACGCGAGCAACTGCGGCATCTTGACAGCGGCGCCTTAGCCAAACTCGTCGAATACAGTTCACGATTAGTCGAGGACCAGTACAAGCTCTCCACCCAGTTCTCGCAGATAGCTGACATTATCCGGGAATCCAACTTTTACGCGGAGCAAGACAGCGCCCAATACATCACCGCTATGCACGTTAAGAAAGCCATTGAAGAAAAAATTTGCCGCTCCAAACTTATCCAAGAAAAAATCCAAGAAATGATCACCCGCGGCTTCTTCCTCATCGACACCGCCGAACAAAAAGTGGGGCAAGTCAACGGTTTATCCGTCATGGGCTTGGGCGATTTCGCGTTTGGTTCGCCGTCTCGTGTTACCGCCAGCATCGGTTTAGGACGCGAGGGCGTTATTGACATTGAGCGGGAAGCAAAAATGGGCGGTCCAATTCACACCAAAGGCGTCCTGATCTTAAGCGGTTACTTAAATGAGAAATACGCTCGTGACAAACCGCTGAGCCTCTCCGCAAGGTTGGTTTTTGAGCAGAACTACTCAGGCGTCGAAGGTGATAGCGCATCCAGCACCGAACTCTACGCCATCCTCTCGGCCCTCAGCGGCTTACCCATCAAGCAATATCTTGCCGTAACAGGGTCGGTGAACCAGAAGGGTGAAGTGCAAGCCATCGGTGGCGTCAACGAAAAAATCGAGGGTTTCTTTGAGGTCTGCAAAGCCAGAGGGTTGACAGGTGAGCAGGGTGTGATGATTCCTGAGAGTAACGTGCAGAACCTGATGCTAAAGGAGGAGGTGATTGACGCGGTTAAGGCGGGGCTATTCAGTATCTACTCGGTGAAGTCGATTGACGAAGGCATCGAAGTCTTAACAGGTACAAAGGCGGGGCAGCGGCGGGCCGATGGCACCTACGAAGAAGGCACAGTCAACTATCTGGTGGATAAGCAGTTAAGGGATATGGCGGAAAAAATCAAAGAATACTCGCCTATTCCGGGAATGCAGAAAAAACTTGAAGACTAAAATGGTTACTGCTAAGTGAAGTAAACTGTGAATCTGCTTTATTTTGTGAATTGCAGGTTGTGAGTAGCCTGATTAACTCGTCCATTGAGGTAGCAACATTATTTTATAAGCTCAGACATGCTTAGCTATCAGCTTCAAGGTGACAGCAGTGAACGGCAAAAACATCCTCGACTTAATCGGCAACACGCCACTTGTACGCATCCAACGCCTAAACCCCAACCCAGACCTTGAAATCTACGTTAAACTTGAAAAAAACAACCCTGGCGGCAGCATAAAAGATCGCGTCGCCAAATACATGATTGAGCAAGCCGAAAAATCTGGGCAATTAACCCATAGTAAAGTGGTGATTGAACCGACCAGCGGCAACACAGGCATCGGCATCGCTTTGGTCTGCCGTGCAAAAGGCTACGACGCACTCATCGTTATGCCTGAAACCATGAGTATGGAGCGTCGCCAGATGTTGATTTCGCTGGGTGCTAAAGTTCTGCTGAGCGATGGCGCAAAGGGGATGGATGGCGCAGAAGACTTAGCTAAAGAAATCGCCGCCAAAAACCCTGACAAGTATTTTATGCCCAACCAGTTCGCTAATGAAGCCAACGTTTTAGCTCACTATGAAACGACTGCGCCTGAGATTTGGCGTGACACGGATGGCAAAGTAACCCATGTAGTGGCTGGGATCGGAACGACTGGCACGTTGATGGGTTTGTCTAAGCGTCTAAAAGAATACAACGCTGATGTGCAGGTGATTGGTGTGCAACCCGAAGTAGGCACAGCCATTCAAGGGTTAAAAGACCTAAAAACGCAGCATATCCCAAAAATCTGGAACCCCGCCCTCGTAGACGAAATCCATTACGTCAACCCCAAAGTTGCAGACGAAACCGCGCGGTTGTTGGCGTTGCAGGAGAGCATTTTTGTGGGTCCAAGTTCAGGCGCAATTTTCAGCGTTGCCCTCCAGAAAGCCCAGACGCTCAAGTCAGGTTTGATTGTATGTGTTGCGCCCGACGGCGGAGAGAAATATCTCAGCACTACGTTGTGTGATCCCCATTTGTGTTTGGAATGTGCCAAAAAGTACGGCATCGGTTGCAGCTACCGCGACGGCAAACCCGTGATGAAAGGCGACCCAAATACCGTTGTCTAATCGTCCATTATTTCGATCATTTGTTGTCCACAGCATTGTGGATTCTTCTTTTCGTGGCATTGGTGCGCATGTGTGCAGTCGCAGGTTTCGTAGTCGGCTTCGATTTTTCTGCCGCAGACTTTGCATTGGAAAAGAGGCACGAGTTTCACCACTAAAATATTGAGCATCGGAGTTTAAAGCTTTGAGGCAGACAGAAACCGCTGTTAAGTTCAAATGGGTTATGTGGGAGTATTCTTTTGTGTTTTTAGCAGCTTTATAAGCGCCTCTTTCCCATCCGACAAGGTAATTGGTACATCATTGATTAGTCCTTGAGTTTTGAGTTCCCCAAACAAGTCCACTATGGTGGGCGGCTCCAGCCCTGAAGCTTCAAGCATCGCCTTGTCCTCTAACACTTCGCTGGTTTTGCCTTCGCAGAGTTTTTCGCCGTGGCTTATGACGACGATTCGGTCGGCGAGTTCAGGGATGGCTTCGGCATCATGGGTTGAGACGATGATGGTTGTGCCTGCCTTGCTCAACTCATTTATAGTTTCAATTAGTCCTCGTCGGGAAACAAGGTCAAGGTTCGCGGTTGGCTCATCCAAAATCAGCAGTTCAGGCTTAAGCACCAGCGCCGTTGCAAGCGAAACCTTCTTTTTTTCTCCAAAACTCAACCGATGTGGTGGGCGATTTCTCAGATGCGTTATGCCCATTTTTTCGAGTACATGTGCACTTCGTGCTTTGATGTCTTCTTCGGGGAGTTTGAGGTTTTTCGGTCCGTACTCGACGTCTTCGATAACGCTGGGTGTGAAGAGTTGATCGTCGGGGTCTTGAAAAACTATGCCTATCCTTGAACGTAGTTTTTGGAAGTCTTTTGAGGTTGTTTTTTCGCCAAAGACTGTTATCTCGCCCTTGCTGGGCAAAAGCAGTCCCGCAATCAAAAGGATAAGCGTAGATTTGCCTGAGCCATTCGGTCCCAGCAGCGCCACACGTTCCCCTTGATGGATATCGACGGAAACGCCTTTGAGTGCACTAACGCCTGCGGGATAGCTAAATTTAACGTCTTTTACTGAAACGATTGGCTCAGCCATTGGTGGACGCCTTTCTATAACAACGCAAGATATGCAAACGCCACTATTATTGATGACGCAAACGCTACATCCATTACATGTAGTTTTGGGGCTGCCTGTTTTGTTTCGTTGCTGATTTCGAATCCGCGGGCTTTCATAGCCAAGTAAACTCGCTCAGAGCGCTCGTATGTGCGGATGAAGAGGGTGGCGATTATAGCGCCTAAGTCTTTTAGGGCTTGCCTGTTTATGGTTCGCTTGTGGATGTATGTGCGGGCTTCTTTAGCTAACAGAACGCTTTGGGCTTCATGGATGGAGACGAAAAAGTATCGGTATGTTAAGCTGAACAGTTGAATTATCAGATGCGGAACTTTTAGAGATGAGAAAAGCCTAAGTACCTTCTCAAAACCCGTTGACAACACAAAGACAACTATGGATGCGACACAGAACCACACGCGCACGGTGAAAATGAGAAACTGGTTAAGCCCCTCAGAAGTTATGGTTAAGGTTGTGATGCCAATGTTGGCTGATGCGATTGGGTTGCCTGCAGTTAAGAAAAGAGGCGGGAGCGCAATTATGACGGAAAACAGCGGAATCAACGCGGTGCGGGAAAAGAATTGGCGTAGGGGGAGCCTTGAGGTTACAGCTAAAAAGATGGGGACACAGCAAATCAATAGCAGATAGGTTACGTTGAAGATAAACAGAGACGCCACAATCATCGCGGTTATGGCGACTAATTTTGCGAGGGGATTTATTGCTTGCAGTACCCCTTTTTTTGTGCTTAAGTCTTCTAGGTAAACTAGTGATTCGGCTCCTTCCATGAGGTCTTTTAGGGATTGGGGGACTTTCATTTGGATTTACTCTTTTTCTTTAAAACCATAGCTGCAGCTAAACCTGCAACGAACAACAGTAATGTGCTAGCTACGCCTAAGAGCAGTGTACCCCATTCATCTTCCCAGCCGGGGATGGTGTAGTCGGGTAATGGTGGCTCGTAGATGGGGTTTTCTTCTGCGCCCAATTCTTCTGCTTTAACGTCAAGAGTTTCCATAGCGTAAGAGAAAACAAAAACACCCAAAAGCACAAAGATTAAAGAGATGCCTAGTCCGATTATGATGGTTTTTTGGTTCTTGGATACCATTTCCTGTTTACGCCTCCACTTCATCTTTCTTGTTAAACATGCTTAGTTTGCCCAATATGGGGCTTTTAGCTAAAACGTCCGGGCGAAGTTTTAGAAGTGTACCGATAATGACTACTGTGACAAAAGCTTCCGCGACACCCATAATGGAGTGGTTGATTGCCATCGCTGGAACTGCCACGCTTAAACCGTACTGGAATACGGGTTGCGACAAGCCAAGTTCCACACCTGCTGCAACTGCCGCGGTTACGTCGCTTAAGAATGCTGCAACAAAAACCGTTACAAACAGGGCTGCGGTTGTTTTAATTTTAAGTGCCTTGTTCATTACTAGGAATACTGCGCAGGGAACGACTATGCCGATTACACCCATGTTGAGGATGTTGGCACCGAGGGCTGTGAGCCCGCCATCTCCAAACAGGAACGCCTGTAAAACAAGGATTATAGTCATTGAGATGCCGCCAGCAAAGGGGCCTAATATGAGGCCCAACGTTGCTCCGCCTAAGAGATGTGCGGTTGTTCCGCCGACGATGGGGTAATTCATCATCATGGCGGCGAAGAAAAGCGCGGTTAGTAGGCCCATGATGGGGACTTGTTGGTCGGTTAGTTTTACTTTTTTGATGGCTATTGCCAGGAAGATGAGTGTGATTATGAAGGTGGGTATTATGACGTTTATTGTTAGGAATCCGTCGGGTATGTGCATTGCTTTGTCTCCGCAGTAACACTTTTATTTAAAAAAGTGTTATGTTAATTAACCTTTTGCTGTGTCGACAAATAAAAATTCGTAACAAACTGCAGGTTCATGCGTGCGCTTTTTGTGTTTTGAAAATGTGTCACGTTGCAACAAAGCGATTCAGTGTTACTAATTTTTATAAAAGTAATACTTATATGGGGGTTAGCACATACCAGTAACACGTAAAACCGGGGACTAACGACTGCCCTACAATCAAAGCAACCCTGCCCCGGTTGTGTGCCAAGGCAAAACCTTTCGGTTGGCTGTAAACTTCCGAAAACCCTTTGGCAATTAGGCACAAACCGCAATTGTGTCTAGTTGGGTTTACCTTGGCACATACCCTTCTAAAAAGCACTCATTTCCTAAATTTGGCTACACGTTTTGCAATCAGAGCTGCAACGGCTCCTGCCGCCACGCCCCCGTCAATGTTCACAACAGCCAGCCCCAACGAACACGACTGCAACATCGCCATCAAAGTGCCGACGCCCTTTTCGCCAAACCCATAACTGTTCGAAGTCGGTACCGCAATCACGGGAACATCCACCAAACCTGAAACCACCGAAGCCAATGCCCCCTCGCGACCCGCAACCACCACCACAACATCAACGTCGTTGGTGATGACTTCTTTTATGGGTTCAAGCAAACGGTGAATTCCTGCCACACCCACATCATAGTAAGTGTAGACGGTGCAACCCATCTCTTGTGCGACGACTTTGGTTTCTTCTGCTATGGGTATGTCTGAGGTTCCCGCGGTTAAAATCGCCACCCTTCCACCATTACCTGCGTTTGTGTAACTGTCTTTTTTTAGCACCGCCAACCTTGCTTGTTTGTTAATTTCGATTTGTAAACCTTCCGCAGCGAGTGTTTGGATGGCTGAGATGTGTTCCTGTTTGCATCGGCTGACGATAACTCTGCCACAATTCTTCAGCATAACCTTACAGATTCCGATAACTTCACTAGGTGTTTTTCCTTCGGCTAAAATGATTTCAGGTACACCCTTGCGCAGTTCACGGTTACCATCCAGCTTCGCTAAACAGCCCAACTCGTCAACCGCATGCAGCTTAAGCATCTTCTCTGCCTGCTCAGGCGAGATTTCTTTGCGAGAAACCTTTTCTAAAACTTCCCTAACCGATGGCATAGAACAGACAATACTTAAAAAACCAATAAACCATTTATCTATTATGCTAACTCGGTAAACAAGTTTTTGAATTGTGATACTTATGGTTGAAACTAAAAAAGTTCTAGTCATAGACTGCAACGCTTGTGGAGTTGCAGGCGACATGCTGCTGGGCGCTTTTCTGGATTTAGGCGTCAACGTTGAAAGGATTATCACCGCGATTAAAACGTTGGAAAACCCCGAATTCGGATACAACCACATCGACATAGCAATTGACGAAGTTGTGCGGGGAGAGTTCCGCGCCACCCAAATCACAGTAAACTCAGCCACCGCAGAGAAACGTCACGGCAACGAACTTATCGGGATAGTGGAGAAAGCTGCTGCAGGCATTTACATGTCGCAGAAAGCCCGAGAATTCGCCTCCAAAGCAATCCACACCTTAATCGAAGCAGAAGCCGCACTGCATAAAACCAGCTTCGAAGATGCACACCTCCATGAAGTCGCGTTGGTGGATACTGCCGCGGAGATCATCGGTTGCGCGGTAGCTCTTGACGACTTGAACCTGTTTGAAGCAAAAATCTACTCAACACCATTAGCCGTGGGCGGCGGCTTAGTCAAATTCTCTCATGGCACGGTTGCTGTGCCTGCGCCCGCGACGTTGGCGATTCTGCAGAGCAAAAACTTCCCCTTCCACGGCGGACCCATCGAAACCGAATTAGCTACACCCACAGGAGCCGCAATACTGGTCAACTTGGTTAATGAAGTCACCAACTTTTATCCAGCAATTGTGCCGTTAAAGGTGGGTTTTGGGGCGGGAACCAAAGAGTTTCCAGACATGCCTGCGGTTTTGCGGGTGACAGTCGGCAACGCAGTAGACACTGGAGTTGCGAGCGACGAGATTGCTGTGCTTGAAACTAACGTTGATGATCTTTCAGGCGAAATTTTAGGTTACACAATCGACAAGCTACTTGCAGAGGGCGCAAAAGACGTAAGCATCACACCGATGGTCACCAAGAAAAACAGACTAGGGCAAATCGTTAAGGTGATCGCGGACCAAAAAGACGCAACGCACCTCTCAAAGGTACTTATTGCGGAAACGGGAACGTTGGGTGTGAGAGTCAACTACTGTCAACGCCACATTGTAAATCGCGAGGTTGCCATGGTGGATTTGACGGTTATGGGCAACAAAGCGTCTGTACGCGTCAAAGTCTCCAAGAACGCTCAGGGTGAGGTTATCCGTGTCAAACCTGAGTTTGAAGACCTTAAAGTTTTGGCGGAGAAAACTGGGAAGCCGCTGCGGGAACTTGTGGAGTTGGCCGTGTCTAAAGCGCAAGAAATGTTTCCCAAAAAATAGTGGTGCCAAATGGACGCCCTGCAACGCAAACTAGATAACCTAAAAAGCTTCATAGCCGACAAGGGCAAAAACGGCGTCGTCATCGCATTTAGCGGCGGCGTCGACAGCGCCACACTGGCGGCAATTAGCCATCAGATATTAGGAGAAAAAGCCGTTGCAGTCATCGCCCAATCCCCCACATACACCACCGAAGAACTACGCGAAGCCAAACAAACAGCCCAAGAAATCGGCTTAAAACTCTACATAACCCACACCAACGAATTAGAAAACGCAGAGTTCACCAAAAACCCCGAAAACCGCTGCTACCACTGCAAAAAAGAACTCCTCCAAAAACTGACGACATTTGCGCATCAACAAGGGTTTGCTGCGGTTTTCGAGGGAACTAACTTTTCCGATTTAGCTACTCACAGGCCTGGTTTTCGGGCAGTGCAGGAAGCGGAAGGCGTTTGGAGTCCATGGGTTGCCGCCAAATTCAGCAAAGAGGAAATACGGCAAGTAGCCAAAAATTTGGGGCTCAGCGTGTATGATCGGCCTGCTTTGGCGTGTTTGGCGTCGCGAATTCCCTTCGGCGAGGAGATTACAGCCGAGAAACTAAAGCGCATAGAAGAGTCCGAAAAGGTAGTTAAGCGAATTTTGGGTGTAAAACAGGTCAGGGTTAGAGACCACAAGGGGTTGGCGCGAATCGAAGTGGACGCAGATGAGAGGACACTGTTTTTTGATGAAGCAGTCTTAGACAAGGTCGCCTGTGAGCTTAAACGGTTGGGCTTTAAGTACGTGACGTTTGATTTGGAAGGCTACCGAAGTGGCAGTATGCTAAAAACTTTGGGCGAGCGTTAACTGCGATTTTTTTTCTTTGGTCCCATTATCTTGGGTGCGCATCTATAGGCGAAAATACGTAAAAAAAATACTAAACGGTTGTCACCTTCTTAACAGACCCACCAATGCTCCTCTTACGCAAGTAAAACACCACAAACACCAACAACACCACGACGGTAGCCAGCAGCGCCACAATGGCGATTCCAATCCAGTCAAGACCCAACAGGACAGAGCCCCCAAAAACAGGCTGGCTAGGCGTTGACGTGGGATTCTGATCAAAGGGGGTTCGACTTGGTGCAATTGTAGCTATTGCCTCTAAGTCATCAGGAATTTCCGGAGCTATCGAGTCAGGGGTTGTTAAGAAAGGGGTATAGTTAACCGTGATGAAATCGAAGTTTTTCCAGTTATTGTGTATTTTTTCATCAATTAACTGTGTATCTGTCGTTCCCCACCAGTTGTTAGCGGCAGTAATATTGCGCGTTGCATAAGTGTTAAGATAAATATTACGTGTATTATTCTGGAAGTTATTGAACTCTATAATTGAAACACTTTCACCTACATACAAGCCTTCATTGTTATTCATTATGGTATTATGGCGGATTGTTTGAAAATATTCAACTTCAATTCCAAAATAATTGTTGGAAATCAAATTTCCCTCGATTATCTTTCCAGCTTTAACCCCAGTCTGGAAACCAGAGATAACATTGTTTGAGATTTGCCCTCCTCCGCCAAATATTCCAGTATAATCTGAGACCCCAACTCCATTACCAGTCACTCTATTGTAAGAAATTTTGGGTGAGCCTCCACTACATTCAATTGCGAATGAACTTGTAATAATATAGTTGTTTTGGATTAACGGTGAGCCCTCTTCAACCGATATTTTTCCTATTATTAAATTATTTGAAATTGTTGGTGAACTTGCGTTAACGCGAATTTCCCCCTGAATTGTATTGTTATTTATCATTGGGGACACATTATTGCACTTAATCGCGAATTGCCCTGAATTGATTATTATTCTTTCGATTGTATTACCAGAACTTGTTGACATAAAATCTATTGGGCCACCATTAAATACGATTGGCTCAGCATTGGACCCTTTGGCAATTAAAGTACCATTAACTTGGAGATATCCTCCGTTGATAGTGACTCCTGCTTCAATTGTTAATGTTACGCCTTCGCTTATTCCAACGGGTCCCCTAAAATAGTATGGACTGTTTGCTTTTGTCCATGTTGTATCTGACCTGATTATGCCACTGACTTCTTTGTATGTCTGCGCACTACCAAATTCTAGCGTACTACCTATAGATAGCGCAATAAGTGAAACTAAGAAAAAGCCCCAGAGCGATAGGTTTCTTTTCATTTTATCCTATACGTAGGTGGGTGCTTTGCAGTATTATGTTTTTCCTTGTTTACCCATCGGGATGGTCTCGGTTTGTTACGTACAAGGCACAATGTGTAGTACAATTTGAAATTCGACTTTTTACAACCCTCTACGCTTACCCGAATAAAACACCACAAACACAAACAACACAACAACCACCCCAAGCAAAACAACAACGACAACCCCAACCCAATCCAAACCAAACACTTGACTAACTGTCGGGTTTACGGTTGGTGATGTTGATGATTGAGAAGCGCTGGGGACAGCTGTTTGTGTCGGCTCGGGTACGGTTATGGTTTGTGTGCTGCTCCAATCACTTGTCTCTCCCTCGAAAATCCATGGAGCAGTATCCATAATTTCTGCTGCACTACCGTTGTAAACCCTATGAACGGATCCTATTAATGCTTGCACTTGAAAATCGATTGTACCTTCTCCCTTAATATTATCCCAAAATGGGTATTCATTGTCATCTAAAGAATAAACTACCGTTGTGTAATCAGAGTTTGATTGGGTCAAGTAACCTTTGCTGGGACTGTATATTATTATCCAATCTTTGTCATAGTTTCCTTTAGTGCGTATGTTTAAGTAGTAATTGATTATCTGCCCGTCGCTCTCATATGCGGTAAACGGTTTGTTCTTGATGCTGAGTTCTATTGTTCTGTTTACTACATGATAACCCTGATTAGTTATTTCTGCTCCCGTGTAAGGGTCAACTGAAGTGCTCGCAGGTATATAATAAGATGAATCGATCAATTTTACAGTAAATTGTGGAACGGATGGTTTAGGTATAGAGGCGGAGACAAACGAAGGGTCAATCATTATTGGGGCTGTTAGCGCTAAGATTAGAAAAGAGGAAAAGAATAGAATGAGGGCTTTATGCATATGTCATATTTGGTTAACTTTTGATTAAAAGTTTACTCAGTTTTCTGATAGGATGCGTTCCAAGGAGTGCATACGACCTTGCTTGCATGGCGGTTGAACAATTAAATTCCTACCCTGCTTTCGACGAACCGTTTTAGGATGTCGGGGTTGCGGACTTCGGGGTGGAATAGGACGCCGTAGAGGGGTTTTTGTTTGTGTTTTATGGCTTGGATGCACTCTTTAGATTCTGCTATTACATCAAAGGTTGGGGATGGCAAGACTGTGTAGCTGTGGAGCGAGTATGCTTGGAAAGTGCCGCTGAAGAGCGGGTTTTCTTTTGTGGTGGTGATTTCGGTCATGCCTACCTGCTGGCAGGCACGGAGGTTTTCGCCGTAGACTTTTGCGATGGTTTGCATGCCCGCGCAGATGCCCAAAATCGGCTTTTGGGAGGTTTTTATCCATTGGAAACGGTCGAGGCGTTTTAGGAATTCGAAGTCTTTGAGGGGGGTTCCTGAGAGGATTATGTGGCTGTAACCGTCGATTTCTGAGTGCTGTAGTTCCAAGTAATGCCTGACTGCACATGGCTCAAGGGGCTTAACAGCAGCTAGAATCGGCGAGACGAATTCGGTGTAAGCCAGCGAATCCTTCCGCCAGTTCAAATCCACAACAAGCACCGTCACTTGGAAACCAGCCTCGCCTCTTTAATTACGTAAACGCCTGAACTGCCACTCCACTCCACCACAGCGTTGGCAACTTCGATACGCCTCTTAAACAGGGGCGCATCAAGAACCGTGGTTTCGATTTCTCCACCTTCCCCTGACGGACTGATACCGTATTTGCCCTCCAACTCCACCAACCGCGCGACGATTGTGGAGTCGATTTGTCTGCCAAGCCACGTCTGGTCCAGTGGGTAAGCAAAAACTCCTGATATGATAACTTGATACTTTTTTGCGATTAGGGTTTCCAGCAGTGCTTTTTGGTCTGTTTTCCAGAGCGGGTTGAACTGCCAGAGGTCTAATCGGTTGCAGATGCGCTGGACGCGGGAGGCTTGGTAGACGGATTCGACTGCGCCCGTGACAACCCCCTCGATTCCGAACCTGCCTTTGGCTTCGGCGATGGCGCACTCTAAATCGGCGAGTTCCTCTTCCTTTCTGCCCTCGGTCTCCACCCTAACCAGCGGCAACCCCAAAGCCTGCGCCTGCAACGCTGAAACGTCGATGTTGGGCGTGTGAAACATGAAGCTCTCCTTATTCTTCGAAACCACAGTGATGAGGCAGGCTACCTGTTCTTTCTCCGCAGCCAAATGCAACGCGAGAGTGGAGTCTTTGCCTCCTGAAAATAACACGCCGAGCTTCATTTGAAAACTATTTAGAACGTAACCTGCTTATATACAGATAGTTGGTTATTTTTATTTACTAGTAAATGAAAATCGTTTACTTAGAGTCTGTTTTATTTGGAAATCGTTGTGCTAAACGATGCAAGAAAACAAGATGACAAAGTGGACCAAACGGCCCAAACCCTAACAGACACCCTGACCCCTTTCGGTCATGTTTCTCTTTATCGTTTACGGGACATTCAAGTGGGCGACTGTTTGGGCTGTTTTGGCTGCTCGACAAAAACCCCTGGAAAATGCGTCATCAACGATGATGCACAAGAAATAATCAACAAACTCCCCTTAACCGACCTAAGTGTATATGTGTCTCCTGTGGTTTTCGGCGGTTACTCCTACGAACTCAAAAAAGTCCTAGACCGCCAAATCTGCGGTATACTACCGTTTTTCCACAAAGTAAAAGGAGAGTTACATCATCCACAGCGTTACAACAAAATCGGCAAACTCGCAGCGATCGGCGTTCTACCAAAACCCGACCCGCAAGCCGAAGAAATCTTTCGCACCCTGCTCTACCGAAATTCACTCAACAAACAAGCCAGCCGTCACGCAACCGCCTTCATCTACTACAAAGATACCGAAGAACAGGGTGAAGGGAAAATCAGTCAGTTGCTTGCAGCGTTGGAGATAAAAGTATGAGTCACTCCGCGTCGCTTCTAGTTGCTAGTCCCCGCTGTTTTAGCAGTACCTCTTTCTCTTTAGGTTCCTACTTGCTCGATAAGCTTCAAGAAGCAGGCTACACAACCGCCAAGCACCATGTTCAATCGGCCCATCATCAACTTTTTGTGGAAAAAGAGTTACTCGCATCAGTGGCTGACTGCGACTTGCTAATAGTCGCTTTCCCTCTCTACATCGATTGTCTGCCCGCTCCCTTGATTTTGATGCTGGAAAAAATCGCAGCCCAACGCAAAAATAACCCAACACCTAAACCTCAGCGGATGGCGGCAATCGTCAACAACGGTTTCCCCGAAGCAGCACAGAACAACACTGCATTGGCAATCTGCCGCCAATTCGCCTACGAAACAGGCATAGCGTGGGCGGGAGGGTTGAGTTTGGGTGGTGGCGCGGTGTTTAACGGTGCATCGCTAAAAGAGGCAGGGTTCCTCGGTCGGAACGTTGTTAAAGCACTCGATTTAGCCGCAGTTGACTTGACAGGTGGTAAACCGATTTCTCAAGAGGCTGCGGCGTATATGGCTAAACCCATTATTCCACGGTGGCTGTTTTTGTGGGCGGCTAACCGCAGCTGGAAAAGCATGGCTAAAAAGCACGGAGTCGAAAAGAACCTCAAAGATAAACCTAAACAAAACTTTAATAAAAAATAAGGAAAAGGAAAATTGCCGTTTAGGCTTTGACGTTGCAGACGTTGGGGACGGCTTTGAGTTTGGCTACGATTTCAGGGGTAACGGCTTGATGCAGTACGTAGACGCTTATAGCGTAGCCTTTGTTGATTTGGCGGCTGTAGTTGGCGCGGATGTTTATGTTGCAGTCAGCAAGCACCTTATCGATGTTAGCGAACACGCCTGGCACGTCATGGTGATGGATGAAGAGTGTGAAAATCTCCTTCTCTTCTACCTCGATTGATTCGCCTGCGTTGACGGCGTTGGTGAAGTCTCCGCCCAACAGGTACCCGCTGAGTACCCGAGCGATTTCAGTCGAGGTTTCCCGCTGCGCTTCGACGGTGGATGCACCGAGGTGGCTGCTCAACACGACGTTGTCGAGTTCTTTGAGTTTGTCGTTGAAGGGGTCGTTTTCTGCTTTGGGTTCCTCTTTGTAGACGTCTGCTGCGTAGCCGCCGATTTTGCCGTCTTTGAGGGCTGCGTAGAGAGCTTGCTGGTCAATGTTGTTGCCGCGGCTGGTGTTGATGATGTAGGCTGTAGGTTTCATGACGGCGAGTTCACTGGCGCCGATGATGACGTCTTTACCGCCTGTGTGGACACTTATGTAGTCGGCTACTTTTAGAACGTCTTCTTTTGTGGCGAGGAATTTGATGCCGCTCTCAGGGCAGGGTTTAATGTCGTAACCTACGACTTCCATGTTGAAGCCGAGTTTAGCAATCTGGGCGACTCTCTGCCCGATTCTGCCGCAGCCGATTAAGCCTAAGGTTTTGCCGTTGAGTTCTCTGCCCTCCAGCTTCTTTTTGATCCAAACTCCGTTTTTGAGGAAATGATGAGACTGCGGCGTGTTACGGGAAATACAAAGCATCAGATCTATGGTTAATTCTGCCACGGCGTTTGTGCTGCCGTACGGCGCGATTTTTACGACTATGCCGTTTTCTGATGCTGCTGCTACGTCGATGTTGTCGTATCCTACGCCTGCGCGTCCGATGATTTTGAGTTTTCCCTTAGCGCCTGCCTCGATGACTTCGCGGGTGACTTTGGTGGCGCTTCTAACCACGAGCGCGTCGAACTGGCCGATTTCGGCAACCAGTTGCGTGGGGTCACGTTTTTTGGTGTCGGTTTCTATGCCTGCTTCTTGGAAGATCGCTAAGCCTTCCTTCTCTAAACCATCGTTTAACAGTACTTTCATGACAAATGTTCACCTTGAATGTTAGCTAAGACTGAGATTGCACGTGTAGCCTAATAAAGCTCTCTACAAAAAACCGTGTCTGTCTACTTTGCTTTCTTCGTTTTCGGTGTAGTTAAGCGTGTGGCTGCGATGTCGTAGGTGGATTTAATGTGGCAGTAGGGACATTTGAGGTCGCGGTAGTTGCGTCGAATCAGAGAGGTTATGGTTGCGCCTGGGATCCAGTGGAAGTTGAAGCTTTTTTTGCAGTTAGGGCAAGTTAAGCGTGAAGTGTAGTGAGGACCGTATCTGGGCAAAATAAAGAAGAGCAGAACAAATCCTATTGCTACGGCGATGAATAGCCCAGAGATTAGGTCGATTGACATGAGTTTTCATTTGCTAAAACGTCATGGTCTGTTAATTAATGTTTAGGCAAAACCACACTAATCCCAGTTTGGCAGGGGTTGAGCTGAAAAAGCGGGAGTTACTCGGTTTCGGTGGCTCCATGCCAACGCCGCTCTAAATACAAAATCAAACTAAACAACCCCCTGCTGAAAATAACCAAAATCAACAACGTAAACTCCTCATAAGTGCGCACGGCAACAGTGCGTATGATTTCTGCCCCGATGAAAAAGTTCAAGCTCAAAGTCAAGTAGCTTGAAAGGTAACGCGTCGAGTAGGTGTGCTTGTAGGGGTTAGCCAGCTTAATCTGGATAAAACGAATCGTCACCAACAGTGCCCCGTAGATTAGAACGCCTCCCCCGAAGAGGTAAAGCACATCAGTCGCCAACGTGAGGACGACGTAGATTGCGTCGTAGATGGCGCCGCCTGAAACGTAGGTGGTTCCTGAGAGTAACCTGACGAAGTCGGGGTAGATGAAGCTGATTATGGCGCCTACAGTGGCAGTTATTACGATTGTGAGGGATTAACGCTAACGATAGGGTGCTTACGCCTGCTGGTTTATGCTGAGGGGGTTGCTGTGTTTCCAAAATGGGCACTCTGCGCTTACTTGAACTAAGGCGGGTTTAGTTTATAAATCTGCCCAAAAGAGCTTGCCTGCTTCTAAGGGTTGAAAAGAGGTTGAAGCCAACTTTAGGGCTTTTTGACGTATTTTAGGGCTTCATCAACGCTTTGGAAACCGTATTTGACGCCAGAAAACTCTTTCTTAAGCGCCAACACATCAACCTTAACCTCAGCGGGACTACGTTTGCCCTTGATTACATCCAGCATCAAGTCGCAGAGGTGTTTGATGTCGCCTTCGCGGAAACCGCGGCGAGTGATGTCTTGGAACCCAACGCGTAGACCTGAGGGGTTCTCTTTGGTGTCTTGGTCGTCGTAGGGCAGCAGGTTTTTGTTGAGGATGATGTTTGCGTCTTCGAGGTCTTGGGCGATTTTATTGCCGCCGCCGAACGCTCGAATGTCAAGGGCTATTTGGTGGCTGCGTGTGAAGCCTTTATGTTCAGCTATGACTTTGACGCCGTTTTCGTAAAGGTACTGCCCAGCGGTTTGGGCGTTTTTGACGATTTGGGTGGCTAGTTCTTTACCGAAGAGCTTCATTTCGAGACAGGCGATACCTAATGCGGGCAGTCTGCCGAGGTGCGTGCTGGAAGCGGTTAAGGGGAAGACGGCATGCTGGATTTTCCGCACCGCCTTCTCTTTGGCGGGTGTATCTGGGTTGCCCATGATGACGCCACCCTGTGGACCTGGAAAAGTCTTGTGAGTGGAAGAAGTGATAAAATCAGCGCCTTCGCGCAATGGGTCTTGGAATTGGCCGCCTGCAATCAAACCCAAAACGTGCGCGGCGTCGTAGGCTATGTATGCGCCTACTTCGTCGCAGACTTCTTTGAGTTCTTTTATTGGGTGTGGAAAGAGGAAGAGGCTGCCGCCGAAGGTGACGATGCCGGGTTTCGCGGCGCGGATAACGTAGGCGGATTTTTCGGCGTCTATGTTGAATTCTTTTAGGTCGTAGACGTGGTTGATGTTGTCTATTCCAAGTATGCTGCCTGCTAAACCCGTGTAGTCGTGGCTTATGTGGGCACCGCAGCTTAAGGGGGTGACGACCATTTTGTTGTTTCTGGAAGCCATCGATAAGCCTTTGAATGTGGCTGTGTTGGCGTGGGTACCTGAGATTAAACGGACATCGGCCCATGACGCGCCAAAAAGGTTTTTGACTGCGTCGCATGCGAGGTCTTCGATTTGGGACATGTATTTTTGCCCTTGATAGTAACGTTTCTTAACGTGCCCCGCCATGTCGTTGTCGCCTTCCGCGTATCGGGTGGCGAGGTCGTGGCTCATGTCCAGCATTTGGCAGACAGCGGGTGACTTGATGCCTTCGCTTGCGATCATGTTTATGCATTCTTTGTCGCGGTACTGCTCATGCTTTTTGGATGCTTCGATTAAGTCAACGATTAATTCGGGCATATCTGTCATTTGGTTGATCCCACGCTGAATATCAACGCATGTGGGCTTTGTTGTATTTAGCCGTTACTGGATGCAGCGGGGTATTCAAAGGATGCAGCTTAATTTAGGAGCGGCAACGCTTTGTGAGTGTAAAAGTCTTGTCGCAGTCTTCTTCGCTGAGTTTTCATGTTCAAACCAGCAATAACAGTTCAAGAATCACCTTTTTTTCTTTATATAAGGGAGGGGAGGTACACTTTGAGACGTCGCGTGATTCCAGCTGGTGCGGATACGGAACCGTATGCCCCCTAAACTGTGAGTTCATAGAAAAAATTGCTTCGCACTTCTCTCAATTAGTTGTGTTATGTTTACGTGCAATCGCAATCACCACTCGTATCGAAAGGCTTAACAGAACCCAAAAACCAAATTCCCCTAAAGAGGCACCAACAATACAGTACGAAATCCCCACATGGAACCAAATCTACGACATACTCATAGCGCAGGCTCAGAAAATCCAGACTTCACTCTTCAACCCCGAGCTCATTGTAGCGATAGCACGTGGCGGCTTAGTTCCTGCCCGTATTTTGGCGGATTTGCTTGAAGTAACGCAGATTGCGACCTTACAGGTTGAGTTCTATGTGGATATAGCTCAAACAAAAGCGGAACCCACAATAAAACATGCACTCACCGCGCCTGTGCAAGGTAAAAAGGTGCTTCTGGTAGATGACATCGCGGACACAGGAAAAAGCCTGCAAGTAACCGAAAAATACCTCAAAAATCAGGGTGCCCAAGAAGTCAGGTGTGCAACAATCTACTTTAAACCTCAAAGTGTCAAAAAACCTGACTATTTCGAGAAGGAAACTGACAGTTGGGTTATTTTTCCTTGGGACACTAAAGAAACGCTGCGTTGCATAACCAGAAAACAGTTAGGGAAACGGCAAGCTAATCAAGAAATTCAAAAAATTGTAAAAGCAGGTTTACCCAAACAGTTAGCTGACAAACTCTTAAGCGGAATGCAGGAGCCAAAATGATGCTGCAGCAAATCGAAGAATTCGGTAAATACGTCGAAATCACAGGTTACCGAAACATATCTTTCAGTAAAGTTGATGAGTTCTTAAAAGCTAACCGCAAACAAAACAACCTGCACGTAGAAGTCCAGTTTTTTGAAGCTGACCTGATCGCAACACAGGAACACCTCTACTTTGCAGTCCTCAACGCTTTGCAAGCCTTTCACAGCAAAACCAACAAATCCAAAAGCGTTGCCATGGAAACCATGCTGTATGCGGCAGCGCAGCGGCAAATCCAGAAAGCCATCGACAAAATCGGCGTTAAACCTGAAACTAAAGCAATGGCGGTAGTGGTTGTAGGCAGCAGCCCCAAATGTGTGGAAGCGATGATAAAAGAGTTAACCTCGTGTGTTGGCAGTGAACCTGACGATTCAGTTCTCAAACTAACCAAACCTAAGCAACAAAAAATCAAGGAAACATTCCAAATATCCGCTGAGCAACTAAAAACCCAACCAGTCACCACAGAAGAGGCGCTGGTTAACTTGGTAATCGAAGACGTAGCCCTTCTTTCAACGCAACTTTAGAGGATTTTCTCTTTCACAACACCCAAAACATCGTTTGGATGAATCAGCGAAACCCCAGTCAAAGCCCCCAACACCTCAACCTGAATTACCCAATCAGGGTTTTTGAGATCAACACGAGCTTTTATGTCGCCCACTGCTGCTTCGATGAGGTCTTTTGTGTGCAGTTCAGTGAAACGTTTCTCGACGGTAACACGGAAACTCTGTGTTTCGCCAATTTTTGTCGCCAACTCCGCGGTTGCCTTCTTGATTTCCTCCAAATCCGTGGGTACAACCCGTTGAATAGGCACGATACGCAGGGCATAACGGAACATATAGGGTCGCTCTGTGAGGATGCTGTGGAATTTCTCTATGACTGCGATGGGGTCAAGTGCAGTTTTGGCGACTATTAAGCCGCGGATTTTGGTTTTGCTTGCTTTAGCTTCGGCGTCGCCTAATTCGTCTTTTAGGAGGTAAACGATTTCGTGGGTCATGGCTTTCTCGTTGCCGCGTGCAGTGGTGGCTAAGAGGTTAAAGTCGCTAATCATAAAGTTCATCTGCACAAGAAAGGGGAAGCTGGTTATTTTTGCTTTATGCACAAATTGTCAAAGGAGGCTTGAAAGGAAAGTATGAATTTGTAATACCATAAATCTTATATCCCTGCTTCGCGCTGAGCAATGGAGAGATGACCTTAAATGGGGTATCGCTTTATTCAACCGCTTCCCTAAAACCGTGAAATTTTTAGACACCACCCTGCGGGATGGTGAACAAACACCCGGAGTCAGTCTGATTCCTGAAAACAAACTAAGGATAGCCCAGAGGCTAGACGAACTCGGTGTGGACGTTATCGAAGCTGGGTTCGCCGCAGTCAGCGAGGGCGAAATGGAGGCAGTGTCGCTTATTGCCAAGCAGGGCTTGCGAGCTGAAGTTAGTAGCGCAGGCAGAGGCACCAAAGGCGACATCGATGCCGTCATCAAAAGCGGCGCCTCCACGATGAGCATGATCATACCCACCTCAGACTTACACATTGAGTGTAAACTCCGCAAAACCCGCGAGCAAGTGCTCAAAATAACTGAGGACTGTGTGCGGTACGCTAAAGCCCACGGATTGATCGTGGAGTTGTTGGCGGAAGATGCGACACGCTCAGACTTTGCATACTTAACCAAAGTGTTCCAAACCGCGGTAGATGCAGGTGTGGATCGCGTTACGCCCTGCGACACAGTCGGTTACTTAACCCCTGAACGTACCGTGGAGTTCTTCGCTAAACTAAAAGAAACAATCAAGGTGCCGATTGGAGTACACTGCCACAACGACTTTGGCATGGCAGTAGCCAACTCGGTTGCAGCGCTCGGAGTCGGGGTTGAACAGTGCCACGCCACAATCAACGGCTTAGGCGAACGTGCAGGTAACGCGGCGCTTGAGGAAATCGTGGTCGCCCTGCGCACGTTCTACAAACTGGACCTCAACATCAAAACTGAGTTGCTCTACAGCACCAGCCAACTGGTCAGCCGTTTAACAGGCGTTCATGTGCAGCCCAACAAAGCAGTAGTTGGAGAAAACGCCTTCACACACGAATCAGGCATACACACCCAAGGCGTCCTAGCAAACCCCCTCACGTACGAACCCATCGCACCTGAACTCGTCGGTTGCAAACGGCGCATTGCACCGGGCAAACACAGCGGCTCAAACGCTATTCGAAACGACCTTGCTAACATGGGTCTTAAACCCAGCGAAGAGCAGTTCAAAGAGATCATGCTGCGCATCAAGGAACTCGGCGACAAAGGCAAAGCAGTCATGGATGCAGATGTCTTAGCCATAGCTGAAACCGTTATGGGGTTGAGTGGTGAAAAGCCGATTTGGCTTGAGGAACTCACGTTCGTCGGAGGCAACAAAGTTACTGCGACGGCGTCGGTTCGGCTTAAAGTGCAGGGCAAAGAGGTTTGGGGTAGCGCTATCGGAGTGGGTCCCGTCGATGCAGCCATTAACGCTGTTAAGGCAGCTATCGCTGAAACTGAGCCTATCACGCTGGAGCAGTACAACGTTAAGGCGATTACTGGTGGCACAGACGCCATGGTTGAAGTTGTCGTTCATCTTCGTAAGGGAAACCGTACTGTGACGGCGATGGGTGTCAGAGAAGACATCGTCAAGGCCAGCATGGATGCGGTTATTTCAGGTATGAACGTGCTTAAGACGGATTACAACGGCAAAGCACAGAAACCATGACCCTGTCTCCTTTTTTGTTCAGCGTTTTGTGTCTGTGTTTTGCGGCAAACGATAAATAACTGTGACGCCGAATAGCACCTGTTTGTCTGCCAAACAGGACTCGTACATGAAGCAAACAACAAAACCCCGCGACATCAACCCAAAAACCCTACTCGGCAACCTACTCCTAACCGCCTTCATCTTCGGAACCATCGGCATAGCCCTAAAATTCACCACATACTTCAACCACTGGATATACTTCTCCGCCTTCCCAAACGCCCTCGACAGCACCTTCCTAATCCTAAGCGTAACCTACTACGCAGCATACATCATCCACAAAAACAAACAAAACCAAACCAAAACAAAAAAACCAAAATAGACCACACCAAAATTTTGACAGAAACACTCCCTTTTCACCCAAACCCCCAAGTCACCTTAAAAGTTTAAATCAAAGAAATCAGACTAAACAATCCGACACCACCATTTTGAGCGGTGTTTGCCGGGGTAGCCTAGCCTGGCTAGGGCGCCAGACTCATAATCTGGAGAACAAAGGTGGCCAAACGCCCATGTCCAGAAGTCGCGGGCTCGAATCCCGCCCCCGGCACCATCCAACTGTTTTTAGAGGGGGTGTTTTAGGTTTTGGGCGAATGTTTCTGCTTTTTGGAGGTCTTCTTGGTTGGGTCTGCCTTTGTTCATACCGCCTATGTGTTTGAGGAAGCTGTTGGTGTTGAAGCCGTGGCAGTTGAATTCATCGACGATGGTGTAGCCTTTGGTTTGGAGTTTTTCTCGCAGGGAGGTGTGGATTTTGGTTTTGTATTTTGTGTTTGAGACTCCGCTGGTTGAGAAAATGAAGGCTTTCTTGCCGTTGACGTTGGGGAGTTGGTCGGCGAAGTCAAGTAGCGGCTTGTAGTGTTTTCCGCTATCGATTCCAGCGCCAAACCCAACTAAATCATACCCCTCAAGCCCAGACGGGTTAGCATGCTGAGGCGTAACTATTTCTGCATCCAGAATCCTTGCGAAGACATCCGCAACTTTCTGAGTGTTTAGGTGATGATATGAATATACAACTAGCAATGTTTTCATGTTTAGTTAACCTTTTTTTGGGGGGGTGCTGTTCGTTTAGTTGTTTGAAGGGTGTAATTAACTTTTTAGCATAAGCAAGTTTTATATCGATACGCATACCGTTATACGGTGTGGTTAACGATGGAAACGGTGACTGTTTCAAAAAAATACCAAATCGTAATCCCAGAAAAACTCCGCAAAAAAGCAGGCATCAAACCAGGCGACAAAATGGTCGCCATAACAAAACACGGCATCATCCAATACATCCCCGTACGTCCTATAAAAGAAACCGAAGGATTCATCCCTGGACTTGACACCGAAAACCTCCGCGACGAGTCTGACCGCATTGATTAGCATAGACATCTCCGGCTGGATTGAACGGTTCACAAAGGGACCCAAAGCAGCAAAATACAAAACCGTAATCGAATCCACCAAACCCAAAGACATCGTCACCTCGGTTGTGGTGCTCTATGAAGTTTACAAGAAAATCAAAAAGCTCAAAGGCGAAGAAGAAGCCCTCTTGGCAGTCGCAGCACTAAGCCAAACCACAGTGGTTCCCATCGACCAGACAATATCTCTTGAAGCCGCAGATTACAGCCTTGAGTATAGCTTGCATTTCTCAGACGCCCTTGTTTACGCCACAGCCAGACACTACAAAGCCCAACTCTATACAAGCGACGACGATTTAAGACCACTAAAAATGGTATGCTTCATCTAACTACAATTCCAGAACAAAAACTGTGGACAAGGTTTAGGTGCCCTCATAAAAATTGTTTTTCTATCTCAGTGACGGCTTAAGTACTGCATAAGCATAAAAGAAACAAACCATGACATAACAATCAAAAACAGCTCTCACTTAAGGTGAACAAGATGAATTGCCCCCGATGTGGAAACAATGTTCCCGACGGCGCAAACTACTGCAGCAAATGCGGCGCCCAACTAACCCCAACCACACCCTTCCTAATCGTAACAACCCCCACAATAGCAGGGTATAGGATCAAAAAAGTACTGGGCTTAGTCACCGGCTTAACACCCCGCACCAGAGGTATATTCGGCAAATTCATCGCTGGTTTTGAGTCGATGGCTGGCGGCGAAGTAACCGCTTTTACCTCTGAGATGGAGAAGGCACGTTGGGAAGCCATTGAACGGGCAAAAGCACGGGCTATGGCTCTTGGCGCTAACGCAATAATAGGCATCGACGTGGAGACATCTGATTTGGGCTTGCAGAATGGGGTTGTGTTGTTTTCGGCCACGGGAACTGCCGTTGTGATTGAGCCTGACGTTGAAGAGGGCAAAGTTGTGCCGCTCTAAACCTTGTTGCTGGAGTGCAGCTGACTTTGAATGACTCGAAGCCTTGGTTAAAAAATTGGCCTCACGGAGTACCTAAACACATAGAATACCACACAGTTCCCCTGCATATGCTTCTTCATCAAGCAGCCAAAAACCAACCCAAAAAAACCGCCATAACATGCGGCACCCAAGAAATCACCTACTCCGAACTCGATTTGCTCTCAAACCAGTTTGCCAACGCACTCATCTCCAGATTTGGGGTGCAAAAAGGCGAATGCGTTGCACTCTATTTGCCCAATGTGCCCCAGTTTGTTATAGCTTATTTTGGTGCTCTAAAGACGGGTGCTGCGGTGACAGCGATTAGTCCGCTTCATCGAGAACGGGAAGTGGAATATCAACTGAGAGATTCAGGGGCTGAAACCATCGTTACACTCGACACACTCTACCCAGTTGTGGCAGATGTCCGCGAAAAAACACAACAAAAAAACATCGTAATTTCCCGTATTGGTGAATACGGCTTTTTTGGGGATTTCCAAGAGGGCTTTCCCGAAGAACCACCCGATGTAGAGGTTGACTCAGAAGATTTAGCAGCACTTCAGTACACGGGAGGCACCACTGGAACGGCCAAAGGCGCTATGCTTACCCATTACAACTTGGTTTCAAACGCCCAAGCATTCGCCGCGATGATACAAGCAAAAAGCAGCGACATCTTCCTGACTGCTTTGCCTCTTTTCCACATCTACGGCATGACGACGAGCATGGCCACACCCATAAGTGTAGCCGCAAAAATGGTGCTTATGCCCAAGTTTGAACCCGCCAAAGTCCTCGAAAGCATCCAGAAGCACAAAGTCACTGTCTTCTGCGGCGTCCCCACCATGTACCAATACCTGCTCGCCAACCCTGACCTATCCAAATACAATTTAAAGTCGATTCGAGCCTGCATTTCAGGGGCTACTTCGATGCCGCCGCAAGTGCAGAAGCAATTCATGGAGGTTACAGGCGGATTTTTAGCGGAAGGATATGGATTAACCGAAGCATCCCCAGTTACCCACTGTAATCCAGTTGACAAAGCGCGGCTGCACGTTGGCTCGATTGGGTTGCCTCTGCCTGATACAGACGCAAAAATCGTCGATTTAGAGACGGGGAAAAAGACGCTTGCGGTTGGGGAGGTGGGCGAGTTGGCAGTTACAGGTCCGCAAATCATGAGCTGTTACTGGCAGAAACCCACCGAAACCTCACATGTGCTCCGCTCGGGTTGGCTTCTCACTGGCGACATCGCCCGCATGGATGCAGACGGCTACTTCTATATCGTCGACCGCAAAAAAGACCTTATCAAACACAAAGGCTTCAGCGTCTACCCGCGGGAACTTGAAGATGTACTCTATGAGCATCCAGCAGTGAAGCTTTGTGCAGTCGTGGGCAAAGCTGATGCAGAGGCTGGTGAGGTCCCAAAGGCGTTTGTCGTTCTCAAAGAAGGCAGAGCTGTCTTAGCTGAGGATTTGATGACCTATGTTAACACAAAAGTCGCTTCGTACAAGGCAATCCGCGAGGTCGAATTCAGAAAAGAATTACCACTTAGTGCGGCGGGTAAGGTTTTGAGGAGACAACTAAAAGAACAGCAAAACTAGCAGGAACCACGCGACGTCTCAAAGTGTACCTCCCCTCCCTTATATAAAGAACAAAAAATTTCGATGTTGCTTTCATCGAAGCCCAGCTGCCAATAAAATGGGGAAGGAGCTACTTCTTTAGCTCCATCACAACTAAATCAACAATCGAATCCCCAATGTTGATTGCCTCATGGTTTTGTGCCTCAAGAAAAACCACCTGCCCCTGCGCCAAGTCGATGTCGCTAGAAGAGCCCGAAGAGGTGGTAAGCCTTAGTTTTCCGCCTTTTAGTACATAGACGACGTGTTCTGGGTGTCGGTGCATGGGCGCTTTGTCACCGGGGTTAAAGGTTACCTGAAGTACTCTTACGCGGTCGTTTTCGTTTATGGCTCTGTAGACGTTTGAAGCAGCAACCAAAGGATCCAAATTACTCATACTTTGCAACAGTTCACCTCCTTTTGACGCTGAAAAGAGGCTGCTTAGGAGTCTTGGGCGTCTTCTTTAGCTAATTCTACCGAAACGTCATCATCGTGGCCGGCGGCTTTCTTGCGTGTTTCTTTTTTGCTGGGTGGCTCTTGTTCTCTGCCTACCATGAAGCCTTCTTCGGCTGCGGTTATGTCGTCTTCTTCAAGCATGGTTTCTCGGACGTCAGTGTCGTAGATGTCTTCGGTTAATTCCTCTTTTTCCTCTTTAGAGGGAGGTGGCCCGTCGTAGAAGTATGGCGGGGGTTTTTTCGCCTTTTTTCTAGAACTCATGCTGTAGCCTCTTTGGAAATTGACGCTTTAGCTCTCGATTAGAATGAGTTTAACGCTGTTTTATTGGTATGTGACTGGAAGTTAACAGTCACAAAACAAGGAGGGACTGTTTAGAATGCGGTTTCCTAAGTGCTTTGGGATACTTTGGCCCAGTAGTATCTTTCAGCTTTGTAGCAATCGTAACATAAGTACCTGTCATCAAGCATGTATTCAGGGTGGATGTCACCACAACCAGCGCATTTGGTCTCAAGTGACGAATCATACTCGACTGAGGCCTCTGTGGTCTGAATATTTTGTTTGTTTTTTTTGCTACTGCTGGACATATTTGAAGGCATGATAGTTACCTTACATCAATTGTGCAGAAATTGCCTTAAAAAAGTATTGAACATTAAATGGATGTAAATATAGGTAAAAAATGAAACATATATCCGACGTGTTAACTACGCAAAGATTGAAAAAAAAAAGGTTTAAAGATGATTTGCTAAACTGACTCTTCGCACACTACTTCATCAACGGCAGCTTCAGGTTCGCGTCCGGCAATCTTGAGTACATTAGATACATCGAACTGATGCACCAAAGTACATCGACAGATGTGCCCTGTTTCCTCTTTAACTAAGCTGCCTTCAACGGCGGGTCTGTTGTCAAAAACAGGGCCGAATTCGGGGTGAACAAGTTGCTTAGGAATGGGTTTTCCAGCTTCCACTACCCAAGTGTAACCGTCCAATGCCTTGCATGTTGGGCACACATCTGAATCCTTCTGGGTTCGCCAAATGATTCTAAGCGTTATTGACATGGCATAGGTCTTCCTGTTCATTCCCCGATTTCGACTTTTGATTTCACGTTTATGCATTCCAGTTTACGTTATGGTTACACAACGCCTTGGTCCACCATTGAATCTGCGACCTTCACAAAGCCGCCGATGTTTGCGCCTTTAACGTAGTTTATGGAGTCTCCTTCTTTGCCGTATTTAACGCAGGTTTCATGGATGGATTTCATGATTTGTCGTAAACGCGCGTCCACTTCTTCCCGTGTCCAAGACAAGCGCATGCTATTCTGTGACATCTCTAGTCCTGAAGTGGCTACACCACCGGCGTTTGCGGCTTTTCCCTGTCCATATAGGACTTCGTTTTCTAGGAACACTTTGACGCCTTGGGGCTCCGTCGGCATGTTAGCGCCTTCGCATACGCACATACAATCGTTTTTTACAAGGGTTTTAGCTGCTTCTCCGCATATTTCGTTCTGTGTAGCACAAGGTAGGGCTACATCGCATTCGATTTCCCAGGGTCGTTTGCCTTCAAGGTACACCGCGTTCTTGTATTTGGTTATGTACTCTTTTATGCGGCCTCGTTTGTTGTTCTTTAGATCCATAACAAATGCTAGTTTAGCGCCCGAAATGCCTTCTGAATCGTAAATGGTTCCGTCGCTATCCGATAAGGTGACGACTTTTCCGCCGAGTTGGGTTACTTTTTCTACAGCATACTGAGCTACGTTTCCTGAACCAGAAATGCAAACGGTTTTGCCTTTGAAGCTTTCACCCTTTAATTTCAGCATTTCTTCAGCAAAGTAAGCTACGCCGTAACCTGTGGCTTCTGGTCGAATTAAGCTGCCGCCCCAGTTGAGGCCTTTTCCAGTTAATACACCTGTGAACTCGTTTTGAATTTTCTTGTACATGCCGAACATGTATCCGATTTCTCTTCCACCTACGCCTATGTCGCCTGCTGGTACGTCTAGGTTTGGTCCGACGTGGCGTTGGAGTTCCATCATGAAGTTCTGGCAGAAACGCATGACTTCGGCGTCGCTTTTGCCTTTGGGGTCGAAGTCTGAGCCGCCTTTTGCTCCTCCCATTGGTAGGGTGGTTAAGGAGTTTTTGAAAACTTGTTCAAAGGCTAAGAATTTTAGGATGCTGAGGTTGACGGTTGGGTGGAAGCGGAGGCCGCCTTTGTAGGGTCCGATGGCGCTGTTCATCTGGATACGGTAGCCTTTGTTTACTTTTACTTCTCCTTTGTCGTTTACCCATGTTACTCTGAACATGATTACGCGTTCAGGTTCAACTATGCGTTCCAAAATGTTTGCTGACTGATATTTTGGGGTGCTTTCAATTACTGGCCAAACAGAATTTATAACTTCTTCGACTGCTTGGTGAAATTCTGGTTGGTTGGGGTTTTTTTCTTTTACGTATGTCATGAAGTCTTCGGGGGATTTATACATGTTTTATTCACAGCTCGTCTTTTGTTAATTGCTGACTATGCGTATGCTGTCAAAGCTTAGCGGTGAATCTTTGAGGCTATCAGAGGAGAAGGCGATTTCGTAGGCGTCTTTTGAGCCACAGGCGGGACAGGACCTGATGCGGTGCTTACAGCTTTGGCAGGCTTCAGATTCCTGACCGAATTGGAGGTACACGTCGTCTTTTCCTTCGATTGCCCCAGCGAATATTCCGATTACTTCGACCCAAGTTTTTCCGCAGTGTGAGCAAGCGAATCTTTTCTTGATACCATGCTCAAGTTTCTCGACTTGTTCAAACACTTTTTCTGATCGCATGTGCAGCCACAGTGTAAGATATTTACAGGTAATATATAATATTTTGTAGGACATTTTACTGCAAGTTGTCTATATTTTAAGATATATTTAGCAAAAACTGCGACAATTTAGCCTGTATTAAATAGGAACATTTTATATCTATAACTACAAGGTTATCAATACAGAAGGGAGCAAAATGGCCACAAAACTAGACGACATCGACATAGCAATCATCAGAGCCCTCCAAAAAGACGCCCGCGTCAGCTTTGCCTCAATCGCCAAGAACTGCAACGTCTCCGTTGACACAATCAGCAAAAGATTCAAAAAACTCGAAGGCCTGGGCGTGGCGAGGGGAACAACCGTTCTGTTGAACCCTAAAAGTTTTGGTTATGACTGTGTGGCTAGCTTCGGCATACGCGCTGACTTCTCACACATCAATGAGATACTGCAGTTCATAAAGAAAATGCCCGACATCGTTTTCTCCACCCAAACTATGGGTAGACACAGCATCTTTGCGTTGGTTATCGTTAAAAACGTGGCGAAACTCAACGAAATCAAAGAAACGATAAAGGGGCATCCGATGGTTAGAGAAATAATTACAAGCATCTGGGTTAGCGACATACTGCTCTGCCCTTCAAACTTTGATCTGTCAATGGCAGGAGAGGCTAAAACTGGATAAAATCGACCTCTACATAATTGAACAATTAACCAAAGACGCCCGCACCCCTTTTCGTCAAATTGCAGCGGCCTTAAACGTTTCACCCGACACCATAATTGACCGATACAACGCTATTCAACAAAAAGGCATCATCCGAGGATCCACAATAGTGCTTAACCCTAAAGAAATCGGATACAACGCCATGGCAGTTTTCATGATTGACATCTCGCCAGCTGAGGAAGGTAAAGCGCAGTTTGATTCTTTTTCTATACTGGAAACCGTCATAAAAATGAAAGACATCATTGTGGCTTCAAAAACCGTTGGAGATTACGATCTTATGGCTATTGGAGTGATAAAAGACATCCAGCACCTGTTCGCGGTTAGAGATGAAATCGCAGCTATCCCCGGCGTTAAAGATATGGAGATTTCTTTCTGGAGCGAAATAACTGAACTTTCACCGAAGTACTTTGTAATTTAAGATTAAGTTGCCCTCTGTTTGCTCTTGCGCTACTTGTCTATGCGGCATATAGATGCGTCAAGTATAGAGAAGAAAATAATTGAAAAAGGGGTTTAATGCGAAAACAGCTTCGCATACGGTCTGCTCGACAAGGGCAGGATTTTCTTGAATTTGGCTGCAAGGATGGCTTTGGGGTCGCCGCCGAAGTGGCTACAGTACTCATTAACTAAGCCCTCGATGACTGCCATGTCACGTTTGCCGACGTCTTGGACTTTTGTGCCTTCCACTGGGCAGAGGAATTCTCCGCGTTCGTAGATGACGCCGCCGTGCATGCCTGTGCCGACGAAGCGTGCGTTGCATTTTTCGCCTTCTTTGAGGTTTAAGCCTAAGACGCAGATGATGCCGCCCGCCATGTACTCGGCTAAAAAGTCGCCTGCAGTTTCGCCGACAACTATCGTCGGGACTTTCTTTTGGTACTGTTTCATGTGGATGCCGACGCGGTAGCCGACGTAGTCTTTGACGAAGATTTTGCCGCCTCGCATGCTGTGGCCTGTGACGTCGCCTGCGTGTCCGTGGATGACGATTTGGCCTTCGTTCATGGTGTTGCCGCAGCCGTCTTGTGCGTTGCCATACACGGTGATTTGTGGACCGTTGTTGAATGCACCTAAGTCGTTGCCGGGGGTGCCGTAGATGTCAAGTTTCACGGGGGTGTTTAGGTCGGTGCCGAGATAGCGTTGGCCGCAGACGTTGTAAACCTCGATTTTTTCTACATCATCGCCTTGGTTTACTGCGCGCAGTATTGCGTTGAGGTCTTTGTAGTATAGGTCGCATGCGTCGATTTTGACGGTTTTTCCGCTGTGGGTTATGCGTAATTGGTATTTGGGGTCGATTTCTGAGGGGTTACTTCTTGGGGGTACCTGCATAGTTTTATTCTCCTGCCATTTTTAAGCCCAAAATTTTGAGCTCTTGATCTGATAAGCCAACCCCGCGCAGTGCCAATCTGTTGCCTCGGAGGCTTTCGATGGCGTTTATGCCCATGCCGCCCATCATGTCTTTGATTTCTAAGCTCCAACTCTGCAGCAAATTGACTAGCCGCTTTGTGGCGATGTCGGGGTTGACACGTTTGCCAATCCAGGGGTCGCTTGTGGTGATGCCCCAAGGACATTTGCCTGTGAAGCATCGTTGGCAGACTGTGCAGCCGATGGCGACGAGGGCCGCTGTACCGATGTAAACTGCATCTGCGCCTAAGGCGATGGCTTTGAAAACGTCTGAGGCGCTTCTAAAGCCGCCTGCAGCTACGATGGAGGCTTGGTTGCGTATGCCTTCGTCTCGGAGCCGCTGGTCAACTTGTGCTAAGGCGAGTTCGATGGGTATGCCGACGTTGTCTCGGATGACTTTTGGTGCTGCGCCTGTTGCGCCGCGGACGCCGTCCATGGCGACTATGTCTGCGCCTGCGCGGACGATGCCGCTTGCGATGGCTGCTATGTTGTGGACTGCTGCAACTTTGACTGAGACAGGTTTGGTGTAGTTGGTGGCTTCTTTTAATGCGTAGATGAGTTGGCGGAGGTCTTCGATAGAGTAGATGTCGTGCTGCGGATAGGGGGACAACGCGTCAGTTCCTGTAGGGATCATTCGGGTTTTGGCAACTGGTTCGGTGACTTTTTCTCCGGGCAAGTGACCGCCGATGCCTGGTTTTGCGCCCTGCCCGATTTTGATTTCGACAGCTGCACCTGAGTCTAGATATTTAGGGTGGACACCGAATCTGCCTGACGCAACCTGCACGATGGTGTGGTCGCCGTATTGGTAGAGGCTCTGGTCTAAGCCGCCTTCGCCCGTGTTGTAGTAGGTGCCGCATTCTGAGGCTGCCCGTGCGAGTGCAGTATGGACGTTTAGGCTGATGGCGCCATATGACATGGCGGAGAACATTATTGGGGTGTCGAGGCGGAGTTGTGGTGTGAGTTGGGTTTTGAGTTCGGGTACGCCGTCTTTGTAGTCGATTTCTATGTGGTCGGGTTTGCTTCCCAGATAGGTTCGGATTTCCATGGGTTCACGCAAGGGGTCGATGGAGGGGTTGGTGACTTGGCTGGCGTTTAGGAGGATACGGTCCCAGTAGTTGAAGGCTGGTTTGTCGTTGCCCATACCGGTAATTTGGACTGCGCCGCTTTCGGAGGCTTTCTTGAGATCGCGGATGGCTTCCACGGTCCAGTTGGCGTTTTCGCGGTTGGCGTTGGGGTTCTTTTTGACGGTTATGGCGTTTGTGGGGCACATGGTTACGCAGCGTTGGCAGTTGACGCAGGTGGAGTCTTTGCTAACTATGGTATCGGATTCGGGGTCGTAGCAGTGCGTTTCGTAGGTGCATTGGTTAACGCAGACTTTGCAACGTATGCACCGTCTTGGATCACGTTCAACGAGGTATTCGGGGATTACGTAAGTTTTCATTACTGTACACCTTTCATGTTTTTCAGTCTACAAATGACAGGCTCGCCGCCGCGTGGCGCCCAGAACTTATCAAGCTGAGGCGAAACAAGCCGCATCGCAGCCTCCTCTGAGGAAATAAACTGGAAGTCGCCTCGGCTACCGGCAACCATGGGTCGCAGTTTGATGCGGTCACCCAACCCAATCATTTCGCCGTGGTGGGCGATGACTATGCCGAAGGGGCCGTTCATTAAGAGACTGCCGTATGTTTGTCGGAGCGCTCGTAGCAAGTTGGCTTTTTTGGGTTCCATCTGGTCTATTTCATCCCAGAGCGGCGCCGCCAGTACTTGGGCAACCAACTCCACAGGCAGATGCTGCCGCCGCATGAGCAAGTCCACTGCGTACGCGAGCACCTCAGTGTCTGTTTGCATAGTGCATTTGTAACCGAACATTTCGAGGTAGCGGCGGTTTATGCCGTAACTGGAGAGTTCACCGTTGTGGACTACTGTCCAGTCGAGGATGTTGAATGGGTGTGCTCCGCCCCACCAGCCAGGTGTGTTGGTTGGGAAACGGCTATGGCAGCTCCAGAGGTAACCTTGGTAGTCTTCGAGGCAAAAGAATTCTGCTACATCTTCGGGGAAGCCGACGCCTTTAAAGACGCCCATGTCTTTGCCGCTGCTAAACACGAATGCTTTGCCTGTTTCGGTGTTAACGCGCATTATAGCTTCGATTACGTAGTCTTCTTCTGATTGTCTTTCGGGGCGGTTCTTTTTGGGTGCCGCGAAGTAGCGCCAAACCACGGGGGGGTCGCGTACGTTTGCGGGTTTGGTCTGCATCTCTTCGTCGTAGATGATTTCGAATCTGGAAGCTAGGATGCGGTCTGTTTTTTCTTTAGCCTCTCTACTGAGGTACATGACGTGGAATGCGTAGTAATCTTTGAATTGCGGGTAGATGCCGTAGACTGCGAATCCGCCACCTAAACCGTTACCACGATCATGCATGTTTGCCATGGCGCGAACAGGGTCTTTGCTGCCGAAGCGGTCGCCGTTAGTGTTCATCATGGCGAATATGCCGCAGGCTGCGAAGTCTTTATCGTCGCCGTATGGGTTCATAATTTTTCTGTCGTACTCGTCCATCTTTATTGCACCACATTCATCTTTTTCTGTAAACTCGCAGGCAAAGTTGCCAAACAGAAGCTCTCGGCGAGCAGTTGGTCTTTGAATTTCTTTACGTTTATGCCGTTTTTGAGGAGGTAGAATATGACTCCTGCCCGCTCGATACAGTTAACCATCGTCATGCCAACGATGACATTGTTGCGCAAGACCAGCTTTTTGTAGACTTTGCGTTCGAAGTCACTTTGCACAAGCACCTCAACGGTCGGGTCATCTTTGGGGTTAGCTAAACCTATGGAGACGATGGGTATACCGAAGTATTTTAGGCTGCTCATGTTTGTTCCGCCTTCGTATGTTGCTTTTTGCCCTGCCATGTTGTAACCTGCAACGTGACCGCCTTGCATCGCCAGAGGCCAAAGAGGTAACAGACGGTTTTGGCCCAATACGAAGTCGTATGCTTCAGCAACATCACCGCTGGCGTAAACGTCAGGTACATTGGTTTGCATCGTGCTATCCACCACTATACCGCGGTTAACTTTTATCGCTGTGCCAGCAACAAGTTCTGTTCGGGGGATAACGCCGATGGCAACGATAACTAAGTCGCATGGAACGGTGTCGCCTTTTGTGAGGACTACGCCGCCGACTGCAGCTTCGTTGTCGGGTTTGCCGATGATTTTCTGCACAGACTGACCAGTAACGATGTTGACTCCTGCCGCTTTCACGACACTCTCAACCATCTCGGAGGCTTTAGGATCCAAGAGCAAGCTGAGGATTTTGTCCTGTAACTCAACCATCGTAACTTTTAGACCGCGTTTTGTTAGTGCTTCGGTAACGCTTAAGCCGATTAAACCTGCGCCGATTACAACTGCCGATTTGGCTTTTATGGCGTCGATTTTGGCCGCAAGACGCTCGGCGTCGGCTATGGTGGTGAAGGTGAATACACCATCTTTTTCCTGTCCCTCCATCTTGGGAACGAAAGGCTTGCCGCCTGTGGCTAAGAGGAGTTTTTCGTAGGAAACTTTTTCGCCACTTTCCAGTGTCACAGTTTTTTCAGCGAGGTTGAGTGCCGTGGCTTTTTTGCCCAATACTGGTTCGGCTTTGAGTTGTTTCCAGAACTCGTCCTCGCGGCACTTCATTTTGTTAAAGTCTGCTTTGCCGCTTACGAAGTCACTGATCATGGGGCGACTGTACTGCGGGCAAGCCTCATCTGAGATAACTGTAATTGTGCCTTCTTGGTCGATTTCGCGTATGGCTTCAACTGCGCCTATACCTGCAGCGGAAGCCCCGATGATGACGTATTTTGCCATTTAGGATCGAACCTCTTTGAATTCTAAAGCTTGGTTTGGACAGTTCGCTACACATGCGGGTTCTTTGAGGCCTTGGCAGAGGTCGCATTTAGCGACGACTTTGTTTTCTTTGTCCATCTTTATGGCGCCGTACGGGCAAACCATGATGCAGGTCCAGCAACCCATGCATTTGTCTTTGTTGTGTTTGACTTCGCCTGTTTTGGGGTCTTTGGTCATGGCGCCTGTTAGGCAGGCGACTACGCAGGGGGCGTCTTCGCAGTGGCGGCATTGGATGGCAAAAGAGACGGGTTTTTGTATTTCTCGGGTTACTCTGCTTATGGGTTTGGGGCGTTCGCTGTTGTAGGCTTTGATTATGTCTTTTGTTTTTGAGTGTGCTACGGTGCAGTAGACTTCGCAGAGTCCGCAGCCCATGCAGGCTTCTTGTTTTGCTACTATTTTTTTCATGTTTTTGACCTTTTTTCTCTTTAGCGCGGGCATGTGAGCACTAGAATGTGAAGTTCCACGTCTCTTGTGCATAATACACCTTTGCTTTTGATTGATTGTTCATCTTTTTTTATTATTACTTTACACGTGTTTAACGGCAATGGTGTACCCTCTTTTTTTGAGCGCGCCCACCCAAATAGCACATAATCTATATAACTTTGTTGAAAATCATTTATATTGCACTTAACGAAGTATGTTATATACATGAAACATTTACCAAAGTGACGCACATGGCCGAAAAAGACCTCGGATACAGACGAGTCCAATGCACAGGCAGAGGCTCCTACATCATCTCCCTCCCAAAAGAATGGGTCGAAGACATAGGACTCAAACGCGGCAGCGAAATCGCCTTCAACATCCAACCCGACAACACCCTCACGCTGGTACCGCGCAAAATAGCAGAGAAAGAAGGCAAAAGCGACACAGCAAAACCCAAAGAATACTACATAAACGTCGACCCCAAAGAAGCCCCCGAAGCCGCATTACGCATGATACGTGCACTCTACGCCATAGGCGCCGACATCATCCGCATACACTTCAAAAACATAAAAGACGCCCCAAAATACAAAGTTGAAACAAAAAACTTTGTCCGCGACACCTTCTTAGGCGCAGAAATCATCGACGAAACCCCTGAAGAAATCACGCTGCAGATTCTTATAAAACACAGCGAATTCGGCATCGAAAAAGCAGTTCGCCGCATGGCCATCGTGGCGCTTGCAGCCAACCGAGACGCTATAGCTTACCTCACCGACCGCAGTCCCGCCCTATTTGACAGCGTTCTTCACGCACGCAATGATGTAAATCGACTCGGACTCTACATAGTTCGCCAACTCAAATACGGCATTGAGCGTAACCTATACCGTGAACTTGGTTTCAGAACGCCTAAAGAGTTCCTACTCTACCGCATAGCCGTTAACGACATAGAAAACATTGCCGAAAACGCCCTCAACATAGTCAACAGCATCGGGTCACTCCAGAAATTAATCGACGACGAAACGCTCTTCTTAAAAGACCCCATAGACGAAGAAACCTATACACAGTTATCTAACTATTACATGCAGGCGCAGCAGCTTTACGAAGACGCCGTTAAAGCAGTTTTCAAGCGGGACTACAAAGATGCTGAAAAGCTAATTTCGAAGCGTGAATCCCTTTTTGCGTTGGAAAACGAGCTAATTATGTTGATTTCAAGCAAAAAGATGGATCCTAATGTGACGGCGATTTTGCGGTTAATCTTTGACAGCACACGACGCATCGTGGATTACAGTCGTAACATGGCTGAATTGACCTTGAATCGTACGGTGGAGGAGTTGTGCTCGACATTGACGTACAAATGAGCATGCTTTCACCTTTTGATTTTGTCTTCTGCCGTTCTGATGGTTTGTTGTACAGCTAAACGCGCATTTTTTGTCCAATATTCTGTCCGCGAATGTATGTTTGGTTGTTGTATTTCGAGGTTATCGTTTGTTTTTTGACCGAAAGGGTTAAATGGAAATGTGTCTCTCGGCTGGAGAAAACACTGATGTATATGATGACTTACGACGATATACAGAAGGCTGAGCGGCCACATTCAATCTCAGAACTAACAATCCTAAAAATAACCGCCCTAGTTCTACTTATATTCGTCCACAGCGACCTCTTATTTGCTTACCCAGCCATCATGCAACCAGTAGAGTGGTTTTTGCTAAGTGTATTCTTCTTTGTAGGCGGGTACTTGGCTTACTCCTCATTTCAGAAAAGAGGCAGAAGCCTAAAACAATTCTTTAAATCAAAAATCCTAACACTGTATGTTCCCTTCGTTGCTGCAGTCGTATTTTATTTATTTTTAGATACCCTTATGGGTGCACCGACTGAGCCCTTGGCGTTCGTCTCTCAAGTGTCTATGATGAACGTGTTTGCACATTTAAATTCACTCTATAATTGGGGAACGCTGTGGTTTATCCCATTCTTGCTACTGTTCATGGCCATCACCTGCGCTTTGGAACGTTACGTTCAAAGCACAAAAAAACAAATCTTTGCAATCAGCGTGTTGCTCTTGGGGACAGCCCTTCTTTGGGCTTTTAACACCCCCCTGAGGTTGGATGGATTGTTTAACCAGTACCTTTTGGTCTTCGTTTTCGGCTTCTACATAAGCAAATTCCACCTCTACGAAAAACTCATGAACTACAAAACTGCACTCGTAGCATTACCCATAGTTGCTTTCTTTGCACTGGATTTCTCAGGGGTATTCAACTACACCACACCCATTAACGCCCTCGTAGCCCACATCTACTTCAACACCCGAAGCATCGCATTAACGATGAGTTTGGTCCTGCTAGCTCTGATGGCGCTAAGAAGAGTAAAGATACCCGCCAACGGATTCGCCAAACAAATAGCAGATCACAGCGCCTTCATCTACCTCTCAGAACCCTTCATCAGCTTCGTAATCCTAACCTACGTGTTCGGGCAAGGCGAATCCTTCTTTGCCAGCGGACCCCTATTCTACCTCTACCAAGCAACAAGAATCCTAGTGCTGTTGGTTGTGATGCCGCTTGGGTTTTTGATGTTGCAATATAGACCCAAGATTGCCACCCCAGCGGTTTTGCACAGGGTAAAGGTTGTTTATAAGAATCTTTTATTTAGGCGTTGAAGTGTTAACTCAAAGGCACAGGTCTAAAGTCGAGGACAGGGGCTTTGAGGAAACGCTACATAGCACTTGCTGGAGTAATCGCTTTAGGCACCGTTTTGTCTCTGTTCACTTTTCTGTACTGGAACCCTCTAAACGGCGAATCCAAGTTACTGCCTGAAAAAACAAACTACACCCTACAAAGTGGAGTCCGATACCTAAACGACTCCAACCCATACCACTTAATGGACGTGTACCTGCCAGACGGCGACGGACCTTATCCCGCGATGATTTATCTTCACGGCGGCGGATGGGTGGAAGGTAACCGAAGCGACCTCAGCTCCACGGCAGCGTTTTATGCTAAAAGAGGAATCGCGGGCTTCACCGTTGACTACACGCTTGCAACATCGAACGCCTCTGCTTGGCCAGCTAACATCCAAGATGTATTAGCTGCAGTGCACTTTATCAAAGAAAACGCTCAAAACTTTAACATTGACCCCACAAGGCTGGCGGCTATGGGTAGCAGCGCAGGTGCACATTTAGCCTCACTTTTAGGAACACTCTCTGGAAAAGAAGCATTCCTCACAAATTCAACCGTGGAAAAAGTTCAATTGGTAATCAACTATGCAAGTGTAGCGGACTTGGAGTTTGTGGGGCAAAACAGGACTGAAAACAATAACTTAATCTACAGCCTAGTTAGCAGCTTGTTTGGCAACATCTCCTACGAACAGAACCCCAACCTGTGGCGGGAAGCATCCCCCGCAACCTACATCTCAGCCGATGACGCAACCTTTGTCTTCATCCACGGAGTCTCCGACCGCATCGTCCCCATTGAGATCGCTGAATCCTTCAACATAAAACTACAGAACGCGGGTGTTGAAACGTTTTTTGTGAAAATCCAAGGAGACCACGACATTTTGACAAATGACGCATGGAACCTGCAAGCGCGTTACACAGTTGAGCCCGTGCTAAAAAGCGTTTTTCACCTGAATTGAGGTGTGAGTGGTGCTCCGGCCGGGATTTGGACCCGGGTCCGCGACTCGAGAGGCCGCTATACTTGACCGGACTATACTACCGGAGCACAGATTTTAGCCAACAATTGTTCGCTCATAGAGATAAATAGGTTTTCGTGGGGTTCTGGCTAAATGTGTCTGAGAGCGTGGGTTTAGGTGGAGCTTGTAGGTTCTACGCAGGTTATTTTCGGGATTTTTCGTTTTGACAACCAATAAGCTATCCCGACGAGGGAAAAGGTTATGATTATGGGTACAACTGAGGGCAGTTCTACTCCGAAGGCTTCGATTATCATGAAGAGTCCAAGAAAGCCGATAGAGGTTAAGGCACCGTTTTTGAGGTAACAGTATTTGGCTATGGTATCGATGCCTTTGATGGTTAACTCTCGGACGACGATTGCACCTACGCCAATACCGATTAAGATTAAGATCAGGTTGATAGTGAAAGCGAAAGCACCAATTACCCCGTCGAAGCTAAACGTCATGTCGAGGACTTCGAGATAGAGGAACTTTGATGCGTCACTCATGTTGCCAGCACCCTTAACAAGGTTGCGTTCGCCTTCCTCCGCGGTTTGTTTTAAGCCGTAAAGTATGAAGAAGGTGGCGCTACCGATTGCTGCCGCGAGCATAACCATTGGATCCGCACGGGCAAGATACATGACTATAACAAGGATTATGGCTGCAAAAGCGAAGAACCATACACCATGCTTCTCTTTTAGGAAACGCTCAAAAAAGAGGGGTTCTTTCTTTTCAAGGAAGAGCCAATGAAAGTAGAGGAAAAGTAGGAAGACTCCTCCAAACATGAGGATAAGCGGTTTCTGTTCCTCTATGGCATGCGCTGCAACGTCGCTTTGACCCACGAATGCTAAGAAAAGGTCTTGGCCGCTGATTGTGGGCACTGAAATCCAGACGATAATGAGTGGGAGAATGAAACGGACCAAGAAGACAGATGTGAAAATTCCGATTATGAGAAAACGTTTGCGCCACAGCATACTCATGGTTTTTAGTACGCTTGCGTTGACGATAGCGTTATCAACACTGTTAACTACCTCAAAAACAATCAACCCGACTACTATCAGGATCGACTCGACTAAGGACAACACTTTGCGCTCGCGAAGTTATTTGCACTTACGTATCAGATGTTTTTAATAAACAAATCTCTAAAAAAACCCGTAAAAACGATAGAAATGTACAAAAAAGAAGCAGATAGAGTTTCTGGTTTCTAAATTATGAAATGAGAAAACAGTTTTTCTTGACAAATAAAAGGTGGGAAAATGGGTTTATTCTTCGCCCATGCCGCCGCCCGGCATTCCGCCTGGGCCGCCTGGACCGCCTTTGGGTGCTTTAGCGGTAATGACGTCGTCAATGCGTAGGATGAGCGCTGCGGATTCTGAGGCTGATTTGATTGCTTGCTCTTTAACCATGATTGGTTCGATGACGCCGTTTGCGATGCTGTCTTGGAGTTTACCTGTGAAGACGTTGATGCCTTGGTTTTTGCCGTCTGCTTTGTCGTGAACACTGCGTAACTCGACGAGGATATCAATGGGTTCGAGGCCTGCGTTTTCTGCAAGTGAACGCGGGATGACTTCGACTGCGTCTGCGAATGCTTCAACTGCGAGTTGTTCGCGTCCGCCGACTTTGGTTGCGTATTTGCGCAGTTCTTTGGCAATTTCCATTTCGATGGCGCCGCCGCCTGGTACGATTTTGTTGTTTTCGATAACGTCTGAGACTACTGAAAGTGAGTCAACCATGGCGCGTTCGGCTTCGTCGACCATGCGTTCAAGACCTGCGCGGATGAGGATTGCGACGCTGTGGGGGTCTTTGCATTTCTCGACGAAGATCATTTTGTCATCGCCGATTTTGCGTTCCTCCACTAAGCCTGCTGATCCGAGGTCGGTTTTCTTGAGGTCGTCGAGGTCGCTGACGATTCTGCCGCCTGTTGCGCGGGCGAGTTTTTCCATGTCGGATTCTTTTACGCGGCGTGCTGCGATGATGCCTTCTTTTGCTAGGAAGTGCTGGACCATATCGTCGATACCTTTTTGGCAGAAAATCACGTTTGCGCCTGAGGCTTTGACTTTTTCAACCATGTCTTGCATCATGGTGGTTTCTTGGTCTAGGAATGCCTTCATCTGTGTGGGGTCTTTGATTCTGATTTCAGCGGTGATCTCGGTTTTCTCGATTTCAAGAGCTGAATCAAGGAGTGCAATCTTGGCGTTCTCTTTCATCTTAGGCATACCAGGGTTGACGACTTCTTTATCTATAATTACGCCTCTGATTAATTCTGTTTCTAAGAGGCTTTTGCCTGTTTTCTTGATGAGTTGGATGTTGTCGATGTCGGCGATTGTTTTGTCTCCGCGTTGTTCAGCAATCTGCTTGACTGCGTCGATGCTGATTTCTGCAAGGTGGTCTTTTGCGGAGCCGAGTGATTTGCTGCTCATTGAGGTTAAGGCGACTTTTAGGAGGGTTTTACGGTCGTTTGTATCAAGTGGTACTGCAGTTTTGCCGATGACTTCAATGGCTTTTTGGCTTGCTTTGCGGAAGCCGCTAACAAGGATGGTTGGGTGAATGTTTTGTTCTAAAAGTTCCTCAGCTTTTTTGAGGAGCTCGCTTGCTAAAACGACTGCACTGGTGGTTCCATCACCAACCATGTCGTCTTGGGTCTTTGCGATTTCAACCATCATTTTTGCCGCGGGGTGTTCGACGTCGATTTCTTTGAGGATGGCTGCGCCGTCGTTAGTTATGGTGATGTCGCCCAAGCTGTCGATGAGCATTTTATCCATGCCTCTTGGGCCAAGGGTTGTTTTTAGGACTTCACCGATTACTCGGGCTGCCATAATGTTGTTTCTTTGGGCTTCTTTGCCTCTGCTTCTGGTTGTTCCTTCTTTGAGGATAAGGACTGGCTGTCCTGAACCGGTTGTTGTCAAATACGCCATACGTTACACCTACTTTAGTAGAATTTTGTTTAATTCGGATTATTGCAAAAAGTAAACGTAAATATAAACTTTAAGGCTTGATGAGTCTGTTGTAGATTTGAATTATTTCCAATACTCAACACGTAAGTTTAATGGAAACACGGCCCAATTCACTTTAGCAACTGGGTTTTTGCGGGAACATCTGGCTGTGCTGTGCCTTTTCCAGAATGAAGCCACCACTAACGTTAATAGGCAGTTAGGTGCAATCAATGTTTGAGGCTTAATTACACTGTCAATGAGAGATCCCGTTTGTGGCGCAGTTCTCGACGAGAACACCGCGAAGTTCAAAATTTCTTATGAAGGCGAAACCTACCATTTTTGCAGTTTAGTATGCAAAAAAAGGTTCAAGCGGCAACCGACTAAATTCGTGAAATAAAAAATAAAAAAAGGTTACTGGTGGGTTAGGGCTTACTTTAGGGCTTTCCAGACTAATGCAGCCAAGATACCGCCGATAATTGGCGCCACCCAAAACAGCCACAACTGCTCCAACGCTACACCGCCGACAAAAACGGCTGGGCCTAAACTTCTTGCGGGGTTAACTGAAGTGTTAGTGATGGGTATGCTTACTAGATGTATCAGTACCAGTGACATGCCGATTGCGAGTCCTGCGAAGCCTTTTGGTGCACGCACAGAAGTCGATCCATGGACTACTAGCACAAAAATGAACGTCAACACTATTTCTGTTATCAAACCTGCAAGCAGTGAGTAACCCGCGGGGGAAGCTGCAGCGTAGCCGTTTTGAGCTAAACCTGAAACTGCAATAGAGTACGATGCTTTTCCTGTTGCAATAGCGTAAACTATTCCTGCACCGACAATTGCGCCTACGCATTGAAAAACTATGTAGAGAGCTGCGTCGCGGGCACTGATTTTTCTAGCCACTAGCATAGAGATTGTTATAGCTGGGTTTATGTGGCAACCGCTTATGCTGCCTATAGCGTAAACCATTGCCAAAACTGAAATACCGAAAGCAAAAGAGACGCCTAAGAAGCCTATGTATGTTCCTGCAAAAACTGCACTGCCACATCCCATGAGTACAAGTACCATGGTTCCGATGAATTCAGCTAAATATCGTTTAATTGGTTTAGGGGGTATGTCTACTCCTTCACTCATTTCTTTCTCCTCTTTATTCTGTTGTTGAATCACTCAGTGATTTACCTAAATAATGGTTGTACACAAAAAAGGCGCTAAAACGCCACCTATGCAGGCAGCTTTTCGCTAGTTGCGATATCCATCAAAACAAGTCCCGAAACCAGTTTAGGATAGAAATCGGTGCTTTTTTCGGGCAAAACTTGATGCTGCACAGCAACTTCCGCAACCGTCTTAGCCGAAACAGGATTAACCAAAAAAGCTATGCTTGCCTCTCCATGGTCAACCTTGGCGAGGGCATCTTTGGCCCAGCGTTCGTAGAGGATGGTTTCGTCTATGTCGAGTTGCCCTGTTTTTAACACATGCTTGAATACAATGTCGCGGAGGATGACTACGTCGAAAACCTTGGTTTCCTTAGACACATTAGCATCAATGAAATCGTAAACGAACTTGTCATGTTTTAGGGTTAACCCACAAGCTTTAGCACCATCGTAAACACAAAAAGCATGCTCACAAAGGTGATTACGCAAGTAACGCTCAATGGCCTCCACGGTTGGCGGAATTTCGCTAATCTCAAAGAAACAACTCAATCCAGCCACGACTTCAGGGGTTAACTTGTAATTTTTCAGCAACCGATGAGTGGGCAAAACGATTAAGCCCTCCTGCTGCACTGGAACCATGTAGCACATGTAAAAATTAAAGGCGTCGTCCTCGCTCCAGTTGCCTTTGGCACGCATTTCGTCGCGGTAAGCCACAGCGCTTTCGTAGCGGTGATGCCCGTCATTTATAACCATAGGTTTAGGAGCCAAAATCGCCTGCAATTGGCGGATTTTCCCTGTTTCCGTAACCTTCCAAACCGTATGCCTAACGCCCAATGCATCAGTTATCTGCAGTATCGGAGGAGTTTTTGTGACTTCAGTCATGAATTTTAGGGTTGCCTCTTCTGGGTCTTGGTACATCAAAAAAACGGGTTCCAAATCTTTCTGCACCGTTCGAAGCATGTTCAGGCGGTCGGCTTTAGGCGCTTTATAGGTGGCTTCGTGGGGGAACACGGTGTTTTCGTTGTAAGGATAGAGGCGAAGCGCGGCGATTATGCCCATACGATTGTATTGTTTTTTGTTTAGGGTGAATTCTTGGCGTGAAACGAAAATAGCTGGTTCTGGCTCTTTGGTCATGACTCCTTCTTTGAGCCATTGCTGTAGCCGCTGGTTTGCCACGTTATACTTATCTTCTTCCATGGGCAAAATTAGGCGGCAGAAATTGTAAGGCGACAACGCGTAGTAAGCTTTCTGCATGGCTACATCGATTTTGTCGTATGGTTGCGTTATGAGGTCTTCAGTTTTGCCTGCTTTGGGCGTATAAGTTATCGCTCTAAACGGTCTAACGTCAACCAATAATGTTCAGCTCAGAGTTTGAGTTTATCAAGCGCATCTATAACGTTATTGGCTATTTGTATGCTTGCCCTATGTTGAGCCTCAAAAGTTTGAGCCCCCATATGCGGCGTAGCGATAACGTTACTCAAAGCGAACAATCTGCGGTCTTTGGGCGGCTCCTCTTCAAACACATCCAAAGCTGCACCCCCAACTTTACCAGACAACAGAGCCTGATAAAGCGCTTCTTGATCGATGACGCCGCCACGTGAGCAGTCGATGATGCGGACGCCTGTTTTCATGAGGTTGAACTCTTTGGTGGAGATAAGGTGGCGAGTTTTAGGAGTCAGGGGCACATGAAGAGTAATGAAGTCTGCCTGCGGTAACATATCCGCCAAGGGCACAAAACGGTCGTAGACACATTCTTCGACGACTATAACTTTCATCCCAAGCGCCAACGCGAGGCGTTCGACGTCTTTGCCGATGAAGCCGCAGCCGATAACCCCCAACGTTTTGCCGCTGAGTTCGGTGCCCATGAGTTTCTCTTTTTCCCATTTGCCCTCCCGCAGCGAATTGGTGCATTGAACTATGTTTCGAGCTAAGGCGATCATGTGTCCGATAGTGAGTTCAGCGACGCTGATGTAGGAAACATGTGGGGTGTTGACTAAGGTGATTCCGAGTTGTTTGGCGCGTTCGAAGTCTACGTTGTCTAAGCCTTCGCCTGCTCTTCCGATAACTTTGAGGTTCTTGGCGTTCTCCAGCAGTTCGCCTCGAACTTTGGTGGCGCTACGCACAATCAGAACGTTGTATTCGCCGATTATTTTGGGGAGGTCAGGTTTAGGAATATCCCAACCCCGCTTAACCTCGTAGCCTTCCTCTTCAAGGATTTTTATGCCTTCGTCAGCGATTTTGTCGCTAACAAGGATTTTAACGGTCACTGCAAACCCCAGATTTGGTCGATGTTGGCGATTACGTCTTTGATGCCGTCAAGCGTCCATTCGCCCATGTGGCCGATGCGGAAGGTTTTGTCTTTTAGTTTTCCGTAGCCTGCCGAAATTAAGTAGCCTTTTTCTGCCAGTTTCTGGCTTAGGGCGTTGACGTCTTTGCCGTTGCTGTTTATGCAACTGACGGTTATGGATTCGTAGCCTGCTTCGGGGAACATGCTAAAGTGCTTCTTTGCCCACGCCTGGGTGTATTTCGCCATATCTAAGTGGCGCTGGTAGACTCTGTCGTATGTCTCAGCAAGAAGAAGCTCCATGCGCTTGTTGAGTGCGTACAGGAGTGAAACGTTAGGTGTGAAGGGCGTCTGGTGTTTCTTTTCGAATTCGAATATGTCGACAAGATCTGTGTAGGCGCCTCTGTTGGGGACTGTTTTAGCGCGTTCGATGGCGCGGTCGCTGACCAAACCGACAGCTAACCCCGGCGGAAGCGCGAAACATTTCTGGGTGCTACCAAAGATGATGTCACAGTTCATTTCTTGGGGCATTGTTTTGTCGCCTGCCATTGAGGAGACAGCGTCGACTGCGAAGATGATGTCGGGGTATTCTTTTTTGACCATCTTGCCGATTTCGGCGATGGGACTGCGGACACCTGTACTGGTTTCGTTATGGCAAACGGTAAGCGTGTCGTATTTGGCGGTGGCGAGTTTTTCTGCAACCATCTCTGGTTTGATGGCTTTGCCCATTTCGACTTCTAGAATGTCGGTTTGTTTACCGCATGAGGTGAGTGTTTGGGCGCATCGCTGGCTGAAGGCGCCGTTTACGCAGGCGAGTGCGCGTTCTTTTACGATACTTCTACCGATGATGTCAAACCAGAGGGTTCCTGACCCCGTAGTTACTGTGGGTTTGTATTCGGCGGGTAATTGGAAGTATTTGGCGATTTTGTCGGTTATTCCGCCATATAATGTGGAGAACTCTTTTTCTCTGTGCCCAATTAGATATTGGGTTTGTTCTTGAAGTACTTCTTTACTTACTTCTGTTGGACCTGGAATCAAGAGTTTCTTATGCATGACCTAAACCTTCAGTCAAAAAAGGTTAACTTTGCAGATATAAGCCTTGTGCGCACCCAAACGTCTGTTTTCTCCTCAAGCAAACGAATAACGTGCTTTACGGTAAGCTGCAAAGTATGCTACGTTGGGGGTTGTTTTTCGATAAAGCTTTAAATTCCGCGCAAGTCAGAGAAAAGGTGCAAACCATTGTTGCCGGGGTCTCCTAGCCCGGCAGGGAGCAAGCCTGGAGATAGCACTCTTCAGGGTGTGTACCTGTTAGCTTGTGGCCTTTCGGGGCCGCGGGGGTTCAAATCCCCCTCCCGGCGCCATTTTAGGTTTTTGTCAATTTCTATGAAGCAATATAGACCATTAAATAGTCTTATAATCTATTAAGGTAAGTCTAAAAACAGTCTTCTATGAAGTCTTTTTTGAGCTTTCAGCATTGGATGCCGTGTTGCATGTGTAAATCCCATAACATGCCTATCTCGCTGCGAGAGAGCCAAACTTGACCTTTATGGGTAACGTGGATAGGCATCATGAAAGCATCTAAACACGCAGAGAACTCTAAACATAAGAACAGCGGAATTGATAATTAACGTATGTCTTCGTCAAAGAAAATGGTCATCGAATGGAAAGGCAACCTGCGCTTAGAAGCAAAAAACGAGAAAAACCTAACCGTAAACTTTGATGCCCCAATAGCGCACGGCGGCGAAGAAACCGCGCTGTCGCCGATGGAGAACGTTTTGGCAAGTTTAGCCGCCTGCAGCAGCTTTCATGTCCTAACAATTCTTAAAAAGAAACGCCTAAACGTAACAGGTTACTCTGTGGAAGCTACCGCGGAAAGAAGAGACGAACCACCCAGAGTATTCACTAAAATCCACCTAAAATACACCGTTAAAGGCGAAAACATCCCCGCTCAAGCTGTCGAGACGGCGATTAAGCTCTCAGAGGAGAAGTACTGCTCAGTTGGGGGTATGCTGCAGAAAGCTGTTCCGATCACTTCGTCGTTTGAAATACTCTAAAGGATGCAAAGGTTAGTCGAGGTTTACGTTTTTGGGCAGAAACCTCAGCAGCTGAGCGATGAATTCTTCTCTGTTCTCAAGGATGTCAATTTTTTGGTTTTTAATTTTGTCTGGGTACTCTTGGAAGAACCCATAAACCAAATCCACCAGCCTCTCTCGAGGTGCCTTCTGGGAAAGTCTAAAAACTGTTTCTGCTATGGCTTGGTCGAGGGCTTTAGCGCAGTTGGCTCGCCCCAACTTTTTGCCTTGCACCATTAAACTGACTACGGAAGTTAAGCATTCGTCGGCGAGGATGTCTTCGAATAGGGTTTGTTCGCGGATTCGAAAGTGAAACTCGTACTGCTGCTCGATGAAAGAATGCGTCAGAAGCCGCACGAGGAGGTCTTTTAGGGTTTCGTTGTTATCGTTCTTTTGCAAAAAAAGATGGATTTCGAGTGGGTTGTCCTCTTTTAGGCTGCCGCTGTTGCTCTGAGGCGTCTTTTTGTGTAACACGACTTGGATTCCGCTTTGTTTGGCGGTGTTGGTGTAGCTGTCACCGCAGGCTTCTTCGATTTTACGTAGAGTTTTTGTGCCGTTTTTGCTCCAGAGTTTTTCAAGGTACTCTTTTTTCTTTTTGAGCCATTCGCGGTCGCTTTTGGTTTCACCAGTTCCAATTTTGAAAGTGACAAGCGGGTAATCGTCGATTGTTATGCACCTTGCAGAGTATTTATTGGTTCATTGCATAAATTTTTACCTGTAATGTTGCTGGGTGCTCACTATTTTGTTGATATATAGTTTAACATTAACTCTATATATTATGGCTAAAACCTCTATATCGTCTGCTGCAGCTAACATAAATCATGCTACAACTAACCCACAACTCACCATACAACCACAAAGCATTCCACAGCAAACACAACTCCACGCCCGAACCAATGTTTGACGCAGTGCTCTTTGACCTCTTCGACACACTCGTTCTCTTAGGAGACGAGCACGAGTCATACATAAAAAGCCTCAAAAAAACCCACCGATACCTCTCAGACAACGGTTTAGATTGCTCCTTTAACACCTTCAAACAAGCCTACTTCAAAGCGGTAGACAAAATCTCTACAGAAACAGCGTACTCTTTAGAGGAACCACACTTGAGCACGTACATTGAGGTCACCCTGACAATGTTGCGCCCAAACCTCAAGGGCAAAACATTTCTGGCGTTGGAATCTGTTAACGAGTTTTCCAAAGAATTCAAAAAACACATAAAAATTGATCCTCAAACCTTGGATGCTCTAAGGCTGATTCACCGCGGCCATAAAGTGGGCTTAATCTCTAACCTATCATTTTCTGAATGCGCATGGGACCTTCTTGAAGAGTTCGACTTAAAACAGTTCTTTGACGTAATAATCGTAAGTGGAGACGTTAACCTAAGAAAACCTCACCCTCAAATCTTTAACATGGCACTTCGATACTTGGAAGTTAAACCTTCCAGAGCCGTGTTTGTGGGCGACACTTTAGAAACGGATGTTTTGGGGTCAAAAAATGCAGGCATGACTTCGGTGCATATTAAAAGAAAGGTTTACTCCCAGAAAGTGGAAGTTAAACCTCATTTGACAGTGACTGAACTAAATCAGCTGCTTCCATTCTTAGGAATCGAGACATCACAGGACGAAAATCTGAATCTCACTTGCCAAATTTAGGCACAGTCTGAAGAACAAGTTTGAAAATCCCCCGATTAAAAGGAATTTTGAAGAACTATTGAATGTCTTCTTCATCCACGTTTAGGAACTGCTTAATCTGCGTCATAATCTCTTGCAGCCCTTTCTCGGTCAGCGGCGGATCATAAGGAATTCTTAGCACATCCCAACCTTGAGCCTCGAGTAACGCATCGATTTCCTCATCCCGTGCCTGCTGTTTGTCTTTTTTGTGTACAGGGTTGCCGTCTAGGTAGGCGATTTTGCGTTTTTCTACCCAGCAGAAGTCAGGGATTGTGGATTTTAGTATGATGGGGCGTTGGGTTACCATGCCGCTTGTTAGGTTGGCGTTGCTTAATGCTTTGAAGACTTCGATTTCTGCTTTGCTTACTTTTGGGTGCATGAGTTCTTTGTAATTATTCAATGTGGTTTCACGAAGCTTAGCATTGCATTATACAGCATATAAGCACTGCACAGAAAAGACTTTTACATGCAGGGGAGAGGGGTAACTAAAAGTAGGCTTAGCGACCTAAGCCACGGTGTAACGGTGCGGCATGAATCAAAAGTTAGTTTCCCTAACCTTCCTTTAGGGGGTGCCTGTGGCGATTCATGCCCACGTTAACTGCTCAAGCCGCCAAGCATGGGTGTACCTCTTGGATGGCTATTTCTCGCAGAATAGACTTTGTTTAGCCAAGAATAAAAGAAGTTGTGACTGTAAGGCAGTGACAACAGCTTGCTACATCAACAGGGGAAACCGCGCTACTTGGAGATTACTTTCTGCTCTTCAAGGTCAACTGGAACAAACGACACACCATCGTCACGTTTAGGTGCGTTGGGTGTTTGGGCAGGTGCCTTATGGGTTTGTTTGTTGGCGGGTTTTCGGTTGCCCATGGCGTACATTAACCAGCCTAGAAAGCCTATGAAGATGAGCGCGGGAAGCATCAAGATAACTAAGGGTTTGCTGCGTTTGCGTTTGGTCTTAACTTTGTACACTAACCTGCCACCTAACCATGTAGTGCGCAGGTTTGCAAGATAAGCTTTTATCATTCTAAATATTGAGCAGAAATCACTTTTCCTTTTTTTGAGCTTTAAATGGTCAGATAGGTTAGGAGAACACGACTGTGGCCTCTTTCTATAGCCGCACTTATTTTGGGGTGCATACGTTTCCGTATCCGTACTTGCTGGAGTCACGCGACGTCTCAAAGTGTACCTCCCCTCCCTTATATAAAGAACAATTCGTGGGGGGTTTGGAGTTTAGCGTTTTGGGTTCTATATATTCTATATTGACCTATATATTTTATTTTCAAAGGGCTTAAGCGCAACAACCAGCCTAAGAATTATGGATGTCCCATGAACAAGAAAGTGCCCCTATTCGAGTTTGAAAGCTTTGCAGTTCCACGGACAAAATGCATCTACGTAAACGATTTTCCCAAAAAAGCCAAACGTTGAACGATGCAGGGTTCAGGCTCAAGATTTTAGGTTAGTTCGCATCAATTTAAAGTAGAGATAGATGAAATAAATTAACGTAAAGATTGTCAGCCCAATCTCTGAAGATAAAACGTATGGGTTCGACTCGATGGCCATGAAGTATCCTTGTTGATAGATGTTTAGGAAGACTAGAACTTGTAGGAAGATGGCGCCGCCTAAGCAACTTAGACCTAAACTGTGGATTAAGACGCTAAGTCTATGGTTGACTTTGGGGAGAGTTGTCATGTTTACCTAAACTTATATCGCATCTTACGACTTAAGTGATTTATGAAGTTAACTTATGAATTAAAAAGAAACACAACAAAAAATGTAAAGGCATTTAGCTGTCTACAGACGTTTCTGGTTTCTCTGACTGCGTCGCCGCCTGTGCCTGCTCCTCCTTAAGAGCATCACCAAAAATCTTGCGCAAATCCCTCTTGAGCGTCGCCGTATCCTGCGTCAACCCAAAGTAATCCGCAAAGTAATCCGTCGTCTTAAGAGCCAACGAACGTCCAGCACGTTCCGTCATAATCAGCCCCATATCTTTGAGCAACTTTACATGTCCATAGGCGTGTTGACCGCGAACTTCAATGACCCGTTTCTGGGTAACAGGTTGACGGTAAGCAATGTAGCTAAGCGTCTTGAGCGGCCCAGATGAAAGCAGTGGTCGGTTAACAAGTTTCTTGATAAGCGGCGTAAACTCTGCTTTGACTTGAAGCACAAAACGGTCGTCTTTGAGCGCCAAAATCTCCATGGGACTATTACGCGCCTTGTACTGCTCCATCAACGTTTCCGCATAGCCTATAACGCGTTTTTTGCTGCGGCTTCCAACCACCTGACACATCTCGTTAATGTCTAAGGGTCTGCCTGCAACGTAGAGAGCAGCCTCCAGCAGGTTTAGCGCATGTGCCCTTTTCTGTTCAGTATCTACTGCAGACTCTGCGGCTTCAGGAAGCGTAGTTTGCACTTGGTCAGTCGCGTTTTGATTCGGCTCTTGGGCTGTTTGGGAGGTTTCAGCAGCCGGAGGTGATTGAGGCGCCGCTTGGTTCTGTTCAACGGGCTGGTTTTCCTTGTTTTCCAACGTTTAATTTCCCCACTGCTATGTAGAGTTCTTCAGTTTCTTCGTTCTGCCACAGGCTAACTAATCCATCCTGCGCTAAGAAGAGCAAATAGATAAACATGCGAAGCGCTTCGATTCGGGTTGCACCCTTCGAGAGCGTCGTGAAGTCAATGATTCCTTGCCCCCCAGTTTTTTCAACGAGGATAGCGTAGAGTTTGTCGACTTCGAATTCGAGTTCAGCTATGAATTTGTCAAATTTCGGAAGCAAATCAGTTACAGCGGGCAGGATCGGATGTTGCTGCACGACAGGATTTAGGTTAACGAGTTTTTCACCCTTCAAAACGTCATCTAAGACTTCAAGCAAATGCTGAATTGTCGTTGAGGTGAGTTCATGACGTAACGGCAAGAAAAGGGGCGGAGGCACGAAATCAGTTGGGATTTTAGGTTGAGGAGGCGGAGGCTCTTGCAAAGTCAACAGCAGCTTGGATTTCATGAGGTAAATCAGTGCTGAAGAGTCTAAGGCGACGCCTGAAGCACGGAAATCCACTTTTTCAGGCGAATTCTTCTCCATCTCTAAAAGGAAAGACCGAAGCAGATATGCGATGTTAACGTTCCAAGGGGTTAGTTTTTCGAGTTTACTTATTTCAAAAAGTATGTTCCATGGGGGCCGCAAATAGAAGGGTCTGCGTGTAGGCGTTGTGGATGCTGTTGAGGACATTAGGCTGCTGGCGCCTCCGGTGGGAACTTGGCTGTCACCACGTTTGATATACCGTTGCGTTCGTAAACGCCGTACACTTTTTGTGCCTTGTTAACCATCTCTGGGCGGAGGCTGATGACTATAAACTGGGTTTTTCCTGCCTCTTCAAGGAGAGTTTCGGCGAGTTTTGTGGTGTGGAAAGCGTCTAAGTGGGCATCGACCTCGTCGAGGATGTAGAATGATGCTGGCGAAAACTCTTTGAGCGAGAAAATGAAGGCAACCGCTGAGATGGAGCGTTCCCCGCCGCTGGCTCCACTGACGACGATGCTGGGTTTGTTGGGGAACTGGACGATCATGTCGATGCCGCCTGTGAAGGGTTCATCGGGGTTCTCCAGTTTCAAGGTGGCGCTTCCGCCGCCTGTCATCTTTGCAAAGTAAACTGTTAAACTCGCGTTTATCTTGTCAAACGCTGTCATGAACACTTTGCGCTTCTTTGCCTCGATTTCATCCATAAACGCGACGATGGCCTGTTTTTCGCGTTCTAACTCGTTGAGGCGCACGGAGAGTTCACGGTAGCGGCTGATTTGGTCTGCATAGTGCTGTGCAGCCAGCTGGTTAACTGCGCCTATGCGGTCCATTTCGAACTGCATCATGCGGATGCTGGTTTCCGCGTCTTGCACCTGCTGCGGGTTGGTTTCAAGCGGCTGTTCGTAGCCGTACTGTTTGAGTTGAGAAAGGAGCTGTTGAAGCCGAAGCTGAGCAGTTTCCATGCTGACCTGCAACTGGTTCTGAAGTTTATCTGCCTGTTCATACTCGGCGTCCAGTAGCCGTAATTCAGCATCAATGGCATCAATTTGGGAGGTGAACTTTTTGGATTCTTCCCTTGCCGAAAGCACAGCGTTGGAGAGTTCCACGCGGCGTTTCTCAAGTTCTTCAGCTTCCTTCTTTATAGCGTCCCGCTCGGCAATGGCGTCGGCAACTTCCTTCTGAAGTTTAACTTGCTGCTGGTCAAGTTTTGAAAGCTGAATCTTAGCGTTCTGGTAGCCCACACGTAGAACGTGGTCAAACTGTGACTGAAAAGTGTTGATTTCTGTTTGCAGGGAGCCGAGCCGTTGGCGCAGAGTGTTGGCTTCTTCGCCGAATTTTTCACGTTGTACCTCAAGTTCCTGAATGTGGGCAACGTTTGTTTTTAGGCGAAGCGCGGCGATTTCTGTATGGATTTTTTTAAGGTTAGCATGTATGTTGTTTCGTTCGTTGCGGTAAACGGTCATACGCCCACGGAAAGCTGCGGCTTCCCGTTCAAGTTTACCTGAGTATTTGTCTACATGACGAATGTTTAGTTGTGTACGTTTTACAGCTCGACGTACACGGATGATTTCTCTTTCTAAAGTCGCTATGCCTTCAGAGAGGCGGGTCATGTCTATTTTGTACTGGTCAAGTTCTTCTTCGATGCCGGCAATGTCTGTACTACGTTGAGCAAGATGAGTTTGGAGAGCTTTTACGGCTTCGTCGAGACTTTTTAGAGCGTTTTCACTTGGGATAATCGTGGAAAAATCTATTGGAGCACGGTAGTAACCACTTTCAAAGGCGCCAGGCTCATAGACGTCGCCGTTGACGGTAACAGCGCGGTAGCCCTCATTCGACAACGCGAAGCCCACTTTGTCATTAGAGACAACAATGGTGTCGCCAAAAACATAGTTCACAGCTAACTCAAAGCTCGATTCATACTTCATGAAGCTACTAAGCGGCCCCAAAACACCTTCACGTTTAGGCACAGGCTTATTTTTTATGGTAATTGCACCCTGAAGCGGAATGAGTTTAATTCGTCCCAACTTCATACGCCTAAGTGTCTCGGTACAGGTGAAAGCTACGTCGATGTCTTTAACAACCAACGCGTCAAGCCAACCAGTCGCAGCGGCGTCAATAGCTTTCTTGAAGCTTTTGTCGATTTTGACGAGGTTACGGAGACGACCATGTATACCGTTTATGGCGCCGACGTTGCCCATTTCTTCGATGCCGCGAAGGGCTTTTTCTTCAGCCGCTATGGTTGCGGCTAAGTCGCGTTGGGTGGCGAATTCTACTACGGCGTCTTTGGCTGAGCTGGCGATTTTTTCGGCTTCCAAAATCTCCTTCTCAACAGTTTCTTTCTGGAGTTTCTTTTTCTCGATCAGGTTTTCAAGGTTTTTGAGTTGCGCCTTCTGGTCCCGCTGCACCTGCTCCAGTTCGCCCAGGGATTTCTCGATTTCAGCTTGGCTTGCGATAAATTTCTCTTTGCGCACGGTTAAGTTTTTGATTCTGCCCACGCACAGCCGCAATGCGGCTTTATCCTGCTTGTACTCAGAACGCAGGAACGCCAAACGTTTGACGTATCCTTCGATTTGGCCGTTCAGTTGACTGATCTGCTGGTTGTTACCGTCCAAGTTCTCCCAGAGTTGCGCGGTTTCTTTGGCGAGGGCTTCATGCTGCGCCTGCTTCTCAGCCAATTGAGCGGTAAGTTTTTCGTATTCGCTGCGTAGCTGTCGGATTTTGAGGCGGTTTTCTCGGATTTCTTTTTGGAGGTTTTCGTGTTGGGCTACGTTGTTTTCTTTGACGCGTTTGAAGCTGTCCAGTGTAGCTTGCCCAGAATTTATCTTGGAGTTTAACTCCGTTAGTCGAGATTTTAATTCTCCGATTTTAATCTGAGTTTTCAGGACCTCAGAGCCGCCTTGCTCTAATCCTTCGCCGCTGAGTTTACGCCAGTCACCTTCAATCTCGTGGCGTTTGCTACGGCGGAGGTCACGTTGCTCTCTGAGTTTATCAACGCGTTCTTTGACTTTTTGTGCCTGGGCTTGGTTTTCACTGATTTTTTGATTCTGTTGATGGACTTCGCTTGAGAGTTTAATTGCTTGGAACTTTCGGGTCTCAGCTTGAATAAAGTTATAACGCTGAAGTTGATTGCGTTCCCGCTCTAAGTCGTCGAGGCGTTTTTGTACTTCGTCGATTCTGCCCATGGCGGTGCGGATGGATATGTCTGCGGCGCGCAGTTTCTCTTCCGCTTCGGTTTTCTCAGAGTCGTACTGTGCTATGCCGATGAGGTCTTCGATGATTTTGCGTCGTTCCTGCGAAGTTAAGTCAGTTAAACGGGTAATTGTGCCTTGGGGGATGATGTTGTTACTCATACTGCTGATGGCTGCCATAGAGAGGGTTTCGGTTATGTGGGTGCGGCTCATGCGTCGCCCGTTTAAGCGGTAAACGCTTTGTCCGTTACGGTAGACTTCCCTTGAAATCGTCACCGTATTGGTATCTACAGGCATTAAACCGTCAGAGTTGTCGAATTGGACGACCACTTTTGCCATCTTCGCTTTTTCTAAACCGCCCTTCTCGGAGCCGTGGAAAATTAGTTTCGCCGAGTTCTCTGCCCTGAGGCGTCTGGTGCTAAGTTCTCCAAGCGAGAAAAGCAGGGCGTCCATGATGTTGGTTTTGCCGCTTCCGTTTGGTCCCGTGATGGCTGTGAAACCCTTGTCTAGGTTTACCTTTACGGTTTGTGGTCCAAAAGACTTAAAGCCCTTTAACTCGATTTTTTTAATGTACGGCACTTAGTCTTTTACCCCTCTCGCGGAAGCACACACTCTTCTTTTGAACATCCATCAACAACATACGTATAAAAGCTTTAAGATTTGCCCTTTAAAAGTGGTAGAGGGTTTGCTGGGGTTTCTGGGTCATAATTCTTCTTAAGGAGAAAAGAAAAATGAAAAACCACGATCGCAACATCGTAAGGTTAAACCAGAAACCCTCTCAGCCCCAGCTTCTAAAGCCAGATTCAAACAAAGAAAAGGAGGGAAAGTTGATTTTTTCATCTACTTCACCGTTTATGGTCGTTTCTTTAGAACCAGCAAGGTCAACAAGATGCTTACTACGACTAAGACGAAGAGGCCTGCGATTGCTGGAATGAAGTACAGGTCAGCTGCTGATGGTGGCTGGGTTGGTTGTGGTGTGGCGGTTGCTGGTGCTTGGTCAACTGCGAAGGAAGTCATTGCACTTGAGGGGTAGTATGCGTTGCTACCGGCAAATGAAGCGTATACTAGATACTGACCGGGTATGTCGGGTTGGTAGTTGTAGGTGAAGAATCCGTCGACGGTGGTTGTGGTGCCTATGACTCTGTAGTTGCCGTTTGCGTCAACCACACTTAGGGTTACTTCAACGCCTGTTGTGGTTGTTGGTTTGTTCTGCTGCATGTAGACGTATTCCATCCACTGCTTCATGCTTGCGTCAGAGACACATGGGACGCCGTTGGGGAAGCGTGCTGCTTGTTCATCTTGGGTTGTGCCTGCGGCGATGTCAGTGACTGAGCCACGGATGACTAAACTTTGACCTTGGGTTATGGCTGCTGTTGGTGCTTCAACGGTTAGTTTGCTTGCACCTTTACCGAGTGTGTAGATCTGCATGTCGTAGATGTTTAGGTACGTGAAGTAGCCGTCTGCTACGAGGTCAGTTTGGCCAACGTACATACCTGAGCCCATACCGGTTAGCGTCCAGATTTCTTCGCCAGTGGTAGCGTTTAAGCATCGGTATTGTGAGCCTTTGTAGAGTGGTTGGTCGGGTGAGTGCTCGGTTGTTGCTACGTAGACTTTGCCGTCTGCGATAACGTTTACGAACGTTGGGTAGTGACCGTAGACTGTGTCTTGACCTGAGTTGGTGCTGTTGCCTTCGCCGCCGTTGCCGTAAGTCCATTTTAAGTTGCCGGTTTTCATGTCATAGCAGTAGACTATGCCATCGTAGCCTGAACAGTAGAGATTGTCATAAGCCCAGAGGTTAACTCTTCTTAGGGTATCCCATTCAACTACGAGGGCATTTGAAGTCCAAAGGTTGTTTCCATTGACAAGACTATAGCCGTTGAGTTCCAAGGTTTCCTTGTCTTCTGTAACGAAAACGTCTAAGTCTGCGTTTAGAGCGATGATTGTTCTGGTGACGTTTTTGCCTGTTGCAGCGTAGGATTTACTCATTAAGATGTGGCCAACATTGTCAGGGTTTATGCTTACTACAGTTACGTTCATGCCTGTTTCTTGAGCTCTTGGACCAACACCCATACTGCCTTGTGTGAGCATTAGTTTGTTGCCGACAGCGATGTCGCGGTAGATGCTCCAGCCTGTTCCAGTTAGCGATGAGAGGGATACGTTCCAGTCGTAGCAACTTGCCAGACTTGCATTGGAAGTGCCAGTGTACCAAACTGCATTGGCTGTCGTTGGTTGACCGCCGCCTTCGTTGGCAGGAATGAGAATCTTAGAGGAGTTCCATTGTGCCAGATACCAGTTGGGGTTTGATGTGGTGCCGTAGTTTGTTAGAGTGTAAATTAGGTACTCGCCTCGTGGACCAGCTGCAATTGTGCCTGAAGGTACGTTGGTGATAGTCATTTGTGTAAGGACACCGTTTGAGGCATCGTATGCTTTCCATGTGGTTCCTTGACCGCTGTAGGATGTTGTAGACGCGATTAGTATGCCGTTGGGAAGAACACCGTGTTGGTTGCCGTTGGGTGATTCATAACTGTAGAGGTAACCGAAGGATGGGACAAGAGATACGCCTGTTGCGGATGCGTTGATGCGCCATAATTCTTGGCCTGTTTGTAGTTTTACTGCAACGTAGTCGCCGCCAGTGCCTGAGTTACCGTATGGTTCTTGATAGTATAGGATTCCCTGCATAACGATAGGGTTTGAGAATCGGGTGTTGTAAGAGCTGCCTGTGTAGAAGCCTTCACCATAGTTTGTAGTTGATGATCCGCCAACTACTCCACCTTGTTGGATGGGCTTAGTCCACATGATATGTTGAGTTTCTGGTGCTGAACCGTCTTTTTGGTATCTGCCGTATCCTGCACCGCCAGTGGCTGTAGCGCCTGAGCGGATGTAGGGGCCGTTTAGCCAGTTAGAGGAAATTACGTACCAGTTACTGTTTTGGCCGTTTATAGGTCGCGTCCAGTATTCAGTTGGAAGAGCAGCGGGGCTGGTTACGTCGCGAATTGGGTCTTCCTGTACGGTAAAGGTTGTTACTGCCTGAGCGGGAAGGAATGTGTCGTTCTCGAAAAGTGCGTTTGCTGCTGATAGCCCTGGAGTGTTAGAGGTGTTCCAAGTGTATACTTGTCCACCATACTTGAATGTCACTGTATAGTTTCCTACTTTACTTGGTGTGTATGAGTAGGCTTGGACGTTTGTTGTGTCTTGAACAACATCCCAGTGCTGAGTTGTGTTTGAACCGTCTGGATCAGTTATGATCACGGTATAGTCGTGCCTGCGGATGTCGTTTGCTGCGGCTGAACCTGCTAGAGGTGTGTCAACCCACATGTAGACATACATTTTCTGCCCAACACCGATTGGGTTTGGGGCAGCAGTTACGTAGGCAAATGAAGTGATTTGCCATGCGGGAGTGTGTGCACTTGCGGTTGACAGTGCAGTCATTGGGATAGCTATGGATAGCGCAAGAACTATTGCGAATATTGAAAGTGTTTGCTTGCTAATTCTGTTTTTTGTTAAATTCACTTTTTATCTTTCTCCTGAATTTGTAGGTATAAAAACTATAGTAACGGCTAATAAGACTCGCTCACGTATAGTACTAACGTATCGTGAGTAAAAGAGGCTAAAATAACAAAAAACACGTAATTTAAGGCGCTTTTTTTAGAAAAAGTAAGTCGTCAACTGATGCGTCAAACGTTAAATTTTTTAGTTTTTTCTGCGTCTGCTCAGCAAGATTCCAACCGCAAAACAAACCAATAAAACAGCTATCACCGAAACCATCAGAGAAGGCGCGAAAATAGTTGGCTGCTGCCCGACCGATTGATATGTGGGTTCAGGGTAAGCTGCAACGCTGTTTAAAGGCGTCGGGCTCGGACTTGTAGCAGGTGGACTTGCACCTGTGTTTGAGGGGGTTGCAGACGTGTGTGAGGAAGGTGATGAAACAGAAGCAGGAGTTGGAGTAGGTGCAGGATTGGTATTTAAGTCACTGACTGTGTTCCTTAACATACCGCCACCTACAGAAATCAAGGCAGGATTAGGAACCACAGCGTCACTCACAGAAAGGTATACTATATGAGAAATCCATGCGGCTCCATTGTAGTCAGGCAGAATAAGCCGAAGCTCTTCGGGTAGCGGTTGACCATTTATTTCGTACGCGATTAAGGTTTGAGGTGCCTTGGCCAATTGTATGGGTATGGTGACGGTGTATCCGTCTGAGGCGACGAATTGAACAGAGTTGGCCTCGCTGTCAGCATGGAGGTAGTTTAGTAGATAGCTGAGTTGTACGCCGCTCCAATCTGCACCGGTTAATAGGAAGCCGTCGCAGTAGAGTTCAGCATATACGGTTATTTTGGGCATGTCTACGAGGCTTTGATACGTGATTTTATAGTTCGTTGTTGGAATTTGAGCGTGGACGCCGTTTTCAGCTATTGTTAAGGCTATTGTTGCGAGGAAAATGATGGTTATTCTTTGTTTTTTGTTCATTGGTCCGTAGCCATCATTAATATGACACGCGTCATATTTTTAAAGTTTCCCAAAACAAAACAGAAAAACACACCCAACAAAAAACAGCAAAAACCCAAAAAACACACTTCACCTCAACTACAGTGGTAGTCTGAATTCTGGATTCATAAGCCTTTTACTTCATTTTTCACCCTTTACCAATATAATCCATACACCGCGGTTTGGTAGCAGAGCAAGGGCACCACCGACGAGATGAACCGCTTGGCAAAAACGAAAACCGAAAAGAAATTCGCAGCATTACTGCTAGAAGCCCTAGATGAAGCATTCTTAGCTCTAGGTCAAACCACCAGGTTTTCGATTTACTTCAGCCTAGAAACCAAATTTGCACTCCCAAAACAAGACATCCCCGACCGAATCGAAGACTTCGCCAACGCCTTACGAAAAATCTTCGGTAACGCCGCCGCCCCACTTGAGATTTTAATCATGAAAAGCCTAAACGAAAAAATCAAATGCAACTGCAAATGGGTGGGACCAAAGTGGTTAGTTCCCGATTTAACGCTTGAAAAATACTTAAAGTTAGCTCAGTTAAGCCTTGAAAATTCAGGTAGAAAAAATGAAGTAACAGACTTTGAGGTTATGCTAAATGAAGGAGAAACACCTGAACAGGAAACTTGAAGACTCCTTCACGGCACTTCTAAGCTACATAGCAGATCCAGCCGTGGTTATGAGCGCCTCAGGTCAAGCGTTAGCTGTGAATAAAGCAACCGAAAAATACACAGGCATAAAATGCGACAAACTGGTGGGAAAAAACCTCTTTAAACTGGGGTTATTTGGGAAAAAAACCATTCAGGACATTAAAAGAAACCTGAAAAAAAGATTAAACGGGCAGAATGTTCCGCCATATGAAGTGCCTTTAAACATCAACGGAAAAATCGCCGTCTTAGAAATTAACGCCAAAATAATCGAACACAACGGCGAATTAGTTGACGTAGTCGTTTTCCGCGACGTAACCGAGAAAGTACAACAGCGAAAAGCGCTTGAAAACGACCTGCATAAAACCAAGTTAAATTTCGAAGCAATCAGCGATTCAGCCTTCGACGGAATCATCATATTTGACACAAAACAAGTAATCCGTTACTGGAATTCGGCGGCGCAAAGAATATTTGGCTACACAAAAAACGAAGTCATGGGCAAAAAAATCCAAGATACAATTATACCACCCAAAGCAAAGAAATTACTTTCAGAGTTAAAAACAGAATTCATCAAAAACCCCGAAACTTTCCGTCGAACACGAGAATTCCCTGCCCTAAAAAAAGACGGCACCGAATTCCCAACCGAAATCTCCCTTTCAACCTTAAAGATTGACAAAGAAGAACTAATAGTTGTCACAGTCAGAGATATCACAGAACGCAAAAACGCCCAGCACTACCTACAGCAACAAAGAGACATCATCGAGGCAGTCACCAAAAACACGGGCGTTGGATTAACCCTGATAGATAAAAACTTCAAGATAATTTTGGCAAACGAATGGATGAAAGAAAAAACAGGTAAAAACATCACAAACAAAACCTGTTACAAGGTTCTGCACAAAAAACGAGCAGACGTTTGCTCCAATTGCCCAGTGAAAAAAATCTTTGACGGAGAAAACATTGCAACCAAAGAAGATGCAAGACTCGATCCATGTGGAAACTTAATCTCGGCTCAGATAACTGCTTTACCTGTAAGAGATAAAAACGGCCAAATTTTCGCTGCACTTGAAATTGTTGTTCCGACAACCCAGAGAAAACTAATGGAGAAAAAAGTTAAAGAAGCTGAGGAACTTTCCCGCGCCATGTTCGAGCAGACCCCACTTGGAGTCGCCCTTGTAGACCCTGAAACACAGGAGTTTCTTCAATTCAACGACGTTGCCCATCGCCAACTTGGCTACAGCAGAGAAGAATTCAGCAAACTCCGTCTCTCGGATTTAGAAGCAAAAAAGGATCTACGTGAAATCAATCGTCGAATCAAAACTGCGTTGAGAGATGGGCAAACAGAGTTTTTAACTAAACATCGCACAAAAAATGGCGAAATCAGAATCGTCCTCGTTAACAAAAGAGCAATCCAGCTATCTGAAAGAAAGCTGCTTTTGTTGACCTGCCATGACGTGACGGGCATAAACAGAATGCATGACGCGGTGCGAAGCAGTGAAGAAAAATTCCACATCTTAGCCAACTCCGTCAAAGACGCTCTGGTAATGGTTGATCACGAAGGAAAAATCACCTTCTGGAACCTCGCCGCAGAAAAAATCTTCGGATTCACAAGCAAAGAAGCACTCGGAAAAGTAATTCATGAACTAGTCGCGCCCAAGTCTTTGTGCAAAGAAGCAAAAGAACGCATAAAACAGAGCATGCAGGTCTTCGGCGAAACTGGCATCGGGTACTTTACAGTAGGCACAGTCGAAGTCAACGGACGCCGCAGTGACGGCAAAGAATTTCCCGCTGAATTGGCCATCGCACCTTTGAAGGTTGGAGAAAAATGGCACGCTGTTGGATTGGTAAAAGATATTTCAATCAGAAGAATAGCTGAACAGCAATTAAAGGATGCTGAACAAAGGTACCATGCACTCTTTGACCAATCCCCATTGGGAGTATTGGTTATTGATCCTGAAACGCTTGGATTTGTCGAGTTCAACGATGTTGCTCATTTACAGCTGGGCTACACCAGAGAAGAATTTGAAAAAATCACCATCCCCGATTTCCAAGCGGAAGAAACACCTGAACAAGTTCGGGCACACGCCAAACAAATGATGGCGGAAGGCGGGGGCGAATTTGAAACCAAACATAGAACCAAAACAGGCGAAATCCGCGACGTCATTGTTACCATTAAGCCGTTTCAATCTAACGGCAAAACATACCTGCATTGTATATACCACGATATAACAGAAGCAAGAAAAACCCAAAACGCACTCATCGAAAGCCAATCAAGATACCGTCAACTGATCGAGATAGCTCAAGAAGGCATCTGGACAGTAAACAACGACATGGTTACGGTTTTTGTTAATCCACGTATGGCGCAGATGATGGGTTACAGCGAAAAAGAAATGGTTGGAAAATCGCTTTTCAGCTTCATCGACCCAGCTAAGGCTGGAAAAATCCGTGATGTTCTGAATGGTTATACGCGTTTAGACATGAGGGGAACATACGAGTTTGTGTTCCCAAGAAAAGACGGAAGTTACATGGACGCAACAGTTTCGCTGTCAGTAATTGCAGATGAACAGAAACGCAAAGCTGGGATATTGGCGGTTGTTTCAGACATTTCAGAACGCAAACGGGCTGAAAAAGCGCTAAAGGAAAGCGAGGCGCGATTCAGAGCAATCAGCACATCCGCAATGGATGCGATAGTACTTTGCGACTCAACAGATAAAGTGATGTACTGGAACCCAGCTGCACAGAAAATGTTCGGTTACACATCTGAGGAAGCTTTAGGCGCAAAAATGATGGATTTAGTGATTCCGCCTGAATTTCACAAGAGCCACCTAAAATTCCTAAATCAATTATCACTAACAGATACAGCAAGACGCCATTTCGATTTAACAGCATTAAGAAAAGACGGCTCCAAGTTTCCAATTGACCTTTCAGTTTCCATAGTTAAACTAAACGGTAACCTCTGCTTCCTGTCGATTGTCAGAGATATTAGTGAATGGAAAGCCATGCAGCAAGCACTTCGACAAGAAAGGGACATGCTTGAAAGCGTAGCTGAAAGCACAGACATGGTCTTATCAATCATAGGACGAGACTACAAGATTATCTGGGCGAACGCAAGAGCGCTGAAGATTACTGGCTGCGGCAGCCTTGAAAACAAGTATTGCTACGAAACATTTGGCGCAGGCTCCCCAACCGTTTGCAAAGGATGCGGTGTAAAAAGAGTCTTTGAAAACGGGGAAGCAGTCGTTCGACGAGATTACTACAGAAGAACCAAAGATAATAGAGATATCTGGGTTGAACTAATCAGCACGCCAATTAAAGATAAAGATGGAAATGTCATAGCCGCTTTGGAAATTGCGGTTGAAATCACTGAGAGAAAACAATTACAGAACAAACTTGCAGAGTACTCTCAGCGACTAGAAGAAATTGTCCAAAAGCGAACGGATGAACTTAAAAAGACACAAGCGGAACTCGTTAAATCTGAACGGTTGGCCGCCATCGGCGAATTAGCAAGCATGATTGGACACGACCTAAGAAACCCCTTAACTGGCATCAAAAACTCAACCTACCTTCTAAAGAAAAAGATACCTCAACTTCCACTTGAACAAACCAAAGAGATGCTGGACATAATCGATAAATGCGTCAACTACTCAAACAAGATAATCAATGACCTGCTGGATTACTCAAAAGAAATGGCACTCATAAAAGATGAAGAGTCACCTAAACGGCTACTCCAAGATTCCTTATCAATGCTGGACATACCCCAAAAAATCTTGGTCAAAAACAACCTCAAAGATAACCCCACAATCAAAGTTGACAGAGACAAAATTAAACGCGTCTTCATCAACCTCATCAAAAACGCCGTAGATGCCATGCCGGAAGGCGGCAAAATCACGGTGAACAGCAGAGAATTAAAAGATGCTTTAGAGATTTCAATCTCCGATACAGGACCAGGCATAGATGAAGAAATCATGCCAAAACTCTTCACACCCCTATTTACCACAAAAGCTCAGGGCATGGGCTTCGGCTTAGCCATCTGCAAACGGGTAGTAGAGGCACACAATGGCACCATAACAGTTACAACAGCCAAAGGCAAAGGAACAACTTTCACACTAACATTCCCCATCGAAAACAAAATTGAAAATGGAGGTGAAAACGTATGGATAAGAATCCCCGAATCCTCGTTGTCGACGACGACGAAACCATAAGAACCACCATGAAAGCTATCCTTCAAGACGAAGGATACCAAGTGGATTTAGCAGCTACAGGAAAAGAAGCAATACAGAAAACCCAAGAAAAACCCTACAACGTCGCTCTCCTAGACATCAGATTGCCAGACATGGAAGGCGTAGAACTACTGAAACTACTCAAAGACGGCGTCCCAAGAACACGCAAAATCATGGTCACCGGTTACCCATCAATGCAGAACGCAATCTCAGCCCTTAACAAAAACGCAGATGCATACCTACTGAAACCTGTCGACGTAGAGAAACTCTTAGCAACCGTTAAAGAGCAACTGCAAGCTCAAAAAGAAGAGCAAGAGTTCAGCGAGCAAAGAGTAGCAGAATTCATCGAAAGCCGCGTCAAAGAACTATCCACCACAAACCTCTAAACCCGCTGCCACCCCCAAATTTCTACTTATTTTACCAAATTTTCATTAAACCAAATTCATTACCCAAAAAGCAGAGATTGAAACAATAAATTAATATCCCGCGTATGAGCTAACCAAACTAACAGAGTTAGGAACGGTGAAAAGATGAGTTTTGGAAGCTTTAAAGTCTTCAGCGGCGTTCAACAGGCACTTGTGATAGCGTTGATGTTGGTGACTATGATGGCGCTTTTCTACGCGGACATAAGTTTAAGCTACAAAATCGGGATAGCAGTTTTCTCGTTCTCAGTTATCTTCCTTGCCACGTTAGCTACTGCGATACTTCGGCAACAAAAAGAGATGCATGACCAACAGGTAAATCAAGCCTAAACCCGATTTTAGATTTCACTTTCAGTCCCCTCCCCCCTCCACGATAGGGTATTTTGAACGGTGCTTTAAATAGGCAAAAATGGGGTAATGGTGCTCCGTACAATAATCGGAGACCTAAAAACATGATGCAGAAAGTAATGGTTCAACCTAAGGCGACCCAACAGAAATTCGCCTTTAACACACCAGAAGTTGACTACCTTTTTCCAGGGTTCACTCTAGGCGAATTCGCAGTTATATACGGGTCAAGCGCCATTACTTCCCTAACTGCCTTGCTATGTGTAAGAGCCCAACTACCCACCCAATTAGGAGGTTTAGCAAGCAACGTAATATTCATCGATGGCGGAAACACTTTCTCACAAAACAACATCTCAAAAATCGCACAACAAAACCACATCAACCCAACAACCGCTCGACAAAGAATCTACAACTTCACAGCATTCACCGCCTACCAATTAACCTCATTAATCATGGACAAACTGGAAGAAAAAATCCTCACTTGCAACGCCAAATTTGTGGTTATCTCCGACATCGCTGGCTTATTCTTCGATCCTGCAATCCCAAAAGAAGAAGTGCAAAGAGTATACAGTCAAATCGTTAGCTATCTCGAGTACCTGGCAAAGAAACATCAAATCATAATAGTCGCAACCTATCCATCACGTGAAGGCAGCATAAGAAACATTGCGTTAAAAGAAATGACTCTGAGCAAAGCAAACACCGTGCTGTCTTATTATAAGACGGCTTACACTGCAGAATTAAATCTGGAAAAGCACCCAAGCTACATGTTAGGCACCGCTGAACCGCCATCAGAAAACGTTACATTAACAAGCTTTTTCTAAAAAGTAACTAAAAAAGAAATATTAGTAGAAGTTGCGGGCTTCTTTGCGTTTCTCTGCTTCTTCGTAGAACCGCAATACTTCGTCAATGATTTCCACGTTAGAGAGCAACATGCGCCTGCAACAGTACCGTTTCAATCCGAGACTGTCAAGTACGTCACTTGCGTTTTCGCCGGTCTTGATGCGGCGTGTGAATTCGTCCCATCGGTCTCCAACCAACTTGCCGCAGGTGAAGCATCTTACGGGGATAATCACGTTTTTCTATTCTCCTATCGGTAGCTTTTCTGTTCCTTAGCTCTTGCGCCTGCACCGCCGACTTTCTTGGTTTCTTTAGCGCGACTGTCGCCTGCAATCATGGTGCGGTCGTATTCACTGAAAACCGTACGGAGGTGTGTACTTTTAGTCCATTTGAGTATACCGTTAGCTATGGCCATGCGTGCTGCTTCTGCTTGACCCATGTAGCCGCCGCCGCGGGTTTTGACGTCCATGTCTAGCTGGCTCCAGACGTCTGTGCCTGCTTGGAGGAGTGGCTCCATGATTTTGGCTTTTGCGATGTCAGGTTCGTAAATCTCCACGGGAGTTAGGTTTATACGGACTTTGCCGACGCCTGGTTTAATGATGGCGCGGGCAACTGCGGTTTTTCGTTTTCCACTTACTACAAGAACTTTCTTTGCTGGTGCTGTTGGCATAATTATTCCATCCTGTTTCTCCACCCGATTTCTTTTGCCAGTTCGGCAAGGGTGAAGTGTGGCCCTTTTAGGTTTGCTGCTTGGGCATCATCGAAAGATATCATTTTTTGGTCTTTGAATTCTGCTGGCACACCCATGTATGCTTTTAGGCGTTTGTAGGCTGCTTTGCCTTTAGGTTGCTTAAAGGGCACCATGCCGCGAACGGTTTTGCGTAGGAAACGGTCGGGTCTGCGGTAGTGGAAGGGTCCACGTTCAGGTGCACCAACTTCTAGAAAGAGGTGTGCTTCGGCGATTTTGCTTTTCTTTTTACCTGAAAACACTGCTTTTTCAGCGTTAAGTATGACGACTTCTTCGCCGTTCAGAAGCATCTTGGCTACTTTGCTGCACATGCGGCCAACGATTTGGCCTTCAGCGTTCACCAAGGTAACGGCTGGTTTTGTTGTTACTTGTGCCATTTTGTTTTCACCGGATGATTTTTACTTTTGAGCCTTTGGGGTTTTTCTCCAGTAGCTCTTGGATTGTGATGTATTTTGATTTTGCTGCTTCAAGCTTGGCTTTGGCTGAGTCAGAAGCATCAAACGACGCCACCGTAACGGGATGGTCGAGTGCGCCTGAAGCTAGGATTTTTCCTGGAACAACTACTACGTCTGATTTTTCAGTGTTACGGTTTATTGTGCTGAGGTTGACGACGACACGTTGGCTGCGGGTTTTCGCCAAGTAGTCTGCTACGTCAAGCCAGATTGGTGCATCTTGCTCTTTGCTTTGCTTGCGCAGCGTACTGATAAGTTCGATTAGTTGGGGGTTGGTTGTTTTGGTTTGTCTCATTTTTGTTCAGCCTTGATTTGTTTTTCAAACTCTTTAAGTTGTTTAGCTAAAAGTTTAGTAGCTTCCTTCAGCACCCGTTCGGGACGAAGGGCACCTGTAGATTCAATGTTCATAATGAACTGGTTCTTTTCCCACTCAATCTTCAAAGGCGAAGCCTTACCCTGCGGACAAGCCTCAACACAGTCCATGCAAAGCGTACAAGCCAACAGATCTCGGACTTCGACTTTTTCATCTTTGATAGCTAAAACTTTGCGTGGACAGATGTCAACGCATTTGCTGCAGTCAGGGCACTTCTTTTCGGGAGTGGTGATTTTTGGGTAGTATTTGTATGCACACATAGAAACTGGCTGCCACTTTGCGTGTGCTTTTCCTCTGCCAAGCCGCGCATATGCTTCAAGTTTAAGTTTCTGATTTTTAGCCAGTTTAATAATTGGAACCTTGTCGGAAACTGGGAGAATCTCTGGGTTTTCTGAGACGATTTCGCCGCTGTAGACGGTCCTTGTTCCGTCTTTGGCTTCTGCATCAAGGGTAAGAGTGACGCGACATTTGGGGCAGCCGAACTCGCTTTGGCAGTCGCATTCGTCAGGCAGGTTGTACCCGTCGAGGTCTGTTCTTAATGGAATAAGTCCCAGACGATGAGCAATGATTTCGTCTTGGAGAATGGAGCTGTTTTCTATCATGACAACTTCTTCGATTGCCATGCTGGGAACTTCAGCAAGTGCTAAACGACGCAGAGCGTTCATTAGAGGCACATCTGCGCCTTTTACGGCTATGCGAAGGTTTGTATCGGTTTTTTCCAAGACTTCTATCTTTAACACTTGCCAAGACACTCCAATAATGTTACTATAATGGCTTTGCGGTCAATACGATATTTCGGTGCATTATTTGTATTTTTCCCTTAAATAAACGGGGTAAGGAGAGGTTTTAGACTCTTCTTCCTCTTCTGCCGCCAGGCCTTCTGGTTCCGTCATGTGGAATTGGGGTAACTTCTTCGATGCGTTCAATACGGAAGCCAAATCTCGCGAGCGCACGAATAGCTGCTTGAGCACCTGGACCAGGAGTTCTTGGACCACTGCCACCTGGAGCGCGAACTTTGATGTGAATAGCAGTGATTCCCTTGTCTCGGGCTACCTCAGCTGCGCCGGTAGCTGCCCGCATTGCCGCATAGGGTGATGACTCCATGCGGTCGGCTTTGACGAACATACCGCCTGTAGTGCGTGCAATGGTTTCTGCGCCTGATATGTCGGTTATGTGGATGAGTGTGTTGTTGTAGGAACTGAATATGTGGACGATTGCCCATTTGTCGTTACGTTTGCTGTTTGCTGGGTTACTCAAAATCTGCCGCCTCCGCGTCCTCCGCCTCTTCGGCCTCTCTGCTGCTGCCTAAGCTCAGGTTGCTTAGCGACAACTGCTAGTCCTAGGCGTAGGGGATGTTCCTGTTTTGCAACTGCACTTTCTGCAGAATAAACAATTTTTGCTTCTTCCTCTTTAGGCACAATGTAACCAGGGATAGTTACACGGCGATTGTCGATAGATATGTGACCGTGTGTGATTAATTGGCGTGCCTGGAAAACGGTGCGTGCTAATCCCTTGCGGAAGACTATAGTTTGCAGTCTGCGTTCCAAGATGTCTTCGATGGTTAAGTCGAGTACGTTGTCAAGCACCGCGGTTTCCTGTAAGATGCCTTTCTTTTTGAGGGTTGCAAGGAGCTCGTTTTCCATCTTTGCACGTTCTTCAGTGGATTTGCTTATGAGTGAACGGGCGATACCTCTGGCTTTGGACAGGGTGGTTTTGTGGCGCCAGAGTTCATGTTTGTTCCTTAATCCATAGGTTCCGAGGAGTTTGAGTTCTTCTTGGAGGACGTCCTTGCGCCAGCGGAAACGCGGCGTATCGAATTTCTTACGTTGCTTCTTTGGATCTCCCATGCTTATTTGCCTCCTTCAGCGGCTGCGCCGGGTTTCTGCATAAGGGTCTTCTTTTTGACACCTAATGATTTGCCGCTGCGGCCAGTGGTTTTGGTTCTTTGGCCCCTTACTTTCAGGCTGTAAGCATGACGGTATCCACGCCAAGACCTGATTTCTTTGGCTCCGTCAATGTCAGTTTTAATTTTGAATGCTAAATCTGCACCTAAAACATGCATATCTTTTCCGGTGTCGCTGTCTTTTCTGCGGTTAAACATCCATGCGGGGATGCCGTATTTTACGGGGTCCCGGATAACGTCCTCGATTTTGGCTACGTCGGATTCAGTTATGAGACCGACGCGGAGGTCAGGGTTTACGCCTGCCTTTTTGAGGATGGCGTTTGCAAGGCTGGTGCTTATGCCTTTTATATGTGAAACTGCGTAAGATGTCTTTTGGGTACCCTGTACGTCTGTACCCATGATACGAACAATATAGCGGTATTCCTGTGACATGCTGAATTTTCATCCGTTTTTTTAGCTTGAAGCATATACGAAATGAGTCAGTATTTATTTAAACCTTCCCTAGTCAAGGCAAGCGTTTAACACAAAAGAAAACCTGTGCCCATTTTTGATAATTAATAAAATCGAACAGATAGATTTGGTTCTTAGATTGAATAAAAAAGAGAAAGGGAAGTGGATGTTTGCTTTTTGCTTATTTTTTGCGTACTAGCAGGATTATGACTACGCCGATGGCGATGATGGCGATAATGATTGCTGCGACTGAGGGGAGGAAGTATTGTTCAACCATGCTTGCTGGTGCTGGTGTGGGTGCTGCTGTGGGTTCGGGTGCGTCGTCAACTGCAAATGCTGTTGTTGCTTGTGATGGCCAGTAGGATGCGCTGCCCATGAACTGAGCATAGACGGTGTATTTGCCTGGAATGTCGGGTTTCCATTGTAGACTGTAGAAACCTGTAGCGTCGCTTGTTGCTGTTCCGATGCTGCGATAGTTACCGTTACCGTCGACTACGAAGATTTGGACTGGAACACCTGTAGCGTCTGAAGGACAGGGCTGCTGCATATAGACGTATTCCATCCAGCGGTTTACGCTTGCATCAGAGACTGCTGGAACACCGTTGGGGAATCTTGCTGCTTGCTCGGATTGTTTTGTTCCTGGAGAGATGTCGGTTACTGTGCCGCGGATCACTATACTTGAACCTAAAGTTACAGCTGCCATTGGTGCTTCTACGGTTGTTTTGCTCGGGCCTTTACCCATGCAGTAGATTGAGTTGTCGTAGTAGTTGTAGTAGACAAAGAAGCCGTCTGCTAGAATGCTAGTCGAGCTGCCTGGGCCTCCGCTTTGGCCTGCCCAGCCTAACATCTTTGAGATTTCTGTGCCGTCAGTTGCGTTGATGATGTAGACGCATTCACCCTTGTAGAGTGGTGCGTTTGGTGAGTGTTCGTTGTTAAAAGCGTAGACTTTACCATCAGCGATTGCTGCTATGAAGATTGGTGTTAGACCCCAAGAGTTATCAGTACCTGCATTTGTGTTGTTGTACTTCCAGAGAAGTTTTCCAGTGGCCGCATCGTAAGCGAAGAGTTCTCCGCCGAAGCCGCCTTCGTAGAGGTTACCGTATGCTGTGACTGCTCTCTGACCTGCACCGTAGCCGCTTGCGAAGAATTGCATTGCACGTTTTTCAACGCTGGTTGGACCCCAGATGAGGTTTCCGTTTTCTAAGCTGTATCCTAGCCACTGCATTGATTCAGCGTCAGTCATGGTCCAGACTCGGTTAACTGGGTCAAGTGGGCCCAGTGTTCTAGACATGTTACCTGAGGGAGCGGGATAGGATTTCTTCCAGAGGATTTGTCCTTGCTGACCGTCTTTTACACTCATTGCCCAGACCGTGTATGGATCTGGTGTTCCTCTTGTACTAAAGACACCTGCGGTGATTGCGCTGCTTCTGCCAAGTATAATATCTCCTGGCAAGACGTAGACTATTGATGGTGCTTGGTTTCCGACGAGGTCTCCTGAGAAGGTTTTGTTCCAAGAGTACGCAGTGCTGCAGTTTATGTTCTTGCCTACTGGTCTGAATTGGAAGGCTCCAGATCCTGATCCAGGTGCGCTTGCTGCAGCGCCAGGTGCAGCAGTCCAATTCCAAAGTGCTATCCAACCAGTTTTTGAAGTTGTGCTGTAGCTGAGTATGTATTTCACGATTTCGCCTTTCTCAGTATATGCCATTGTACCTGACGAGGGAACATCGGTTAGGTTGAATATCCATTTGCCTGTAAGTGGATCAATAGCCATCCAAGTTTGTAATCCAGCTGATTGAGTTACTGTTTGCCATAGGTATCCGTTTGGAATAACGCCGTGCTGGTTTATTGATTCATAGCTGTAGAGTTCGCCGAATGTTGGATTCATTGTTGCGTTTCGCCAGAGCTCTTTTCCTGTGCGTAAGTCCATGGCGATGTAGTCGCCGCCGTTTTGGCTGTTACTTAGGGGCAATTTAAAGCAGAGTTTTCCATCGATAATAATGGCGTTAGCAAATCTGCCTTCGTATGAACCGCCTGAGTAGTAGGTAGATTCATCGATGCCAACATTGTTTCCGCCGACAACACCGCCAGATTCGATTGGATAGGTCCACATTATATGTGAACTCTCAGGTCCAACCCCGCTTTGTTGCCAGAGGTTATAGCTAGCCATTTGGAAAACGCCGAATTGTGCGCCCCAAAGCCAGTGTGACCCGAGCTGGGCCCAAGCATGGTTTTGGCCGAAAATTGGGCGAGACCAATACTCGGTTGGCAGCGGTGTGACCGGTGTGCCGCTGATAGGTTCTTCTTGTACTGTCAGTGTTGTTGATGCAGATGATGCGAGGAATTTGGTATTATTCCATGCTGCGCTGATTGAGCCCCAAGTGTATGTTTGTCCGGGGTATTCGAATTTGAGGGTGTAGGTTCCGAGTTGAGTTGGCGTGAAGGAGGTAAATTCGACGCCTGTTGTGTCCCAGATAATGTTCCAAGTTTTTACTTCAGTTGTGTTATCTGGTGCGGTTATGGTGAGTTTGTAGTTGTGGCGTCTTACATCGTTTGCTTCTGTTGCTGAAGGTAAGGGAACGTCAACCCAGACTGAGATGTAGGTGGTTTGACCTACTCCGATTGGGTTTGGCGCGACTGAAATATAGGCGTATGTTGCGAATTCGCCTGAGCTTTGCGCATTTGCGAGTGGTGATGGAACTATTGAGATTACCATCGAGACCATTAGTATTGTTGCGATAATCAAGGGTATAGATTTTTGTTTTAACATTTTTCTTTTCTCCTAAAAGCTTGTGCCACAATCTTAGGGTAAATCGCTTAATAAATTATATGTAAAAGCATCAGCCGTGTAATTTATAAAAAATATACTTATAAACCAAAATAGATAAAAATTGTACACAAATAATTAATTGCCACAACAATTTTTGGAGAGAGCCAAAAACGATACAAAAAATGAGCAAAAAATCCAAAAATTAAAACTAAAACTCCTAGAAAAAGCAATAAACCGCAAAAAAACTCAAACACAACAAAAAGCAAAAACACCTTTTTGTGCCAGAAACAACAACAAATCTAAACGAAACAATAAAATACCCTCTTGAGCCCACTATCAAAACCTATGGAACTAATAACCATCCTCGGATTAACCGCCGCACTATTCACAACCGTCTCACTGTTTCCGCAGTTACTGAAAGTGTGGAAAACAAAGTCAACAAAGGACATCTCCACAGGCATGTTCCTATTATTCTGCGGCGGAGTACTGCTCTGGTTTATCTACGGAGTTTTCGTAAACGATTTACCCATCATCATTGCAAACTCGCTTGCCTTTATTCAAGCCCTTATCATCTTAGCCTTCAAAATGAAATTCAAATAACCCGTACACAGGAAGGAAAATGTTTCCATAAAACATACGGACCTGTATTTCTGATCTGTATATATAAGGGAGGGGAGGTCAGCAGAGAGCGCACGTGCAATTTGGAATAAGAAAACAGATTTTTTTGTTGTAAACAAAAAAGAAAGGAAAGGGGAAATTGTTTGTGTATTGTTGCCGTGGTTTATGGGTGTTTTCTGAGTAGCAACAGTGCAAGGATTGCACCGATGACTACTATTGCTACGATGATGGCGATGGACATTGGTAGGAAGTATAGGTCCGCTGCTGAAGGTTCTGGTGTGGCTTGTGGAGGTGCGGTTGCGTGTGGTTCGTCAACGACGAAAGCTGTTTGGTCGTATGAGCCGTAGTATGCTTTAGAGCCAGCGAAGGTTGCAATTACAGTGTACTTGCCTGGAATGTCTGGCATCCAGTTAAAGCTGTAGAAGCCAGTAACATCACTTGTAGTAGTGCCGATTTCGCGGTAGTTACCATTACTGTCAATGACTGCTATTGAAACTGGTACACCTGTTGTGTTGGTTGGGCATTCGAACTGCTTATACACATAGAGCATGTATCCGCCTTGGCTGTCGTCAGAAACTGCTGCAACACCATTGGGGAACCGCATTGCAATGCGTGGGTCGTTTGTGCCTGGTGATATGTCGGTTACTCTGCCCTCGATTAGAACGCTGCTGCCGTGTGCTTGAACTTTTGGCGAGGCAGAAACGGTCAATGCGCTTGGGCCTTTGCCGATTGCGTAGATTTGTAGGTCGTATGTGTCGAAGCCTGCGATGATGCTGTCACCCATAACAGGGTTACCACCCCAACGAGTCAAACGAAGTAGTCCGTTTACACGGAAGATTTCGCTACCGTCGGTTGCGTTAACACATGCGTATGGTCCGCCTCTTGGGATTGGGTTGTTAGCTGAGTGTTCTAGTGTGCCGATGTAGACTTTGCCTGCAGCGATGTGACTAATCCAGCCCCACCAGTTCTCACCAGTGACAGGCTCGGTGTAGGGGTCTTTGAGTGTGTAGACCCATGAGGTCTTGCCGTTGGATAGGTCATAAGCGAAGAGGTCGCCGCTGAGTCCGACTGAGTATAGTTTACCGTATGCAAAGTACCATGTGTGCTCTGCGTTACCCCAACCGTACTGGTTAAGGTATGGTTCAGGGGCAGTTGCCCACATGTATGAGCCGTCTTTGAGGCTGAAAGCATAGTGGGTTCTGAGTTCTTTGGACCAGAGTGCTATGACACCTGTACCGTAAGTTGGGTCGTCAACGTAGTTGGTTGCGCCTGTGAAGTGTATGGTGTTTTTACCTTCTACCCATTCAGTTGGTGGAGTCCATGTCTTGTCGAAGATTGTGTTTACTGAGCCTGAACTGATGGATGCGTTTCTGGTGGCTGTGATTCCTGTGATTGGTAGTGCCCATATGCGGACGTAGGAGTAGTTGTAGAAGACACCGACGAGTCTGTCTTCGATGACTCTGCCTGTGGATGCGCCTAGTGAAGTTGAGATTGGCAGACCTTTGGGTATTGTGACGTTCCAGGAGTAGCATTTAGGTAGTGATGCGTTGAGGCATCTAACGACTGGGAATGCTGAGTCAACTTGTTTGCCGATTGGGTTTGTTGGGTTGGCTGTACTGACGCCGTTAGCGTTTAGTCCTATGACACCGAAAGTCCAGCTGCCATATGAGGGTTGACCCATGATTGCGTTTTGTAAGCCTGCAAGAGTTGAGTTCCAAAGTGCCATCCAACCGTTTGTACGGTCTAGTTGGTAGATTAGGATTTCACCGTTTGGACCCCAAGTTCTGAATCCTGATGGAACGCCGTAGAACATGAATTCGAATTCGCCGTTATCGGGGCTGTATGCTGTGTAGTTTGAGCCAGATACTGACCAGAGGTAGTTCCACATACCGTTTACGTTGTAGCTTGGGTAGAACATGGTTTGTCCGAATGAGAGTACTGTGTTGTTGAGGAACCAGAGTTTTTCGCCTGTGTGCAGGTCAATTGCTTGGATACCAGGTATTCCTACAGTGGAGTAAGTGCCTGAGCCTGCTGTGTTATAGAATAGTCTGCCGTTGATTACCACTGAGTTTGAGAATCTGCCTTCGTATGCGTCACCTGCGTACATTGCTGCGGGAACTTGGTTTTCGCCGTCGTATAAGCCGCCTGATAATCCTCCCATCTCGTAGGGTTTAGCCCATAGGACGTGGGGGGTTTCGGGTGCGTTGTCTTGGTACTTTACAAAGGAGTTAACTGGTCGTTCTACCCAGTTACCTGAGATGGAGTACCATTCTCTGAGTTGTGGGTCGATTGGTCTGCTCCAGTATTCGGTTGGTAACGCATGACCGGGGTAATAGTTGATTTCAACTGATTCGACTACTTGTAGTGTCATTGATATGGAGCTTTCTAGTAGTATGGTTCCTGCTAAGATTTGATAGCCTCTTTCTGATGGAGTGAATGTGAATGGTACTGTGTTATTTGGGAAGATTGTTGTTACGGTGTAGTTGCCGATTTGGTCAGGGGTGTAAGATGTATAAGTTGAGCCTGTGGAGTCAGTGGTGAAAGGACCAAAAGTCTGTTTTGTTCCGTCTGGTTTTGTGACTTCGATTTTCAAGCCAGACCAGCCAATTGATGCTGATGGTGCAGCTTCTGAGATACCGCATTTGAGCAGTGTTGTTTGGCCAACACCTACTGGGTTGGGTATGGCGTCGACGAGTGGGTATGTTTTCATGGTTCCGCTGATTTGTGCTTGGACGTTTGAGTTCATCAAGGGTACTGATGTTACAACTGAAGCTACGAATATTGCTAGTAGCAAAGTAGCTAGTTTGTTTTTATTGTTCACTTTTTCTTTTCTCCTTAAAGTTTTGAGATCCACCCGCATTTCTTTAATGGAAAAATTGGGTGAATTCTCCAATAATATTAACCATTTTACCTTATAAGGATTTACCACTAAGCACTATGCAACCTATTGTTGCCAAAAAAGCAATAAAAAATAAAAAAGACAAAAAAACTGCCTAAAATGTAAAAAAAATGAAAACAGCTCAAAAACAGCCGTTTTAAGAGGCAAAACAAATTATTTAAGCAAAACCCCCTAAATCTGCCATTGTTTTATGGAAAGCTCAAGTTCGCGGTGGTTTTTTGCGTATTCGTCAAGAGATTTACCCGCTAACGCAGCATCCACCGCTTGTCGCATAGCTTTTGCGCCGTTTACTGTGCCTTTTGGGTGACCATGAATTCCGCCGCCTGCCTGCAACACAACATCTACCCCAAACGTCTCAATCAGTGAAGGCACCAAACGCGGATGCAGACCACCTGAAGCCACAGGCAAAACAGGCTTCAATTTACCCATTTCGCCCTTGCATGCTGCGATGTTTTCGAGCACTTCAGCTTTGGTTTCAGACATTTTTCCTACGACTGTGCCGACATGAAGTTGGTCGACGCCGATTATTCGTGCAACTGCCGCTATGGGTTTCATGGATATCCCGTGAAGTTGGTTTTTGGTGAAAGCCGCATGGCCCGCTCGGTGAGCGTGGATAACAAGCTTGAAGTTTTGGTCTCGCAGCGTCTGCAAAGCCGACCAGCCGCACGTTAAAATGTCCACCATGACGTATTCGCCACCTTGATCCACCACAGCTTGAGCACGTTTAAGCAGCATGTTGGTTTCAGCAGTGATGTTCACCATGTAGACTTTTCGTTCCCCTGTTTCGTCTTGAGCTTTGTCTCGACTTTCCAGGGTTTGGGTTAGGCGGTCGTCGAAGGGGTTGAATTTTTGGCTGCTGAGGTTTTCGTCGTCTTTGACTACGTCGCAGCCGCCTAGCCAAGCTTCGTAGGCGACTTTGGCGTGGTCTTTAGTTTTTAGGCCCAGTTTGGGTTTGATGATGGTGCCGACGAGGGGGCGTTTTGGAACTCTGAGGAGTTTGCGTATGCCTGCAATGCCGAACTGTGGACCTTTAAAGCCATCGAGCAGTGCTTTGGGCAATTCTAAATCTAATAGGCGCAGGTTTTTGAGTGCTTTTAAGCCGAAGACGTTGCCTGCGACGCTGCTGAGTATGTTTGGCATGTTGCCTGCCTCGAAGAGCTCGATGGGGTAAGCGATTTTTATGGTGTTGCCCTCGATGCTGTATACGTGGGCGGCGAGTTTTTTGACATATGGCTTTTCAGTGGTTAATTCCGTCCATGTTCCAACAGAGCTTTCCGCGGCGACTCCGCCTGCAGCTTCTTTTAAGTTGATGCCGTCAGGCTCCACGTAAAAAGTGCAGAGTAAATCGGTTTCTTTGGGTTCGTAGGATAAATCTACAAAGTCAACATACTTCAAGCAAAATTCCTCGAATACTAACTATTGTTTTTCCTTAAAATCTTTAACTATAACATGCCACCAAATAGTAAGCGGTAAACATGGAGCTAATCGTTGAACTTTTAAACATAACCACAGGCGGCAACCGAATCGCCGTCGTCAGCGAACAAACCGCCAACCAACTCGGCGTCCACAGTTCAGACAGAATAAAAATCACCTACAGCGACAAAACATCCATCGCCATCATCAACATCGCAGAAAATTTCCCTGGCAACCGCATCGGCCTCTTCGAAGAAACTGAGGCAGCACTGGGCGTAAAAGGCGATGAGGTTGTGGATGTGGCGTTGGCGTCGCTTCCTGAATCGCTTTTCAACATCCGCGCTAAGCTTCGCGGGGAACGTTTACGTGAAAAAGACATAGTTGCCATTGTTAAAGACGTGGTTGAGCGGCATTTAAGTACCGCAGAAATTGCAGCGTTTCTCACTGCACTCAACATATATGGGTTGAGCACAGGAGAAACGGAAGCTCTTTCTCGTGCAATGATTATGACTGGAAAAACCCTCAACTTTGGCGTTTCACCTATCCTTGACAAGCACAGCGTCGGCGGCATTCCAGGAGACAAAACCAGCATGCTCGTTGTACCCATCGTCGCCGCTGCAGGTTTCACTATCCCCAAAACCTCGTCGCGTGCGATTACTTCGCCAGCGGGTACCGCAGACCGCGTTGAAACTCTATGTCCAGTCACACTTTCAATAAAAGAAATCTATGAAACAGTTAAAAAAACAGGCGGTTGTCTTGCTTGGGGTGGCTCGCTTGAGTTGGCACCTGCCGACGACCTCTTTATCCAAGTTGAATACCCATTGGGTATAGACCCGATGCTTTTACCCTCGATTCTAAGCAAAAAGAAAGCCATAGGCGCCACTCATGTCGCCATCGACATCCCCACAGGTATGGGGGCAAAAATCAAAACTCGCCAAGAAGCCTACACTTTAGCTTCAGACTTTATCGACTTAGGCAAACGGTTGGGATTGAACATTCAGTGCGCCCTCACATACGGCGATCAGCCGCTAGGTTGCGGTATAGGGCCAGCTCTTGAAGCCCGAGAAGCCCTCCAAACGCTTATGGGCGGTGGACCACCTGACCTCCGCGAAAAAGCACTAAGTTTGGCCAGCATGCTCTTTGAGATGGTCGGCGTAGAGAACCCGCGGGGTATGGCGCAGGACATGATTGATTCGGGCAAAGCAATGCAGAAAATGCGGGACATCATCGCAGCGCAAGGTGGAAATCCAGCAGTTAAACCTGAGGATTTACCTGTAGGCTCAAAATCTGCTATAGTTCGATCCAAAGAAGCAGGGAAAGTACTCTGGTTAAGCACCGACGATATAGTCCGCATAGCGCGCACGGCGGGGGCACCTAAAGAGAAAGGCGCAGGGGTACTTTTGCATGCTAAACTAGGTGATTATGTGCGAAAAGACGGGGCGCTGATTGAAGTTTTTGCTGAAAGAAGCAGCAAACTGTCAGCGGCACTGGAACTTGCCAACCAGCTAACGCCAATTGTGCTAAGTAAAAAACCAGAAGCAAAAATGGTCCTAGACACTATCCCAGAGAAGCCGCCACATGAAAAACCCTTCATGCTGGATAGATAAAATGGTCTACCGGGTGACGAGCCCGCCGATAAAGCCGCCGACCATCGAAGCCACGGTTGCAACAACTGCTATTATAATGCTTAGGGCTGCGCCGACGACTCCGCTGACTAATGCCCCGATGAATCCAAAGTTGCTGGCACCGTAGAATACGAAGCCGAAAAGAGATAAAATAAAAAGAATGATACTGCTCGATATGCCTGCAAGTAACCCCGCTATGCTTCCGCCGATTATGCCTCGGGCAACTAAACCTGCGATTAAACCGCCTACGAATCCACCGAGCAAGTGACCAACACCGGGGTAAACAATGCCTAAACCAACAGTCACCAGAAAACCAACGAATGCTCCTAAACCTACACTAGCCACATATATCACGGGTTGTTGGAATAGAAAAAGAGAAAATAAAAAGGTTGCCTATCTACTGCGTTCACTTCGCACTTTAGGTCCAAGCAGCGTCCACAGCCAGTCAGCGAATTCTTGAAGGTTCTTGGTTTGAATGTGTACTTCACCGGGGCCTGTGATTTGGGTGACTAAGCCCTCGCCGCTTAGCAGGGTTTCTTTTAAGCCGCCAAATCGTGTGACTTTGTAGCTGCAGGATTGGCTGAAGCCGACGAGATGAAAGTTGTCTACGATTAGGGTTTGACCAGCCTCAAGCCTGTGAGTGTCAATGGCGCCGAAAGTGTTGATGAACATTTGCCCGCTGCCTGTAGCTTTAATCATGAATAAGCCTTGCCCAAAGAGTCCTTTAGTGAAGCCTTCCCATTTAACGTCTAAGTCGATGCCTTGTGTGGAGGCGATGTATGCGGATTTCTGGATGACATATCCGCTACCTGGTGCGATGTCAAGTTGTTTTATGTCGCCAACTGGAGCTGCGACAAACGCGGCTTCACCCTGTCCGTTTTGGGCGGTGTAGTCGTTAACCCAGAAGGATTGCCCACCGATGATGCTTAAGCCTAAGCTGCCAAGCAGGCTTTTTTCGCGTTTTCTTGTGTGGACTTCGATGTTGGGGGTCATGTAAGTCATGGCGCCTGATTCTGCAGTTATGGTTTCTCCCTGCTCGAGGTTTGCGACGAGCATAGAGTATGAGGGTTTGTATTTGATTTCGAATTTCATGGTAATTCTCTCCTAACTTGCGTTAGTTATAAAAACCCCTTAGTGAACCCTGTTAATAAAGTAATGACACAAAGGGCTTTGGGCAACGCATGGTAACGGCTGCATCGGTTTGGGTGATTGTAAAGAAGACGTTTAGTTTAACGCTTATTTTTAATGCGTTGATGACTTTGGGATGCGTAGCTGGCATCATTTACGGCTTCTATTTGGCGTTCCCAAATTGGCAGCCCTATACGCCTTATTTGCTTGACGGGAACCTGTTTTGGTTCGCCATCGCTGCGGCACTCATCAACATCTTCCCCAGCGCGGCCATAGGAAGAGCCCTACATACAGGCAGGTTCCTTTTCCATCACTATGTATACGGGTTTTTTGTGTTAGCAGGATCATCGGCGTACGTGTTTTTCTTTACTCCGATTCCACTGCAAAACCTGTTTTTGGTCGATTCAAGTAGCATAGCGGTTAATGCAGTGCGTGTTTGCTTGTTGGCTGGTGTAGCGTTGTTGCTTGATGATTTGCCTGATGTTAACAAGCGTGTTGAAGCGGGGTTGAACTGGATGAAATCTAAAGCTTTCCAAGTACGCAAAGGGCTACATATCATGCAAATCTTAACTGGCGGATTTGCTATCTACTGCGCTTCTGCGATGATACTTTCAACGGTTTTTGTTGACGCACAACGTGCACTTCCGAATTCTTTCTGTATAGGTTCACTACTCATAACGGGCATCACTTCGTTTGTACTCGCAAAGAGGGGCGCATGGCTAAAAATTACTCCACCAACACCTAAAGCGCCTAAGCTTTCTGTTTAGCGATTTCTCTGCCTATAGCTTCAAGTTGTTCACGGCTGAATCTGCGTTGGCTTCCGTGGTTTGTTAGGTAGTTTGGCAGCTGCAGGAGTTTGAGCACGGGTACTGTGGGGTTGTTTAGTTGGAGCGTAGCGTGTTTGTTGGTTATTACCACTATGCCTTCAACCCAAACACCCAAAGAACGCAGATGCGGTGCGTTGTCGAGGATTTGTTTTATTTTGGCGACATTCCGTTTGACTTGGCGGCTTGGACTGGCGTTGAAGTTGCGTTTGCCTGCTCTCTGCCATTGGTTGCCTACGCAGTTTATGATTCCAGTCCAATTTTTAGTTTCCAAAACAAAAACACCGCTTGGCGCTAAGACAACGTGGTCTATGTCCCCTGCGCCGTCTTTGAGGTAGAGGTCGTTTATGAGATAATAGTCGTCGCTTAATGTACTACCAAGGAGTTTGACGACTTGTTTTTCGCCTTGCAAGCCACCACTGTAGATGCGGTATTTGCGCAAATAAAAGTAAAACCCAATCAGAGGCACAACCAGAAGAATCAGCCCCGCCTGCTCCAACAGACCAACCTGCAACGTAGAAAGCACCCTAAAAGCTACTGCAGTTAAACCAGCAAAAATGATCAGAAAACAGAATGAGGCTTTGGCGAGGTTTCTTCTGGTTTGGTTCTTGAGGTAACTACTTGAGGCTTTTATTTTGCGCATACAGATAATGGATTGACTATTAGGGTATATTACGGTTGGGCTGTTTGTAGCTTAGTCTAGTCTACAGAAAAATCTCCCGCGTAACTATAGACGTGGGTGTTTGCTGGTTGGCTGTTTTTGGGTTAGAGACCGTTAGAAGCTCAAATTCAACCCATAGTTCAAAGAATAATAAAGCAACATCGAAAAACAAGCTGTTGCTCTGCCGCCTCCGCCCCTCACTTATATATATGCGGACATGGGCGGCTACGGGATTTTGAACCGCGTTATAGCCACCTGCCCTCTGTAACATGGGTGACCACAAAACGGAGTTACTGCCAATCACGGGTTGTTCTTGAAAAAACCAACTATGTCCTGTATTCTGTGGTAATGTTGGCTTTTTAGTCGATTAAGTGGTGTCTTTTTCATCAAATTTTATATTCTCTAAGCTATAGAGATGCTGGAGCATGGGCAGACAAGTAGAGGAAACGCTGAAGCCTAAGTGTGAACCTCCAGACTTCTCGGTGGACATACTCCGCTTCATCGCCATATTCCTTGTCATTCTCGTTCATTCCTCTGGTTTCCCATACCGCTTCCTCAACCCCCAAATCACCCCGATGGATGTCGTGAATTGGACTACAGTCAGCGTCTACGACGCACTCGGAATGATGGGGGTACCGCTGTTTGTAATGCTCAGTGGCGCGCTTTTGCTTAACCCCATCAAAGCTGACGAACCTCTCAGGGTTTATTACAAGAAGCGTCTTGACCGCATTGGGTTGCCGTTTGTTTTTTGGACGGTAGTCTATTTTGTTTGGACTTTTGCGATGCTGGGTTGGCCTCTGACGTTTTTCAACATAGGACAAGGTTTACTGACGGGCTCCTACTATCATCTCTGGTTCCTTTACCTGCTTATGGGGCTCTACGCGGTTACGCCGATTCTGCGGGTGCTGGTTAAGCACTTAGACCGCAACCTGTTCCGTCTACTTTTGATTCTCTGGTTTGCAGGAACCGTAACTACGCCTTTCATCCATACTTTTACCAGTTTCCATTTTGACCCTGTTCTCTTTGTCTTCTTCGACTGGGTCGGCTACTACCTGCTGGGCATCTATCTCGTAAAAGCCAACTTCAGCCGCTCCAAAACCATCCTCGTCGCAGTGTTAGGGCTTCTGGGCGCGGTTTTCGGCGACTGGGTGGTGACAGCCACTATGGGTGAGTCGATGACAGGGTACTTCCACAACTACATGAGCGCCACCATGATTATCGCAAGTGTAGCCTTCTTCTACTACCTAACCACCATCAAGCCTAACCGCCTTGAAAATCGCCCAAAACTCAACCGTTTTGTTCAATGGATTAGTCAAAACACTCTGCCGATTTATTTGATTCATATGTTGGTGTTGGTGACGTTTACGAATGGCTTGTTTGGGGTCTACGTTAACACTTTAGTTTATCTGCCGCTTATTGATGTGCCAGTTTTTGCGGTTATTGTATTTGTGACTTCTGCTGTGATTGTGTATGTTCTCAAAAAAATCCCTTACGTAACCAAACTGGTCGGGTAACTCTTCGTTTTGGAATTGGATGGGGAAGCGTTTAATTTTTTAACCTAAACCGCACAGTAAAATTCAGAGAGAGGAACTGTTTGCCAATCAAGTATTATGAAGCGCCAGAAATCAAAAAGCAAGTTGACCAGCTTGCTGAAGAATGCGAATTCTACCATGTCGTGCCCCAATTCGTTTTCTGCGTCAGAAGCCGTGGCAGCAAAGCCCGCCGCACCATCGCGCGCATCCATGGATTGGGCAAAATTTGGCAAGGCGTCCTTAACTTGCCCCCCTCGTACACTATAGAGGTTATCTCCGAAATCTTTGACAAAATGTCTCCCGAAGATAAAGAAAAAACACTTATCCACGAACTCATGCATATCCCCGGCGGCTTCAGCGGGGGCTTCCGACCTCACAAGGGCTACGTGGAGCGCCGAAACGTGGAGGCCGTTTATAAGAAGTTGCAGAGTGACCGCGCAGCGAAGCGACAGAAGAAGCTATTCCCATAAGGAACCTTCTTTTTACCTAATTTTTGTGTTGTTGGACGTGTAGGTTTCAGGTTGATGCAGGGTTAGTGGAGGAAAAACATTATAAGTCTTAACTGGTAGAGTCACAAGAAACTTTGCCGCTATACGAGATGACTGATTTGAAGCATGTTATGAAGAGTCTAAAACACAACGGCATATACGTCCCCACATACGACCTCAAAGGCTTCAGTGTAAAGATTCAGGGTCAAAAAATCAAGTTAACGGAAAAAAGCGAACCCATGGCGGTTGCTTGGACTCGACGTGTCCTTTCAACAACCGTTCCTCCACCAGACCAAGTTTTCACTCGTAACTTTATGCGGGAATTCCTCGAGCAACTCAAAGCAGAGAACCCCTCTGCAACGTTTCTAGACGGTTTCTCCAAGAAATATCTTGAGTGCCTCGAGAAAAACTTGCCAACTGAGAACAACGGCGGCTCCCAAGCGCTTGGAATTGACTTTTCAGAAGTCAGAGCGTACATTCTTGATGAGAAAGCAAAGAAGGAAGCCATGACTAAGGAAGAAAAAAAGAAGCAGGCAGAAGAACGTAAAGTTGCCAGACAAAAACTCCGAGACTTCTACGGTTACGCTGAGGTGGATGGGCAACGCCTCGAAGTGGCAAACTGGACAGCGGAACCCAGCTGTCTTTTTGCGGGCCGCGGAGATCACCCTCAACGCGGCAGATGGAAAGAAGGCCCAACCAAGGCAGACATCACCCTTAACCTTTCACCCGACGCACCTAAACCCGAAGGCTGGAAGACCACTTGGGAACCAAACAAGATGTACGTTGCTAAATGGGTGGATAAACTCACAGGCAAAGTCAAGTACGTCTGGTTCAGCGACACCGCGTTCCTCAAGCAGAACCGCGAGAAAGAAAAATTCCAGAAAGCCGAAAACCTAGGCAAACAAATAGGCACAGTTGAAAAGCACATCATGAAAAATCTCGAAGATAAAGATGTGGAGCGCCGTAAGGTGGCGACAGTCGCATGGTTAATTTTCGCGGTTAACATGAGGGTTGGCGACGAAAAGGACCCTGACGAAGCAGACACAGTCGGCGCAATTACGCTGCGCGACGAGCACATCAGCATCGAGGGCGACAAGGTAACTTTTGACTTTTTAGGTAAAGACAGCGTGCGTTGGGTAAAAACAATCCAAGCCCCACCTGCAGTAATAAAGAACCTTTCAGAATTCAAGAAAGACAAAACCGTACAGTACCTCTTCGAAGGTATCGACAGTAAAAAAGTCAGCCGTTTCCTCTCTGAAAAAGTGCCTAAACTAACTGCGAAAGTGTTCCGTACTTGGAAATGCACTAAAACCGTCAAGGAAGAACTTGAAAAAAGCGGCGTAACCAAAGATGACCCTGACTACAAGAAAAACTATGCAGCCAAGATGGCTAACCTAAAAGTCGCCGAAGTAGCAAACCACAAACGCAAAATTCCACCTACCTTCGACCAGCGTGTTGCAGAGAAGGAGCAGAAACTCAAAGAAATGCTGGAGCAGCTTGAAGCTAAAAAGAAGGAAGGTAAAAAAACAGAGAGCCTCGAAACCCGCGTTGAACGCGCCAAACTCGACTTGGAACTAACCAAACTCACCAAAGAATACAACCTCGGCACCTCTCTCAAAAGCTACATCGACCCAACCGCCTACGTGAAATGGGCTAAGAAAGTCAAATTCGACATCGAAAAATTCTATCCCAAAACGCTCCGAAGCAAATTCAGTTGGGCGCTGGAGCAGCGCAAGAAAGCTGATGCAGCCTGCGATGCTGAGTGCATAACGCCGTGAGCCTAAAAGAAACAAAAGACGGCGTCTTGCTTTCCATTTTTGTTAAACCCAACAGCCCCAAATTCAAAATCGAGTGCGATGCCAACGAAGTGGTTGTTTACGCTACTGAGGAGCCAGAACGAGGCAAAGTAAACAAAGAACTCTTAAAAGAGCTATCCAAGTTCTTCGGCGTTAAAGTTGAGCTTGCTTCGGGAGCCACTTCAAAGCAGAAAGTGCTTTTGGTTTATGCAACTAAAGCTGCTGTGCAGTCGGCGCTCGATTTGGGAACTCGTAAACTTAATTAGGTGAGCGCAGAAACCAAACCTATGAAGCGTTCCGTCATCACCTTATCTGCTGTAGCCTCAATTTTTGTGGTTGCCGCTGCGCTTTTCTTTTATCTTCAGGTTGTTTACCAAGCGGGATCGGATGCACGCAGTTTGGTTTGGCAGACTGCAATTCCTCATTTCGCAACAAGTTTAGCTGCAGGAGACGGGAAAGTATTTGTGGATAACAGTTACGCCGATGTTGCATGCTTTAGGGGGTCAGACGGAGTAAACTTGTGGAATACAAGTTTAAGCTACGCAAACTATGGGGGCGGACCGCAAGTCAAATTTTATGGAGGCAAAATTTTTGCTAGCCAAGAAGAAGGCATAGTTTACAGACTTAACATATACACAGGAGCAAAGGAAATGAGGTATCAGGCGCCTCCTGCGGACATTAATAATTACAAGAGAACCGCCAACTTTTTTGTTGCTGACGGTAAACTGTTTGCCTCTAACGCTGGCACCGCAGTTTTTGATGCCGCTTCGGGGATTCAATTATGGAAACACGCATACTACGAAACAAACGTCAGCCAAACTGCAAAGGAACTCTCGCCAAGCAGCTACGTTTACATGGTTGGCGGAGAAAGGTTAAATCCAAACACAGGAGAAACAATTTGGTTTTTTCCAAGTGCAACAAACTTGCAGCCCATAGTTTACCAAGATAAAGTAATTTTCTGGAATTACGCCTCCAACTATAGTTACCCTCACGATGAGTATGCAGTCGTCTGTCTAAACGCAGAAAACGGCAAACAAATCTGGAGAGTCGACTTTGGCAAACCAGTTTTTCAGCCAGTAACCGCTGAAGGTATATTGATGTTTTGTGCGCAGGACGGCTATTTTTATGCGTTAAATTTAGTTGACGGCAGGATTAAGTGGAAAACATACGTAGACACAGGAGGCGTTATTACAAAACAGGCTGATTACTTGCAGCGTGAGGGTTTGTCTTCTTCTTTTGGGCATTTTTCTGTTGACCCCTTAGTTGACGTGGTTAACCAAAAAGTGTACTGCACCTTATGGAGTAGCATTGAAGAAAATCGTAGCTTAATCAATCAAGGCGAAATCGTCTGCCTAAACACCAATAACGGCTATACCCAATGGATTACACAGTTGAGCAACTCAACGATAACCAGCATTAAAGGCTCCGCGATGGCGTTAGTAAACAGTAAACTCTTCGTTTGTGGCAACAACGCAGTTTACTGCTTCAGCGCAGATTCAGGGGCAACATTGTGGCACCGTGATTTCGAGCATTACGTGCTTAACCCAGTGGTTGCAGACGGAAAAGTCTACGTTGCAGCTGACCTCTACTTGTTAGCCTACAAATAACTCGCTATCTTTTCGGTGTTAAATTTGGTAAAAACATAAAAGGCAATCAAGACAACCCTAACACGTGATCTTACCATGAAAGCTGATCCTAGAACACAAACCGAAGTCATCCAAGCCTTCAAAGGAATGTTTGAAGCCTACAAGAAAAAAGACCTCCAAGCAACGCTCGCATTTTGGGCTCCAGACCCCGACGTAGTAGTCATAGGAACAGGCTCAGACGAGAAAGGCTCAGGCTTAAAACACCTCACCGAAAGCCTGCAGAGGGATTTTGCTCAGGGCGATGTGCTGTCCATCAGCGTGAAGGATTTCACTGTTTCCGCTTCGGGGATGGTGGCGTGGTTCGCTGCGGATGTAACTTTCCATGTTAAAGTAGGGGAGAACGAGTTTGATTTCGGCACCCGCTTGACTGGAGTTATGGAGAAAGTGGGTGGCAGCTGGCTTTGGATGCAGATGCATATGTCTACGCCGTGCAGTAAACAGAAAAAGGGGCAGTCTTGGCCTAAACCTGCAAAATAGGAATATTACCTAAATCGAAATATGGCTTATATGCAAAAAATCCCTAGTTAGCTTGTTTAGTGTTGTTCCAAGATGGGAGGGACTGACACCCTTTCACCTTACCCCTTGTAAATTTTACAATTTTTCGAGTGGAAAATTAAAATAATCGCTTTCATACACTGTTAAGGCTACAACGGTAGCAAGAGACAAAAAATGAGCAACCTAGACGAGTCCCGAATTATTCCAAGAACCATGTCCACTCAGCACCCAGACAACGCATCAAACCCCGAGTGGAACAAAGAAGAAGTAATCAACGGCAACGCAGAGGTACTGGAAGCCTACTACGCGTACAGCACACTCGGCTGCCAAGAAGTCATGTGGGACTCGGAAGGTAAAGACACCGATACCCGTGTTTCGCGTAAACTTCTCCAGAAATACTGGGATTTCTTTGCAGGCCACACCATAGGCGAAGACCTCTTCTTAACATACCGCATTCCCAACCCCAAAATTGAGGGTGCAGAAAAGAAAATCCTAGTTGAAACCCTGCAAAACATACCCGTCGCCTACGATGTTGCCTCGCTGGTTTACAAACGCGAAGTCGCCCCCATCTTCGAAGTGATCTTGCCGTTCACTACTGACGGCAAAGAAATCATCATGCTTTTCAACTACTACAAAAAAGCCATAGTCGGAGCAGAAGACGCCTCCATCTACGAATCCACAACCGTCAAAGACTGGATAGGTAACTTCAAACCCAAAACCATTAAAGTCATCCCCCTTGTGGAAGACTTCGACAGCATACTCCACGTAGACACCATAGTCGCACCGTACCTCAAGGCAGTGAAACCAAAAAAGCAGCGGGTTTTCATCGCCCGCTCTGACCCCGCCCTAAACTACGGCTTAATCTGCGCCGTGTTGCTCTCAAAAATAGCGCTCAGCAAACTCAAAGCACTCGAAAAGCAGCATGACACATCTATCCACCCCATATTGGGCGTTGGCTCTAAACCTTTCCGCGGGCACCTCTCACCCGACAACATCGACAACTTCCTCCAAGAATACAAAGGCCTCTCCACCGTCACCATACAATCCGCCTTCCGCTACGACTACCCAACCGAACAAGTCAAGGAAGGCATCCAAACTCTCAACCAGCGGCTCCCCAACGGCACCCCACAGTTCATAGACGAAAAAGAGCAACAAACCCTGCTGGGAATACTCTCAAAGTGCCGTTTAGAATACGAGCGCCAGATTGAAACAATCGCGCCCTTCATCAACAGTGTAGCTGCCTATGTGCCGCCGCGCAGAGCCAGAAAACTCCACATCGGACTCTTTGGTTACAGCCGTTGCGTCGCAGGCATCTGCTTACCACGGGCTATCTCATTCGCAACTGCCCTCTACAGCATCGGGTTGCCGCCGGAATTCATAGGCTTAAAAGCGCTCAACCAACTTAGCGAAGAAGAATGGAAAGCACTAAACAGACATTACCTAAAGTTGCACTACGATCTCAAAGTGGTCGGCGAATACGTCTCTTACGGAAACATCAATATGCTGCTTGAAATGTCGCATGCAACCGCTAAAAGGGCAGGGATGAGTGAAGAGAAACTCAAAGACTCCCTTACCACAGTGCTAGGAGACCTCGACGTCGCCGAGGAAAAACTGGGCTTGAAACTGGGGCCACACGGCATGGCGCAACGTAAACACGAAAACTTCACTAACAACTTCCTACTGTCTTATCTCCAAAAGCAGGAAGCAGAAGCAAAAACGGCGCTTACAGAGTCGGCAAAAATAAGGAAATGCCTCGGCTAACCGCACCAAAGGCACTTTTCCCCGTTTTTGTTTTTTTACATTACTTAAAAATTCAGTTTGTACGCTTCTTTGGGTCGGTTTATTTCGTGTCTTACATGAGTAAAGAAGTATACCTTAGAGTTTTTGCGTAAGTATTATATCCCCGCTCCGCCTTTCGATTGCCATCAAGGGTAAGGCATCTTTGTCCAACCAAGCTAAAACACGAACCGTAGAAGAAATCAACCAAAAAATCCGCAAGGGCGACGCCCAAGTCTTAACCGCTGAAGAAATGAAGAAACTTGTGGAGAGCAGCGGGGTCGAAGTTGCCTTCAAGGAAGTTGATGTGGTTACAACGGGCACTTTTGGTGCTATGTGTTCTTCGGGCGCGGTTATCAATCTCGGTCATTCTGATCCCCCTATCAAAATCGACCACGCATGGATTAATGACGTGGAAGTATGCCACCCCGGTGCTGCGGTTGACATTTTCATTGGCGCTACTAACATGTCGGAGAAACAGCCTTTTGAGTACGGCGGCGGACACGTAATCAGTGACTTAGTCGCAGGTAAAGAAGTTGAATTCCGCGCCACCGCGTATGGCACCGACTGCTACCCCCGCACCCAAGTAAAAACCACCTTAACCAAAGACGACCTCAACCAGTTTTGCTTGCTGAACTTTCGCAACGGCTACCAACGCTACAACTGTGCGGTAAACAGCAGCGACGAAACCATCTACACCTACATGAGCAAACTTTTGCCACGGTTTCGTAACGCCACCTTCTCAGGTGCTGGTGAACTCAACCCCCTTATGAACGACCCCGATTACGAGACGATGGGTTTGGGCACTCGAATATTTCTCGGAGGGGGACAGGGTTACATAATCGGCGAAGGTACACAGCACAGCCCCAAAAACCAAAACGGCACCCTCATGGTTAAAGGCGACGCTAAACAGATGACGCCTGAGTTCCTGCAAGGCGCTGCCTTCACAAAATACGGCACATCGCTGTATGTTGGGTTAGGTGTTCCAATCCCAATCCTTAACATCGGCTTAGCTAAGAAAACTGCTATCCGTGACAGCGAAATCTTAACCGACATCGTCGACTATAGTGTGCCGAGGCGTGACCGACCCAAGTTGGGGCAAGTTAGCTACAAAGAACTCAAATCAGGCAGTATAATCATCAACGGCAAAAAAGTCCGCGTCAGCTCCCTTTCCAGCTTGAAGATGGCTAAGAAGGTAGCCCAGACTTTGAAGTCATGGATTGAAGAGGGCACATTCACATTAACTTCTCCTGTTGAGCGGTTATCAACCACCTCAGTTTTCAGGCCGATGCGCCAAACCGAAGAAATCCCCTTCGTCGTCAGCGTCATGCACCCCGCAGTCACCTGCACTGAAGACGAAGAAATCCGAGCCATAGCTGAACGTATTGTTACAAAATCCGTAAACCACATCGTTGTCGTAGACGCTACAGGTAAACTTCGCGGCATAGTTACCTCATGGGACATAACGCGTGCGATGGCGGAGGGCAAAAAAGCCTTAGCTGACATCGAGTCGCGCAACGTTATAACCGCCAAACCCGACGAACCGCTTGAGATTGCCTCTAAACGTATGGCGCAACATAACATCTCCGCGTTACCAGTCATTGATATCGAGCGGAAAGTGCTGGGCATCATAACCACCGAAGATGTAGCTAAACTTTTAGGGAGACGATACTAAATGGGCAGAATACTAATCAGATTCAACGAAGAACAAGTCTCTGAGCCAATCGCGTCACAAGTCATCATCGAATACAAAGTGCCCATGGCTATCCTGTCAGCGCACATAAACTCCAAAGGGGGAGAAATCCTCGTCGAAATCCCCGACGACGCGGAAGACACAATCGTCGAAGCCCTACGCAAAAGAGGCGTCACCGTAAGTGTCCCCAAATCCATCGAAGTGGACAGCGAGAAATGTTTCAGTTGTGGTAGCTGTGTCGCCCTTTGCCCTGTAGAAGCCATCAGGTTAACCTCTGACTCCTCGGTCGAGTTTGACAAAGAGAAATGCTTAGGCAGCACCTGCAGCATCTGCGTGGACGCCTGCCCTGCTCGAGCTATAAAAGCGGTTAAACCTAACGGTAACGGCTCCCAAAATAGCAGGGAAAAGAAAAGTTGACAGGCATACTCATAAAAGAAAACTTTACCCTAAAAGAATCCCAATGCACCATAATTTCTGACCGCCCAAAAGCCATAGAAGCCGCCAAAGAATCCATCCGCAACAGCCGACAAGAACTCGAACTCTACGTTCGAGCAAACCCCAAATTTCTACACACATTAACCCCTGTCCCTGTGCCAGAGAAGCCGCTGGTTGCCAAAATGATGGCTCAAGCTGCACAGAAAGCCGACGTTGGACCCATGGCAGCCGTCGCGGGAGCCATCGCAGACTTAGCTGTAGAAGCCATGAAGCAGGCAGGTTGCACAGTAGCGGTGGTGGAGAACGGTGGAGAAATCATGGCAGACTCCAACCAACCCGTGGATGTGGCGGTAGCAGCAGGCGATGAGCCGCTTTCTAAACGTTTTGGTTTTAGATTAACCGAGTTCCCCATAGCTGTCGCGACGAGTTCGGGGCGTTTTAGTCACGCGTTTAGTTTTGGGGACGCTGAGGCTGCGACGGTTTTCTGCAAAAACGCCGCCTTAGCTGACGCGACGGCAACTTCGGTAGGTAATGTGGTGAAAGGGGAAGATGTTGAGGGGGCAATCAAAGCAGGCATCTGCAAAGGGCTATCTATTGAGGGTGTTGAAGGCGTCTTTATCCTTTACAAGGGGCAAGTGGGTACAGCTGGCAAGATACCTCAAATGATCAAAGTCAAGCCTTCACCCTGATTGTGTGTAAGTTCTGAGACGCCTCAAGTGCTAATCTTGAGTGGCTACACTATTTCGGTTTGGCTTGACATGACTCAGGAAACCGATGCTGCAGTAACAATTAGCGAAGCTTCAGCGCCGCCAAAACCCACTGGCAAGAAGCAAATCAGCATCGAAGAAATCGTCGCTACCTTCCAAACCGTAGCCGAAGACATAGCCCAAATCGGTCAACTAAACTCTGAGGAAAACGCCGTAGTAACCCAGTTTTTGACTTCGCTAAAAACACACATGGAACCCCTCACACCTGCAATTCCTGTTTCTACCGTTATTATCCCAATCGAGTATGGTTTACCTGAACAGGCCCACATAGAAGTAAACGGTCGCCTACGGTTGACTTATGATGATGGCAGCCAAAAAATTGTAGATTTAAGTGAGCCTAAAAACCGCGATTTTATGATGGCCGTCATCGACGATGTCATGCCCAAATTGGAGGCTTTAGCCCGAGAGTTCGAGGAACGCCTGCTACGCAAAGACATACCTGTCGAGGAACCGCCTGTTGAGATTCCAGCGCCACAACCTCCAGCACCCATCATCCCTGAACCTTTGCCGCCTCCAGTAGTCGCGGTTGAACCCGCCGTAACCTTGCCAGAGCCTGAACCCGCACCAGTTGAAGCCACCCCTGAACCTCAACTGCCACCCGTAGAAGTCATCGACCCCACAATAGAGCGAAACGCCAAGATCGATGCAATTACCACTGAAACTCTGGATTTTCTGGGCATGCTTGGCGGGGAAGTGTTTGAACAGGAGCCCGTCAGCAAATACTTCGACGACTGGATGGTGAACCTTCGCCAAATCATCCTTTCATTTGAATCTAACGAAGTAATCGGTCCAGACGAGGAGTTCGCTGCTCAGTACAACCAGATTTTCAGTAAAATCCAAGAAGAACTAGATAACAGAATAGCTAACGAAGCAGAAATAGCGGTCTCCTACAGAACCCTTGTTGAAAACCGCTACTTACTCAACAAAATCGATGAAGAACATGCTGCACAAACCAAACAGTTCGTTGAGAAAGGTGCGAGCACCATCGAAACCCTGATGCGCAGCATGGCCAACATCGAAAAAGAGTTAGCTGAAGCGCAAGCAGTCAAAGTCAGCTACCTACACCCACTGCAGAAGATGGCTAAAGACCAAAAAGTGTCTGAACTTACCCAGAGACTAAACTCCATCAAAAAACGCTTAGCAATGGCAGTAGGCACATCCTCAACTGACAGCGGAAAATCAGGAGACATCGATGCTCAATTTGAGGCGCAGATCAAGATGCTTGAGGAGAAACGTAAAATCGCCATGGAACTCCTCAACAAAAACGTGGACGACTTGGTTAATGAAATCGCCAAGTTAAAGATGATTAAAACCAGTAACCCCATCAAGAGGGTCTCCATCCAGCAGCAAGTGTTCGAAACAGAAGAAAAACTGTACGCAGCAAAGAAGCGTCTTGAGTTAGCGGAGAAGAACTCCTCAGCTGAGATGGAGCAGCTACGCGCAGAATACGAGAAGAAGAAGCAAGCTGCGTTAGGTAAAGTGCAGACATTAGAGAAAGACATAGCTAAAAAAGCAGTTGATAACTCAGCAGGAGTCAGAAAAGAAGCTGCTAACGCTTTGGCCGAAGCTGTTAAAGCGCTTGCAGAGAAAAAGAAGGCTGCACCAGCCTCGCCAGCGGCTGAGGAGGCTGAACAAGTTAAGCAGTAATCCGAAACGCTTATATTTTAAAGTCGGTGACTGTTTGGACAGGTTCGAAGCAATGACCAACACACAACGCAGAAACGTTAATGCATGGCAACGCGACAGCTTCGACTATGGCTTTTATTATTTCGGTTATTTTCCTTAAGCCCAGAACTGAAAAATTTTTGTAAAGCGGTTCTGGGCAGGGTATGGGTGTAATACGTTATGACCAAACAACTCTCTAAACGAAAAATCGTTGTTAAATTCGGCGGCTCCAGCCTCGCCGATCACGAACGCATGCTCAAAGCAGTTAATTCAGTGGTTAACGAAGCGAAGAGGGGCACAAAAATCGCTGTGGTAGTGTCCGCTATGGGCAAAACCACCGACGTTCTCTTAACCACCGCGAAAAACACCTCAAACGGCAAACTCGCCAAACATGAACTCGACGATATCCTTTCCATGGGTGAACGCACCAGCGTACGCATATTTTCCACTGCGTTACGCAACAACGGTGTGGATTCCTGCTACTTTGATCCCATGGATAGTAACTGGCCCATAATCACTGACGACAAATTCCAGAACGCTAACCCTGACGTCAAAGCCTGCACAAAAAACATCGCCGAATACGTCCTGCCCATAGTGGAGAAAGGCACAATACCAGTAATCGCGGGGTTTGTGGGCAAAACAAAAGAAGGCAAAATCACCACTCTGGGCAGAGGCGGAAGCGATACAACCGCTTTCTTGTTAGCTGAGGGTATAGCTGCGGATCAAGTTGTTTTGGTCACTGACGCTGAAGGTATAATGTCTAGTGACCCCAAAATCATCCAGTCACCCCAAAGACTACCCACAATCGACGTCAACACTCTCGTGGGCTTGGCAGATTCGGGAGCGAAATTCATACACAGCAAAGCCCTCAAATACAAACCTAAAACAATCGACGTCAAAGTCATCAGTAACGCATACGGGGACCTCAACAGAGAAGGCACCATCATCACAGGCGGTTTAGCCACTGAACTCGACGCTGAAATCGCGCATCAAACCCCTGTCGCTGAAATCACAGTCATCGGTAACGGGTTATCCGCTAACCCTCAAGTCATCACCCAGATGATTGAGAAAGTCAAAGAGAACACTGTACTTCTGGGTATGTCGATGAATACCAACTCGATCATCCTCTACGTGCCGCAGACAGAAAACATCGCTCAACTCTTCAACCAACTCCATCAAATCACAGTCAGCAACAAAGAAACTATAGCTATGGCAGTCAAAAGAGACCTTGTCTTCATCAAAACTAGCGGTGTCGGCTTAGAAGAAACGCATGGTATCATCGGCAGAATCAGCGAAGACCTCCGCGTCAACGGCATAAACATCAGCGGCATCCTCACCATCACGTCAAGTATTTTGCTGTTTGTAGATTGGAACGAGAGGGAGAAAGCGCTAAAGTTAATTAAAAACGCGCTCAAGTCACATTAGGGGCAATTCAAATTGAACGTAGGCAAAACCCGCAGACTCAAAAAAATCATGCAGAAAGATAACCGCACAGTAATCGTGCCCATGGATCACGGCGTAACCATCGGACCCGTCCAAGGCATAACCAACATGCAAAACATAACCAATCAGCTTCTCAAAGGCAAAGTTGACGCCATCTTGGTGCATAAAGGCATAGCTAAACGCATCGACGTGGACGGCGCAGGATTAATCGTTATGCTCTCAGGTGCATCCAACCTTGGTCCTAACCCCAACGGCAAAGTCCAAGTTTGCAGCGTGGGCGAAGCTCTTCGCCTTGGTGCCGACGCCGTAAGCGTACACGTCAACATTGGTGCACAGGACGAGGATAAGATGCTTGCGAATCTGGGTAAAGTCAGCGAAGAATGCGAGCATTATGGGTTGCCTTTGTTGGCGATGATGTATCCCCGTGGCCCAAAAATCACAAACGAACATGCAGTCGAAGTGGTGGCGCATGCTGCCAGAATCGGCGCGGAACTCGGTGCAGACATCATCAAAACCAACTACACAGGTAACATAGACACATTCAAAACCGTCACAGAAAGTTGCCCCGCTCCAGTAGTCATTGCGGGTGGACCGAAATGCAAATCAATGCAAGAAGTCCTACAAACCACGTTCGACGCGCTCAAAGCAGGCGCAGCTGGACTCTCGATTGGACGAAACGTGTTCCAATGTGAAAACCCAACCCAAATCGCAAAAGCCCTCTCCGCAATCGTGCATGAAGGCGCAACTGTAGAGCAGGCCCAAAAAATCCTCGGTGACAAACTTTGAAGGAACTCTGGCTAGAAATCCCCAAAACAGCATCCCCGCAAGAAAAGGACGCTTTACTTAGCCTTGCCCACGAAAATGCTGATGTAGTTTTGGAGAATGGTCAAGCCAGAAACCGTGCGGGTAAACTGGACCTTACATTTCTATCCGAATTAAACGAGAAAACTCTTGCTCAACTTAAAAAAGAGGGAAAAAAAACAGTTTTCCAAGTCACCATAAAGGGCAAAGAGGACGAGAACCGCGCTGCCAGAGCTGCAGAACTTGGCGTCGACTACGTCATCATCAACTGCCAAGACTGGCGCGTTATCCCACTTGAAAACCTTATCGCAAAAGGCAGAGGTAAAAGCAAACTAATCGCCGAAGTCCCCACCGCAGACGACGCCAAAGTGGTTTTGGAAGCGCTGGAACTGGGAACCGATGGCGTATTACTCCAAACTGGCAACCCTGCTGAGTTGGAGAAAGCAATCAAACTTGTCAAAAACCAACTGCCCAAAATGGGTTTAACCACAGGCAAAATTCTCTCCGTCAAACCCATCGGAACAGGTGCTCGTGTTTGTGTGGATACAGTGGATTTGATGGTGCCCGGTGAAGGCATGCTGGTAGGATGTCAATCCGCAGGCTTCTTCTTGGTCGAAGCGGAAGTCAGCGAGAACCCTTATGTGCAGTCACGGCCTTTCCGCGTAAACGCAGGACCCGCGTCACATTACACGTTGACTTCTTTGCAGGGCACCCGTTACCTCTCCGAGCTCAAGGCAGGCGACGAAGTTCTCATAGTAAGCCGTGAAGGCAAAGTACGAATTACCAATGTTGGCAGATCCAAAATTGAATTCCGACCGCTGATGCTTATTGAAGCTCAAGTGGACGACACCAAAATCAAAACAATCCTCCAAAACGCCGAAACCATTCGCGTCGTTACCCCTAAAGCATCCAAACCCGTGACTGAACTCAAAGCGGGCGACGAGGTCTTGGTGCATTTGGCGGCGAAGGGAGGCAGACACTTCGGCATATCTGTGCCAGAAGAAACGGTGATTGAGAAGTGACGCCGAGAATCTGCGTCTCGATTCTTCCCAAAAACATCACAGAAGCTCAAGAACTGATATCAAAAGCCGAGGACGCAGAAGCTGATTTTGTTGAAGTCCGCATGGATTGCCTCGAAGAAACCCGCAACCTCAAAGACTTAACGGCGAGCACAAAAATCCCGCTTATAGCAACAAACAAACTTGAGAGCGAGAGAGGCTTTTTTTCTGGCAGCGAAACAGAGCGCCAACAAACCCTGCTCAACGCCGCTGAATGTGGCTTCAAATACATCGACGTTGACTTCCACAGCTCCAAACGCAACGAAACAATCGCTAAACTAAAAGCGCTAGGCGTTAAAATCATAGTTTCCTACCATAAATTCGACGGCATCCTAAACATTTCTTCGCTGGAAAAAATTATAGATGAACAAATCGCAAGCGGAGCTGACATCTGCAAAATCGTCCTAACCGCGAGGCAAGTGGAAGATAACCTTCCTGTGCTCAGTTTTGTCTCCTTTGCCTCCGCCAAAGCCAAGCTTGTCTGCTTCTGTATGGGCGCAGAGGGTAAGACTTCACGGTTGCTTTCCCCAGTTTTCGGGGCTTTCTTCACTTTTGCCTCGCTAACTGAGGGTAGTGAGACTGCGGCGGGACAGATGAGTATAAAAGAAATGAAAGCCGCATACAAGCTGTTGGGGATTGGGTAATGACTATTTCGGGCAAAACTCGAGTTTGCGGAGTCATAGGTGACCCCATCGAGCACACTCTAAGCCCCTGTATGCATAACGCGGCGTTTGAAGCGTTGGGGTTAGATTACGTGTTTTTAGCCTTCAAAGTTAAACCTGCCTGTGTAGCAGACGCCGTGAACGGCATGCGCGCGCTAAACATTCGGGGCTTAAACGTAACCATGCCCCACAAACACACAGTCATGGCAAACCTTGACCGCATCGACCTCTCAGCTCAACTCATTGAATCAGTTAACACAATCCTAAACAAAGAAAACCTGCTTTTCGGCTTCAACACCGACGGTGTTGGCGCAGTGAAAGCCCTCAAAGAAAACGGCGTTGAACTCAAAGGCAGAAAAGTTCTCCTCTTAGGCGCAGGCGGCGCAGCTAGAGCCATAGCTTACGCGATGGCAAAAGAAGCTGACGAACTCGCGGTACTCAACCGCACCGTCAAGCAAGCCCAAGCCCTCGCAAGGCTGCTGGAAAAATCTGCGAACAAAAAAATCGCTTCAGGTTCCCTATCTCCAAGTGATATACAAAAAAACCTACGTGACTCCGACATATTAATCAACGCCACCTCCATCGGGATGAAGCCACACTCAGAAGAAACCCCTGTTCCACCCAAACTGCTCAGACCCGACCTCTCAGTCATGGATATAGTTTACAATCCCCTTGAAACGAAGCTGGCTAAAGACGCCAAAGCTGCAGGAGCCAAAGTAATAAGTGGCGTTGAAATGCTCATTTACCAAGGCGCAGCCTCTTTTGAAATCTGGACAGGCAAATCTGCGCCCGTTGAAGTTATGAGGAAGGCAGCGCTTAACCGTTTAATGAAGGTGTAGCAAGTTGATGGGTAAAGCAGTGGCGGTAGCGCATGGCGCAGCGACAATCGTTAACGCGATTGCCCTGGGGAGGGGAGCAGCGTTTGGAGTTGATTTGTGGACAAAAGCAGAAGTCAAACTGACAAGTGAAGTGGGCGTTTTTGAGGTTAAAATCACTTCTGACCCCACTGAGAGTACTCTTCTAGTAGAAAAAACCGTTACTCGTGTCCTGCGAAGGTTTGGGTTAGAGAAATCTTTCGGGGCAAAAATAAAAACAGAATCAAACATCCCTGCAGCCCGCGGATTAAAAAGCAGTAGTGTAGTCGCAAATGCAACTGCCTTGGCAACCACCACAGCGTTAGGAAAAACACTGGATGATTTGGAGATAGTTAAAATCGGGGTTGAAGCGGCTTTCGACGCCAAATGCACAATTACAGGCGCTTTTGATGACGCATGCGCATCATACTTTGGAGGCGCAGTCATAACCGACAACACAAACCGACAAATCCTCAAACAGACCCAGCTACCAAAAGATTTTGCGGTGCTGTTCCATGTCCCAGCAAAAAAAGCTTACACCATCAACTCAGACGTTGCACGGCTACAAACGGTTAAGCCGCTTGTGGAGACCGCTTTCGAGAAGGCGATGGCTGGCAAACTCTGGGAAGCCTTAACCCTTAACGGGCTTGTTTACTCTGCTGCTTCTAACCAGAACGCCTCAATAGCCATCGACGCGTTGGCTGCTGGCGCCATCGCTGCAGGACTCTGCGGCAAAGGACCCGCCGTAACAGCCGTAACTCCAAACGACAAAGTAGACAGGGTCAAAGCTGAGCTTCAAAAGTATGAAGGCGAAGTCCTACTGACTCACTTCAACACTGAGAAAGCCAAGGTGCTCTAGCCATGACCGATGTAACTGTGAAGCGAGCTTTGCGTCTAACTGGGGAAGTGGTGGCGCCGCCGTCGAAGTCCTACACCCAACGTATGGTCATAGCTACCGCGTTATCCGAGGGCACCTCGAAGGTTTGGTACCCGCTGTTTTCAGAAGATACCGACGCCGCACTTCGAGCTGTAACCGCTTTGGGCGCTGGGTTCCAAGCCTGCGACGAACACTGGACAATAACAGGGGCAAAACCCCTCAAAGCAGCAAAAGCACCCGTTGACTGCGGAGAGTCAGGCGCAACCTTACGTTTCATGATACCTGTTGCGGCGCTAGCTGATGGCGCATCGACATTGGTTTTTCGTGGTTCGATTGAGCGACGCCCAGTGGAGCCGCTGTTAAAAAGCCTAAAAGACCTCGGCGCAGAAGCCCATGTTGGCAAGATTGGCGACTTAGACGCCGTGTTCGTTGAGGGCGGTGGCATTGTGGGCGGAAAAACATCCATAGCGGGTGATGTGAGTTCACAGTTCATTTCTGGGTTAATGTTTGCTTGTCCGATGGCAAAGAAGGATGTGGAAATCAAGCTTACTTCGCCGTTGGAGTCTGTGGATTACGTGAAAATGACTCAGGCAGTTCTCTCCAAACACACAGTAAAAGTCACCTTAGAAGACAGACGTATCCTTATTCCCGCAGGTCAAACCTACAAGTCAGCCGATCACACCGTTCCAGGAGACTTCTCCTCAGCCGCATTCCTACTAGCCGCCGCAGCCATAACCCGTTCCAAAGTCACAGTCGCAAACCTCGATTACGAGAGCGTGCAGGGCGATAAAGCCATCCTCACAGTGCTCAAACGTATGGGTGTCAACGGAAAGGTCTGCCCAGACAGCGTCGAAATCAAAGGAACAGGCGCCTCGCTCAAACCCGTTGATGTGGACGCCAAAAACATTCCTGACCTTGTTCCAGTTATCGCGGTGTTGGCATGCTATACAGACGGTGTGTCGCATATTTCGGGGGCAAAAAGGCTTCGGCTCAAGGAATCCGACCGTCTGCAATCTATCTTTGTGGAACTCACCAAAATGGGTGCCCAAATTACCATAACAGACGACGGCTTAACTATAAAAGGCACCCCGCTCCACGGCGCAGTCATCGACCCCCACAACGACCACCGAATTGCCATGGCAGTAGCCGTCGCCGCGTTAGGTGCAGAAGGCGAAACCACAGTTACAGACGCAGAGTGCATCAGAAAGTCTTATCCGCAGTTCTTCCATCATCTAAAGCAATTAGGAGTTGACGTTGTTGGCGGGAAACTCGATAGGTAAAGAATTCACGGTAACCACGTTTGGCGAAAGCCACGGCAAAGTCGTCGGCGTCGTCGTGGACGGTTGCCCCGCGGGGCTGCCGCTTGTCGAAGCTGATTTTCAAGAGGAACTGGACAGGCGAATTCCAGCGGAACCCAAAATCGTCTCAGCTCGAGTTGAAAAGGACACAGCCAAAATCCTCAGCGGCGTCTTCAACGGCTACACCACAGGCGCACCCATCGCCCTGACGGTTGAGAACAAGGAAACTAAATCCAGCGACTACGACGCCATAAAAGACTTCCCCAGACCCGCCCACTCCGACTACCCCGCCAAAATCCGATACGGCGGCTTCAACGATTACCGAGGTGGCGGACGCTTCAGCGGACGCGTAACTGTGGCGCTTATCATGGCTGGTGTTGTCGCTAAGAAGCTGCTGGGCAGATACAACATCGACGTATTAGCCTACACCAAAGCCATCGGACCAGTCAAAAGCACCAAAGCTTTCACTGCGGCGGAAATTCGCAAAAACCGCTACGCAGCCGCGACCCGGTGCCCCGATTTGGCGTGCGCCGAAAAAATGGAAGAAGCCATCATCAACGCAAAGTCAGAAGGTGACAGCCTCGGCGGAGTCATCGAATGCTTAGCTCTAAACATGCCCGCAGGCGTCGGCGAACCCCTCTTTGATACGCTTGATGGGGATTTGGCGAAGGCGCTTTTCAGTGTACCCGCCGTCAAGGGAGTCGAGTTCGGTGCAGGTTTTAGGGCTGCAGAGTTGCGTGGCTCAGAAAACAACGACTCTTTCCTGGTTAAAGGCGGTAAGGTTGTGACGGCGTCGGAGAACGCTGGCGGCATCTTAGGAGGCTTATCCAGCGGTATGCCCATCGTCATCCGTGTTGCAATCAAACCCACACCGTCCATCGCTAAAGAGCAGCAAACCGTCAACCTTTCTTCAATGAAAAACGTCCCGCTATCCGTGAAAGGTCGGCATGACCCCTGTGTGGTGCCCAAAGCGGTGCCCGCCATCGAAGCAGCAGTCGCAGTAACGTTAGTGGATCACTTGATTCGTTTAGGCGAGATCCCCAAAACTCTCAAGGAGCATTAAAGTATGGAAGATATTGCAGTGTTGCGTGAAAAAGTCGATGCAGTCGACGACCAAATTCTAAGAGACCTAGTTCAGCGAGTAAAAATCTGCCGCGCCATAGGCGAACTAAAAAAGCAGCAGGGTAAACCAGTCCACGATATCCACAGAGAAACCGAAGTCCTAAAACGCGTCAGAGAAAGAGCCGAAATGCTCAAGCTTGACCCAGATAAGATTGAGCGGATTTACCGCGAAATAGTTAATATGTGCAGTAGCGTTCAACAGTAGGAGAACTCTCAACGGAGAGCCGTTCCCTATGCTGTATGAAATAAACGAGAAAGCACTTAAACTGGAAAGTGAAGGAAAAAAGATAATTCGATTAAACCTCGGCGACCCAGACATGGCTACGCCCCCCGAAATTGTGGAAGCAGCTTACGCTTCTATGAAAGCGGGCAAAACCAAGTATAGTTCCTCTTATGGGGAATTGCGGTTGCGCCAAAAAATCGCTGAGGTACACGGCGTCAAAGCAGAAAACGTGGTGATCACCCCCGGTTCGAAATGGGCGATTTTCTCCACGATGTTTCTAATGCTCAAAAACGGCGGCAACGTCATCATCCCCACGCCATATTGGACGGCTTACGATTTAATCGCAAAGAGTTTTGGCGCGAAAGTCAAACTGCTTCGCACTGAAATGGAGAACGGCTGGAACGTTGACCTTGAAAAACTTGAGGGTTTGATTGACAGCGAGACAAAGATGATTATCTTAAACAACCCTAACAACCCAACCAGCAAAGTCATGGACTCCAAAACCCTCGACGGCATAGTAGAGATCGCCAACAAAAAAGGCGTAACCATTCTAAGCGACGAGGTTTATGGTGCAATCGCATTCAACAAAACTAAAAGCATACTCGACTATGGCGCCGATAGCAAACACATAGTCAGCAACGGCTTTAGCAAAACCTTCACCATGACAGGCTGGCGAATAGGCTACGTCGTCGCAAACAAAACCTTAATCGACAACATCACCAAACTCAACCAAATCACCTTCAACAACGTGCCCGTCTTCATCCAAGACGCCGCACTCAAAGGCTTAGAGTTACACGCACAAATCGCCAGCAACATCAAAGCAAAATACAAAGCCCGCGCAGACCTCGCCTCAACCAAACTTAAAGCTGCCGGTTTCAAATTCACAGCGCCCGACGCACCCTTCTACGTTTTCCCCAAACGCGACGGCTTAGACGGCACCAAATTCACTCTCGACCTCCTCGACCGCGGCGTCGCTGTGGCTCCAGGCTCAAGCTTCGGTGAATACCCCGAACACTTCCGCATCAGCCTAACCGCACCCGACGACCAAATCGAAGAGGGCTTAACGAAAATCTGCGAGGCACCCCTCTGATGAGGACGGCGGTTCTTGGCGCGGGAAAAATGGGTGTCTGGTTTGCCAAATGGTGCAAAGAGAAAGGCGACACAGTTGTTCTCGCTGACAGGAACCCCCAGAAACTCGCAAAGTTAGGCAAAGAGTTAGGTGTGGAAACCGCTGATTTTCCAGATGCAGTAAAAGGCGCTGACCGCGTTTTAATCTGCGTATCCATCTCTTCTTTTGAGGAAATCGTCAAAAAAATCGCGCCCGCCATCCACAAAGGGCAACCCATCATGGATATCTGCTCCATCAAAGAGTACCCCGTTAACGTAATGCATCAACACCTCAAGGACGCGCTGGTTTTAGGCACTCACCCAGTGTTTGGCCCCGGCAGCAACGGCGTAGCACACAAAGCTTACGTCCTGACCCCGACCAACAAAGAGGAAGAGGCGTATGCCAAAGAATTCCAGAAGTGGCTTCAAAAAGAGGACGCCCGCGTTTTTGTCATGTCGCCCCAGAAGCATGATGAACTTATGTCCATCGTGCTTGGGTTTGCGCATTTTGTGGGTTTAGCCACATGCGAAACTCTACTTGAGCAACCTGCGTTCGCTGAGTCGAAGAAGTTGGCGGGCACCACCTACCGCATGCTGTTCACGCTTGCAGAGGCGGTTGCGCAGGAAACCCCTGACCTCTACGCCAACGTGCAGACCAAACTGGCGGGGCTGGATGAAATCGAGCAGTCCTTCATCGCTAATGCGGAGGCATGGTTAGAGTTGATGAAAAAGAAGGATTCTGCCGCTATCATGGAGCGTATGGAGCGGCTTCGCAAGAAATTGGGCAAAGTGGACAGTGAATACGGTAAAAGTTACGAAGTTATGTATAGGATGCTACAGTCAACCGAGGAGTGAACAGCTATGACTAAGACTTTGCTTATCAACTGCTACCAAGACAGCGCCGAAATCAACCAGCTCACCGATGCGCTAAACAAGTTTACGGTCTGCAAAGTAGTTCCCTACACAAAAATCCACAGCGGTTATCAATTGGCTGAAGATATCAGCGCTGTAGTGGTAAGCGGCTCCGAAGCGCGCATAACAAAACCCGAAGACAAAGCAAAATACGACGGCGTAATTCAGCTTATTCAGAATTGTAAGGTTCCGTTGCTGGGCATATGTTTTGGGCATCAACTTCTGTGTTCTGCGTTTGGAGCAAAAACCGCTGCACTAAAAAAGCCCGTTATAAACAAATTCGAACAAGTCAACATAATCCAAACAGGCGACATCCTCAGCAGATTCAGAAAAGGTCAAACCGTCCCGCTTGCCGAATACCACAACGACTACGTCTTAAAAGATAGTCTCGACGGGGCAGGTTTCAATCTCTTAGCCGATTCCGCTAGCTGCGAAGTAGAAGCCGTTAAACACAAATCGAAACTGTTTTTTGGTGTACAATTCCACCCCGAACGCATAACAATTGGAACCGAAAGCCACCCTGAAGGATACCGAATCCTCGATAACTTTTACTGTAACAATGTAAAGCGGCTGGGCATATAGCCAAATCCAAATTTGGTTAACCTCCACCTCACAACTAGTTGCGTCTGAGGTTGTGTTTTGGGTTTGCAACGGTTTCGGCTTCAGCTGCACTGTGGGTGTGAAGTTATGTTAAACTATTGGAAAGTGACACCTTTCTTTCGGTACATGTTGTAAATTATATAACCATAAAACATTAAATGCAAATGGGTAAGCAGACTTGACACGAAAACTATACTTTTTCTTAACCCTAATTATAATCGTAATAATCGGAGTGGCAGCATTCGCACTCATCAACGGTGGATTCAAAGCGCAACCAAACCTGCAAGTAACTCCAACGGTACTCTCAGGAAAAACAGGCTCAGTCGTCACGCTAAATTTTGAAATAACCAACAGTGGGGGGGACGCAACAGGCGTAGTTATAACCGCAGTTTCAGACGCATTCGGGCAAGGTGTAACCGAAAAAATTGCTGTTCAAGCACGACAAACCGTCACCGTTGCTTGTGAAGTCACTGTAAACGACGTACAAAGTAAAGACTATCCAGTTACCTTAACCTATACCGCCGACGGCGGAGTCTTAGGTCACGTTTCAGGTTCTGTATCTGGCGATTTAAAGTTTCACGTTGTACCTAATTTAGAGCTTGTCTCGGAGTGGCTTCATGGTTCCAACGTAGTCGGCACATATAACTACACCATGCTCTACGTTACGCTTAAAAGCAACACAAACCATGCAGTGCAAAACGCAACCGTTTACACAACCGTTCAAGCTGAGGTGCCTAACTTGGTTGTTAATCCAACCCTATGCGGCGTTGTATGTTGGGCCATACCAGCTTTCCGAAAAAATTGGAGTAGCTATCGCAACTTATAGTTCACCTGCAGGCTCCTATCCTGTGCAATTGAAAGTTACGGTCGACGACTACGAAGTAACTACAGAAATGTTGACTTTAGAAGTGAGAGGGTGAAAAGCCCAAATTTCTATTTTTAGATGACTCTGGGGTAGCTTCCCAGAATCTTGACGAAAGTCGCAAACTTCTCCAACGCTTCCAGCGCTTCTGCGCAGTGTTTTTCAGTTCTATGACCTTCAAAGTCGAGGTAAAAGTTGTATTGCCACGCTGTGGTTTTGGTGGGGCGGGATTCGATGCGGGTGAGGTTGATGTTGCGTGATGCGAATTCGCCCAGTGCATGGTAGAGGGTTCCCGGTGCGTGTTTAGCGCTGAAGATAATGCTGGTTTTGTCGTCTCCCGTCGGCGCTGCATCTTCCAAGCCTAAGACGAGGAAGCGGGTGTAGTTGCTTGGGTTGTCAGCGATGTCTCGTGCGAGGATTTTCATGTTGTAGAGGTCTGCGGCTTTTTCGCTTGCAATGGCAGCGGCGTTCGATAAAGCTTTTTCTTTGATGATTTTAACTGAGCCTGCGGTGTCGTAGGCAGGGATGATTTCCCATTTGTGTTTTTCAAGGTATTTGCGGCACTGCGCTAGCGCTTGTGGGTGTGAGTAAACGGTTTCTATATCTTCGAGTTTAGTTTGGGGATTGCCGATCAAGACGTGGGCGAGTTTAACTGCGACTTCGCCGCAGACTTTAAGGTCATAAGTTAAGAAGAGGTCGTAGTTTTGGTTGACGCTGCCCTCAATCGAGTTCTCAATCGGGACGACGCCGTGTGGAACGGTGCCTGTTTTGACTGATTCGAAAACGTCTCGGAAATCCTTGCAGGGCACTGGCTCTACTTTTCTGCCAAAAAACTTGTAGACCGCCATTTCGCTGTATGCGCCAGTTTCGCCCTGATAGGTTACCTTCATTGTTTCTTGCCTTGATTACGATTCTTTAGTAGGCACTTGTTTATACCGTTTATCATTGCTTCCACCGATGCCATGACTATGTCTTCTCGGGCGGCGCGTGCTGATACTATGTTGCCTTTTTCGTCTTCGACTTTTATGACAACTTCAGCAACTGCGTTAGAGCCTCCCGTGATGGCTTCGAGGCGGTATTCGCTTAAGCGGATTTTTTCGAGGTTGCTGGTTAATTTCTGGATGGCTTTTAGCACTGCATCTACTGGGCCGACGCCTGTTTCTGCAGCAACGTACTCTTTGCCGTCTAAGGTTAAGCGTACGGAGGCGGTCGGGATTACTTTTATGCCGGTAACCACTGCCATGTCGCAGAGGTCAACGATTTTTTCTTCCCCAACTACTTGACCCATAACAGTAGAGGTTATTGCAATGAGGTCTGCGTCGGTAACCATTTTGCCTTTGTCGCCTAACTCTTTGACCCGTTTGACGATGTCACTCAGTTGGGCTTCGGTTGGGTGGATACCGATTTCTTGTAACTCCGCTTTGATGCCACGTGTGCCAGCCAGTTTGCCTGCGACGAGTTTGCGGGTTCTTCCGACGAGTTCGGGGCTGATGGGTTCGAAGGTTAAGGGTTGCTCGGTTACGCCTCGGGTGTGGATTCCTGATTCGTGTGCGAAGGCGTTTTCGCCGACTATGGCTTTGTTTACCTGTACGGTGATGCCTGTTAGGGATGAGACCATGCGGCTGGTGCTGTAGAGTAAACGTGTGTTTATGTTGGTTTTGTACTTGTAAACCACATGTAATGTAGTGACAACTTCTTCTAAGGCAGCGTTTCCTGCGCGTTCACCTAACCCATTTACTGCTGTGTGTACTTGTGAGGCGCCTGCTTCGACAGCTGCGAGGCTGTTTGCTACAGCTAAACCGAAGTCGTTGTGGCAGTGTACACTAATTGGCACTTTAACAGTTGTTTTCAATTCAGTTATTAACTCAGCCATGGTCTTGGGAATCATGATACCAACGGTGTCAGGCACGTTTAAACTGTCCATCCCTGCGTCCTGTGTGGCTTTGCAGATTTTCTTCAGAAAAGGCAACTCACTGCGGGTTGCATCCATAGGCGAGAACTCGCAGGTTACACCATGTTTCTTCACGTATTCAACGGATTCCACCGCCGAAGCCAATACCTGTTCGGGTGTCATGCTAACTGCATATTTCATCTGAACAGGTGACGTGGGGATGAATACATGGATTAAGTCTACGTTGCAATCCAATGCTGCATCTATGTCTTTTTTTGTGCACCGAGATAAGGCGCAGATTTTTGAGTTTAAACCCAATTTAGCGATGTCTTTGACGACTTTGCGTTCGCCTTCAGAACTACTGGGAAAACCTGCTTCGATGATGTCGACGCCTAGTTTGCTTAGTTGGCGTGCTATCTCGATTTTGTCGTCAGTTGTTAGAGAAACGCCGGGGGTTTGTTCCCCGTCGCGCAAAGTTGTATCTAAAATGCGGATAGTTCTTGTTTGAGTTTCTTTTGTCATTATAGGTCAACTTTTAGCCGTTAAGGCTGCGGCTATGGCTTCCGCCATGCCCAGAGTTGTGGTTTTACCGCCGCAGTCACCAACAGATTGACCATTCTTCAACGCGTAGATTACTCCGTTTTCTATAGCTTTTGCTGCCTTAATGCATTTAGGATCGCTGTATTTTTCTCCCAACCACTCCAGCATCATCTGTCCAGATAGAATCATGCTTAGTGGGTTTGCGGTGTGTTTGCCTGCGCGGTTTGGTGCAGAGCCGTGGATGGGTTCGAATAATGCAAAGTTGTCGCCGATGTTTGCGCCTGGAGCCATGCCTAAGCCGCCGATGAGTTGCGCTGCTTCGTCAGAGAGGATGTCGCCGAACATGTTGCATGTGCAGAGCACGTCGAAGAATTGGGGTTCTTTGATTAACCGCATGGATGCGGCGTCAACGTATAACTCGTTGAAGGCTATGTCTGGGTATTGTTTGGCGACTTCACGGCATACATCGCGGAATAAGCCGTCAGTTACGCGCATGACGTTGGCTTTGTGGATGGCGGTTACGCGTTTTTTGCCGTTGCGTAGGCGTGCCATTTCGAATGCTTTTTTGGCTATGCGTTCGCTGTTTCTGCGGGTTATGACTCTTAAGCAGAGGGTGGTGTCTTCGCCGATTTTGAATTCTAAGCCTTTGTAGACGTCTTCGGTGTTTTCGCGTACGAATAGCATGTCGATGTCTGGGCGTGCAACTGGCACCGCGGGATACGCCTTCAACGGACGCAAGTTAGCGTAGAGGTCAAACATGTAGCGTAGTTTAACGATGACGTCTGCGGCTGATTCACCGACTGGACCCTTCATGCATGCGTGGCTGTTCTTGATAACCTCTACAGTTTCTGCGGGTAATGCGTTACCGAGGGTTTCAAGGGCTATGTCGCCTGCTGGGCACTCCATGATTTTGAATTTTAAACCGAATTCTTTCTCTACGCCCTTTAGGACTATAACGGTTGCTTCGGATAGTTCTGGTCCGATTCCGTCGCCTGGAATTAAGGATATTTTGTATTCAGTCATTTCTTATTCATTCTCCTACGTAAATTCTCAATTAATCCGCCGTCCGCTAAGATTTCGAGTATGAAAGGCGGCAGCTTCTCAACCTGGAACTTTTTGCCGTTAGAGACGTTCTCGATCCTGCCGGCTTCAAAGTCCACAGCTAATTCGTCGCCATTCTTAACCGCACTTGATATGCCTTTGCATTCAATTACAGGTAAACCGATGTTGATTGCATTACGGAAAAAGATACGAGCAAACGATTCAGCGATGACACATTTGACGCCAGAGTACTTCAACGCCAGAGGTGCCTGTTCACGGCTAGAGCCGCAGCCAAAGTTTTTGCCGCCGATCAAGATGATGCCCTGTTTGGCTTTTTCGACAAATTGAGTGTCCAAACCTTCCAGTGCATGCTTCGCTAAGTCGTAGGGATCTACTAGGATTAGATATTTGCCGGGTAAGATGACGTCGGTGTCGATGTTGTTGCCGAAGACTACGGCTTTGGCTTTGATTTTGCTGTCCATTATGCTTTAACCTCTCTTGGGTTAGTGATTTTCCCTGTCAATGCGGATGCCGCTACTGTTGCGGGTGAGGCTAAGTAGACGTTGGCTTGGGTGCTGCCCATTCTGCCGATGAAGTTGCGGTTGCTTGTTGCGACACAGGTCTCGCCCGCTGCCAGCAAGCCGATGTGGCCGCCTAAGCAGGGTCCGCATGCGCTGCCGCATACGATTGCGCCTGCATCGGTGAAGATTTTCAGTAAACCTGCTTGGTCTGCCTGTTTCCAGACTTCTTGCGATGCTGGGATTACCAGTGCGCGAACGCCTTCTTTGACTTTCTTGCCTTTCATAACTTTCGCTGCCACCTGCAGGTCTTCTAATCTGCCGTTAGTACAGCTGCCGATGAATGCCTGATCTACTGGGACGTCGCCGACTTCGCTGACTGGTTTAACGTTATCTACTGAACTGGGGCATGCTACTTGTGGCTCCATCTTGGAGACGTCGAATTCGACGGTGCGCTCGTATTCTGCGTCTTTGTCGCTCTGCAGTGTTTCTAGGTTTGGCATTTTTTTGACTCTGCCCGCTAAGAATTCAGCGGTGGTTTCGTCGGGTGCGATTATGCCGTTTTTGGCGCCCATCTCAACCGCCATGTTGCAGAGGGTCATTCTGCCTGCGTTGCTCATGGCTTTGATGGTTGGGCCTGTGAATTCGGCTGCTCGGTATATGGCGCCGTCTACGCTTAGGTTGCCGATGATGTTTAGGATTAGGTCTTTAGGTGTGACGTATTTTTGGAATTTTCCTTTTACGTTGACTTTGATGGTTGGGGGAACTTTAAACCAGATTTTTCCTGTTGCCATAACTGCGGCTGCTTCTGTACTGCCGATGCCTGTGGCGAAGGCTCCGAATGCACCGTAGGTGCATGTGTGGCTGTCTGCGCCGACGATGACGTTGCCGGGGGTGACGTGGCCGTTTTCTGGCATGACTTGGTGGCAGATTCCGCCTCTGCCGACTTCGTAGAAGGTGAGGTTTTGTGTTTTGGCGAAGTTGCGCATGGTTTTGTGTAGTTCCGCTGCTTTCACGGATTCAGCGGGCACTTGGTGGTCCAGAATCACCACTACTTTTTTGTTATCCCAAACTTTTGGGGTGCCTATTTTTTTGAAGGCTTCCACAGCTAAAGGTCCAGTTAAATCATGCACCATGACCATGTCGACGTTGGCGTCGACGATTTCGCCTGGGTGCACGGTTTTTTTGCCTGCTGCTTTAGCTAATATTTTTTCTGTTATGTTCATTTTTCTTCTCTTTTCCTACAATTAATCAAGTTTAACGTAAGATATTGGCAAATTCTAAAGAAGGGACGTTTAAGTATTTCCACTATGGATGCAGTGTTTATCCGTCGATTCTTATGGATTTTGTGCCTCGTGCCAATGCGGTGATGCCTGTGCGTGCGAGTTCGATGATGCCGAAGGTTTTCATCAGGTTTAGGAAAGCGTCGATTTTGTCTGGGGTGCCGGTGATTTCCACGGTTAAGCTGTCGAAGGATACGTCGATGATTCTGCCTCGGAAGACGTCTACGAAGTTGATGATGTCGCTGCGTTCTTTTGCGTCTTTTACTCCGACTTTAATGAGGGAGAGTTCACGCATGACAAAGTTGCCGTATTCGAGTTCTCCGACTTTTAGGACGTCGATTTGCTTAGCGACTTGCTTGACAACTTGGTCAAGGGTTTTTTCGTCCCCGTTCACAGTTATGGTCATGCGCGCTATGTCTGGTTGTTCGGTTGGGCCGACAGTGATGGATTCGATGTTGAAGTTGCGGCGACGGAACAAGTTGGCAATCATATGCAAGACACCGGGTTTGTTTTCGACTAGGACGGATATGACTTTGGTTTTTCCAGCTTGCATTAGTAGTCACCTCTCTGTTGGGGTAAACCGCAGCCCGGCGGCACAAACGGAACCACATCCGTCTCTGAACCGATAGGCACATCGATTACCGTTGTTACTTTACTGGATAGTGCGGTCTTAACTGCTTTTTGGAACTCCGCTATGCTGCCAACTCGGAATCCTTGTGCTCCGTATGCTTCAGCTAATTTGACGAAGTCAGGGGTTTTGCCCAAGTTCACTGCCATATATCTGCGGTCGTAGAGGGTTCTCTGCCACTGCGCCACCATACCCAAGACACTGTTGTTTAGGACTATTACGGTGACGGGGATGTCTTCAGCGACGCTACAGGCGAGTTCCTGCTCAGTCATGATGAAGCTACCGTCTCCTGCGATGTCCACAACGGGACGGTTGGGGCATGCGACTTTGGCGCCTAACGCTGCAGGGAAACCGAAACCCATGGTTCCCAATCCTCCGCTGCTGATGAATGTTCGTGGCTTTAGTGCTTTGAAGTAGAGTGCACTCCACATCTGGTTTTGGCCGACTTCAGTTGTGACTATGCCGTTTTCTGGTAGCAGTTCACGTAACGCCATAAGCAAGTGTTTGGGCACAACTTCCCGTGGGCGATCCTTTAGTAAGGGGCTTAATTTTTCTTTAACTTCCTTAACACGCTTGGTCCATGCTGCACCTTCGCCCTTCGCCAGTTTCTTGGTGGTGGCTTTCAGAAGCATCTGCATAGACTTCTTTGCGTCTGCAACGATGGGAACGTCCACTTCGATGTTCTTGTTTATTTCCGCGTTATCGATTTCTAGATGAATCTTTTTTGCGTTAGGCGCAAACGTGTCGAGGTTTGCGGTTGCGCGATCGCTGAATCTGGTGCCGACTGCTAAGAGCACATCTGCTTCACCCATCAGTCGGTTAGCTGCGGGGTTGCCGTGCATGCCGATACTGCCCAATGACAAAGGATGAGTTTCAGGGAAGACACCTTTACCCATAAAGGTGGTTGCAACGGGCGCCATAAGCAAATCTGACATCTGCATGATTTCGTCGGAGACACCTGCAGTTATAGCTCCGCCACCCGCCAAAATAATTGGGTACTCTGCTTTGGAGAGCAGTTTAGCGGCTTCGCTAATTTTAGCTGGATCTGGGTCGCCTGGCAGCTTGTAGCCTCGGGCGTCGATTTTGTCGGTGAATTCAACTTCTGCGATACCTGCTTGAACGTTCTTGGGTAAGTCGATTAGGACTGGACCAGGTCTGCCAGTAGTAGCTAGATAAAACGCACTTTTGACGGCGACTGGAATTTCGTTAACCGTGCGGGGTTGATAGCTATATTTTGTGATGGCTGTGGTTATGCCGATTATGTCTGCTTCTTGGAAAGCGTCGCGTCCAATCATGTAGCTAGTGTTGACACCTGTGGAGGGCACTTGCCCTGTTAGGGCGATGATGGGTGAGGAGTCCATGTATGCGTTGGCGATGCCTGTTACGAGGTTGGTTGCTCCGGGGCCTGAGGTTGCCATGCACACGCCTGCGCGTCCGCTGGCTTTGGCGTAGCCTTCGGCGGCGTGGGCTGCACACTGTTCATGTCGTGAGAGGATGTGGCGGATTTTCTTGTTAGTGCAGAGTGCATCGTATACTGGGAGTATGGCGCCGCCTAAGATGCCGAAGATCACGTTACATTTTTCTCGTTCAAGGGATTCTAGTAGTGCCTGTGCACCGCTCATTTGAGTCATATCTACACATGGTCTCCTTGTAGGTTTATGCTCTCGTCTAAACAGATATTTGTCTGCGAGAATTTTGTGGATGATTTAGAGGGTTGCCTGGATGGGTTAGAAGAATTGTACCCGTCGATCCCAGCTATTGAGGTGACGATCCCTCATGTTCATGCCTCTTGAAACTCCACGTACCTAAAAGGGTAGACACCGAGCTAATAAAAAGATTGTGGTGTAACTGTGGCTTGTTGACACCAAAAAGGCAACAAAAAACATGCCAAGATTGCCTCCACTTGAATGTTTATTGGTTAAAAGCTGCAGATTAAACACTGATAAATCATCAGAGTTAAAAAGAAGCAACTCTAACAAGAGATAATGCGACCCAAAAAATCTATTACAATAAGCTGCTTCTCCGTCGCTTTTTTCGCAGCATTTACGATCCTCGGCTTGTCCTTCGCACTGTGGCAGGCTACTTTTTGGCACTCTTCATTGGAATATACCGTTTCAAAAGAATTAAACAGGACGTTTAATTTGCTGATTTAGTGTAAACTTCCACCTTAACCGGGGCGGCCTCAGCGCCAAGAAACTCCGCTAACGTCCCAGCCCACTTCGGTTTCGAATTAGCTGTGAAGCCGACGGTTTCTGAAATTCCCCGCCACAGCAGTGCCTTGTCGTAGTCGCGGGCATCTTGTGGCATAAACTCGAAAATCGATCGGCTAGCCACAATCACCAGCTTCTTCTTCATGCGGCTGATGGCGACGTTAATGCGGTTCAGGTTGAGGAGAAATTCGCTTTCGCTCCGAACATAGTCGGGGTCGCTTACACAGGTAGAAATTATGATGAAGTCTGCTTCGCCGCCCTGGTAACGCTCCACCGTGTCCACTCGAACGTCCTTGCAGGCGTCGCTGAGCATGTTTTTGAGCAAACCCTTCTGCGCGTTGTGAGGTGTGATTACTCCGATGCTTTCAGACTGGGCGCTTTCTACTAAGGCTTTAACTATCGCTGCCTCCGTAAGGTTTGATTGGAAACTCTCTGCTTCATCATGAACAACAAGCACAAAGATACTCTCAGGCTCCAACGCCACACCTAAACCGCCCGTCTTAGCCTTCACGGGAGAGATAGTCTCCTTCTGTTCAGAGCGGAAATCAATCGCATCCTTCTCATACACCCACTCACGCAAGAACTCAGCGACAACTGAGTGGCAACGGTGGCTTTCACAGAGCCGCACAGCAGGGATGGCGGCAGGATTTCGGCATTTAATCCTCTCCAACCCCAACTCCTCGTTACGCAGCAACCGTAAGAAATCCATCGCTGAGAGGAAAGACGCCATTTCTTCGAGTGTGCGGCGGTCTTCTTTTTCCCAGTTATGCGCCACAATCGGCGGTAGTTGGCGGTGGTCGCCTGCGACGAGGATTTGGCTGTTTTTGGTTAGGAAGCTGCCTGAGAGGATAAGTTCGGGCAGTCGCATCATGCTGGCTTCGTCTACGACTAGCAGGTCAAAGAAGCCTTCGCCCCAAGGCGGCTCCTTGTCGCCAATCTTCTTCATCAACCCATACAAACCAGGAGGAGTTAAACAGAGAACCAAGGGCGCCCCAACCGCGTCGGGTGACATCAAAGTTGACTGGTTCATGAGGCAGTCTGCGACTTCTTTGACGGTTTCGGGGTCTTCGTTGTAGTTGAAGTATTTTACGCCTTCAAGCGGAGGAGTTAACGCTGTGTCGCTACTTAGCACGCGGTAAATTTTTAGGTTTTTAAGGTCTCTGCCGCCTTGAATGGTGTATTCTTGCCAGCATCGGGCGAGTTTGGCGACGAATTCTTGGATGGCTTTGTGTGTGGGGGCAACCATGAGGACGCGGCAGCGGGATTTCGCGCGGTGGGCAGCTATGTGGGCCAGGACTGCCAACTGGAGAGTTTCTGTTTTTCCTGTTCCAGGAGGACCCTGCAACATCACAATCGGTTCCTGCCCAAAGACTTGGTCAACCATCCTCTTCTGCTCACTTTTGGGTTGCAGACTCCGCTTTTCTACCCAACTCAAAAACTGCGCAGCCCCCTCTTTTGAGAGCGGAGTGTGGTTGCCGCCGCATGTTTTGCCTGCCAAATAATCCGCCAGCAAACAGTACAACACATTGTTGGCAGCGTAGTCGAGGCATTTGGCGGCTCTATCAGAGATTATGTCGTCAGCCAATTCGTCCAAGATGTAGTAGCGTCCAGCCTCGAAGAGCTGCAAGAATTTGTTCTGGGCAGCTTTTTCTGGGTCAGTTGTTGGTAGGTTGTGCCATGCGCTGTATTTGCTGCCTTTACCCCGAGGCCAACTGACCACCTTAACAACAACTTCAAGTTTGGTTACATCAACCTTATCGACGATGGCACGGGCTGATTTCTCTACTTCGGCGGGTGAGTGCTTCTCGGTTTCCTCAAACTGCCCCTGTCCGTTACGGTGCAACTCGGTGACGACCATCCAGTCTCCTGAACTGGAGCCATCAGAACCTTTCACTCGGCAGGCGTTGGCGACACATTCAGCTTTGGGCAACCCTATGCCTTCATAGACTAGTTTGCCTCGGACGATAAAGTCATGTTCTAATTCATCGACTCGAGTACACTGGAAAATCAGCGAACGCCCAGAAGCCACCCGCTGATATGGCAACATCGCGTAGTGCTGGTACATTTCTTGTCGTTTAGAGAAGTATTCTAAGTCGAGAAATTCTCGACAACTGCGTTCCAATGTGGCGTCGCCGAGTGTGAACTCTGAGATTTTGGGGATGTCGATGGGTTTTTTGCCTAAGCGTCGGTTGCGGATTGTCATTGAGCGCTCTATTTGTTCTATGGCTTGGCAGATTTTGGTTCCCATCAAGTTGAGTTCTTCGTCGGTTATGCGGCGGGTTTTCTGGTTATAATCGCACCATTTACGTTTGTCAAGAAGAATCTTGGCTGGACCTTTAACTTGTTCAAAGTTATCAAGACGCCCCTTAGCCCCCCAGATGTATTCGATGGGTATCTGGTCGCCGAAGCGGGCGCGAGCAGGATAGTAACCGTCGTTTGCGCCTTCTTTTAGGAAAGCCATTGTGCCATCGGGGTTTCTGCGGAATGGCAATGCGTAATTGAACAATCCATCGCGGAAAACCATGGCTAAATCAACTGTGCTGCCGTCTTTGCGTGTGGCTCGCCATTGCTGGCGGTCATAGTAGTTGGATTGTTCAAGAATCGGCAATAACCCTGAACTGTGGAATCGGAGGGCTTTACGGTGAACGACTTCGTCTTGAATGATTGAAAACATGGGTTGATCGATGGCTTGCCTTAACCCCAAAAGGTCCCGAACCGCCCGTGCACTGATCAGTGTCGGTTGGCGGCAGACCGCTTTCATTAAGACGTCGCGTTCTTGGCGACTGAAGAAGTAAAGGTGGATTGGAGCTTGATCTGGGCTTCCCACAGAGTTGGCGACTTCAGTTATTGCGCGGGTCAGGTCTTTGAAGAATGCTTCCATGAGGGCTTTTTCTTCGTCAAGGCATTGGTGGCGGTCGTCTGGGAGGCTGCCTATGACGTGGGAGACGGTTTGGGGTTTGCCTCTGTAGCGGGTGCAGCTGACTTTGGCGCTTAACATCGACACCACATCTAGCATGTAGTCCCATTCGACGAAGAGGTAGATGCGAATCATGCCGTCAGGGCTGTAAAGCAACGGCGAATCGATGCCTGCAGATGGGCTATCTTCGGGGAGCCCGCCATACCCTGTACCTGTCAACCAAGGCATCCAGCGGCTTTTGCTCGCGTGGGGGCTGTTGGGTCTGATGCCGCCGAGCATGTATTGGGCTCGCTGAATCAGCCAGTCAAGTTTCGCCCCGATTATGGGGTCAGTTGACAACTCATGCACTTTTTTTGCGTCTTTGGGTGGGATGGTTTTGAAGTCGTAGGGCTTCAGGTTGGCGGTGTCGATTACAGGTTTGAGCCGTGCTAAATCCTCCAACTTTGTAATTCCATGGTTCCTAAGGGCTTTCTGCTCTCCTCGACTCAGATTAAGCAGTGCGATGCTTTCGTTTTCTACGGCGCAGACGATGCAGCATTCGTTGAAGCCGCAGTTGTCACATCGCCAACAAAGCTGGTACTCGACTTTCTCAATTGGGGTTTCGTGTATGCGGTTTAGTTCCCCGTTTTTGGATAGCAACCGCTCGACGTCTTGAATGAGGGGGCTTAGTTTAAATTTTGGGAGGTTATCGGGGTGGAGGTTTTCAAGGCTGGTCTCGCGGTTGATTACTCCGCCCTCCAACTCGACTTTTGATAGTAAACTGCCCAGTTCTCGTCTGAGCAGCAGAATGTATATGGCTACTTGGATGCGGTGTGCGGTTTGTTCTTTCCATGACGATTTTAACTCGAAAATTCGGATTTTCAGTTTGCCATCTTTAAGTGGCCAAATCGCGATTAAATCAGCTATGCCTTTAACGTCCCAAACACCTATTGGGCCTTTCATGGGTACCTGATAGAGTAGAAGCGGCTTGCCGTCTGCTTTCTCTCCTTCTTCGATTTGGTGTTCAATTATGTATCGTAAGTTGTCCATGGAGTCTTTGGCTTTTTCCCAACCGTTTTTGCCATGATGTTTAGGGTCGTAGATTGTGAAATCGAGGTATTTTGCGGCTTTTTCTTTGAGTTCAGCTACCTTTTTTTCTTCCAGTGCTTTGCCAGTGCCGTAGAGCAGGGGGCTGATGGGTTTGAAGGCTTCAGGCCAGACGCGTTTGCGGACTTCTTTGCCTTCGAATTTTAGTTTGAAGAATCGGGGGCAACAGTTGAAGCGGATGTACTCAGCAATTCCTGAAGCGGTTAAGGTTCCCTCAGGTTCCTCTTCGCTGTCGTCATCTGGTACTTCGGTGATGAAATCGTCGCTTAACATTGTCGCCTCCTCACTGATGCCTGAACTTGTTTTCTTTAACCCGTGTGGAGCCTTTTGTATTTACCGTTAATTCACAACCAAACACGACCTGCAACAGATGACGCTGTAAGTGTTTTGGGGAAAATTTATTGTTAACAAAGGCTCTATTGATGCGACGAAACATGCCCAAAAACGAGAGAGACACAAAGCAGTCTACGCTAGATAAACTACCTGAGCGCCCAAAAGACGCGCTTGAAATCATCAAAGCCACCCCAGACCCCATAGACATAACACAGATACAAGCCACCACAAAAGAAGAGGACGAGTTAGCGGTTAAAATCTCGTTTAAGCTGCCCCCAAAAAAAGCGTTCTCAAGGGTGAAGGCGAATTTGTGGTTTGATGGGCACCAAATCAGCTCGGTTGCTATTCGGATACTGCAGGGACCGTTGGCAACGGAGGAATCTGAGTTCTCAGCGGTTTTGGATATGCGGGGTGTAGCGGCGGGGAAGCATGTGGTCACGGTTGAGATGTTTGGGCTGTGGGATTTAAATGAAAAACTCAGCCGCGCTTTGAAGGAGACAACGATTAATTATGTACCTCAAACTCGAATGTCACGACTCGTTAAAGTACCAACCGTGAAAAGTGTGGCGGGGGCAGATTTGGCTGTGTTTTCAAAAACAGAAAGCAGTCTCTACGAAGGAATCGCAGAAAATCAAAAGAAAGAGCAGCTAAGTAAAAGGGATAGCTGGTAAGCTACTATCGTTTCTTACCTTTTGGCGGAAGCTGGTTTAACATTGCTTTTTTTGCTGCTTCTTTTTCCCGTTTAGCTTTCTTTTCCTGTTCTTTGCGGGTGTTGATGTTTTTCCTTTTCATTGTGCCCATTTTAGCCATCTCAAATAAAAAATTAAAGGGTCAGCGTGCACTAAAATGTTGCCCTTTTTCTGGGGCAAAAAACAAAAGTCACACAAAATCCTAAATCTTCTCTTGCGTCCAAAAAGTCCTTTGCGTGAGGAATGCTTATCAAAATGCGCCACTTATGTTTATCTTGGTGCTAAGGTGCCGACTAGAACTCTGCTCTGTGGATGCGTTTATGAAGAAAACGACTGGATGCTCGTTCGCGTTAAAGAATGCGAAAAACACCATAAAGCAAGAAACAGAAAAGTAGAGTACCGCCCCAAAGCTGAATGTAACCGCAACGACACCCGAGGAGAATAAGCCCTACTTGCTGGTTTCGCCATTGTCAGCGGCTGGGTTGCCGTTTTTGTTATTATGTAACTCCGACAATCTTAAGATTGTATCTTTGTAGACTGCTATCGCATTTAAGTAATCATTGATTTCTATGTGTTCGTCTATGGTATGGTCGAGGTGGGAGTCACCGGGGCCGTATGTGACGATTGGGATGTTCATGGCTTTTCCGAGGATGTTCATGTCGCCTGTGCCTGTTTTGCGTAGGAGTGTTGCGGGTTTGTTGAGGACTTTACGCACCGAAGAAGACAGCACATGCACAAGTGGCGAGGACTTGTTTGCTTCAAACGGTTCTACAGTGTCGAGTACGGTGGCTTTGATTCCGACTTTTGGGTTTGCGTTCTGGTAGCTGGCGATTATCTTCATCATCTTTTCGTAGACTTGGGTTGTGGTGTATTGTATTGGAACGCGTATGTCGAGGTTCATTTCTGTTTCGAAGGGTATAACCGAGTTACCTCTGCCGCCAACCATACGAACCAAGCAGACTGTAATCGCTGTGAAGGGGGTTTCCTGTGGTTCAATCGAGGGGTAAGTGCAGGCAGCTTTAATTTTCTCCCAAAGCTCATAGGCCTTCTCTAATGCATTGTCAAAGAGCCACGGTGTCGAGGAGTGACCCGTTTCAGTTTTGACGACAAGCTTTAGCTGGATTTGTCCTTTGAAGCCGATGGTTATGTTTTCGACTCCGCTGGGTTCACCGAATATCGCGTAGTGTGCGTCGATGCCTTGAGTTATGAGGTGGCGGACTCCTTTGCTTGTGGCTTCTTCTTCGACGACGCTTGCTATGAGAATTTTCCCCTTAAAGGTGGGGTCTTTACCTGCCTGCGCGGCAGCCATAATCATGGCGGCGAGTGGTCCTTTGGCGTCAACTGCGCCTCGGGCGTAGATTTTGCCTTCTTCCAGTCGCAACGGAACATGCCCTGCTACGGTGTCCATGTGACCGCAGAGCAAGATGACGGGTTCACCTTTGCCGACGACGCCGATGACGTTGCCGATGCTGTCTATGCCGACTTCGAAGCCCATGCGCTTCATTTCGGAAGCTACAAAGTTGGCAACATCTTGCTCTTTGCCGCTGGGGCTGTAGATACCCAGCAGGTTAGTTAGGAACCGAACTGCTGCTTGCTCGCTCAATTTCTTCTTCTCCTAATGCTTCATCTAAAACTGTCACGGCTCGGTCAATCTGGGGCTTAGTTATAACCAGAGGGGGGAGTAAGCGCACGACGGTTCTGCCTGCGTCGATGACTAAAACGCCTTTGTTGAGTGCCTTTTGGATTACGCCGTAAACATCGTAGCGTAACTCCATGCCAAGCATCAAGCCTAAACCGCGGACTTCCTTGATTATCTTATGCTTCTCAGCTAAGCCTTCCAGTTGGGTTTTGAAGTATTTACCGTTTAAGGCAGCTTTGTCGGCGAGTTTCTCCTCCATCAAAGCGTCGATGGCGGCGCAGCCTGCAGCGCAAACCAGAGGGCTCCCGCTGAAAGTAGTAGTGTGCTCACCCAGCTTCAGTGACGCCATAATGGTGTCTTTTGCGACGGTTATGCCGATGGGTAACCCACCTGCAAAAGGCTTAGCTAAACACATGATATCGGGTGTGACGCCCCAGTTTTCGCCACCGAACAATTTGCCCGTGCGCCCAAAGCTGCTTTGGACTTCGTCAAAGATGAGTAGGACGCCGCGTTTGTTGCAGATTTCACGGACCTCTTGGAAGTAGCCGTTTGGGGGCACACGAATGCCGCCTTCGCCTCGCACAGGCTCCAAGATGACGGCGGCGGTTTTCTCTGTGATTGCCTCTGCAATTTTTGCGGCGTTGTCTGGCGCAACATGCTTAACATCTGGGATAAGCGGCATGAAGGGTTCACGGTATTTCTTGTCCCAAGTCGCCGACAATGCCCCCATGGTTTTGCCATGGTAAGAACCCATCACCGCAATGATTTCGGTTTTAGCTGTAGCTTTGCGAGCTAACTTCAGAGCACACTCTACGGATTCGGCTCCACTGTTAGATAGAAACGCTTTGTTGAGCCCTTTTGGGGTGATTTTGATGAGTTTGTCGATGAATTCAGCGCGTTTGTCGTTGTAGTAGCAACTGTGGCAGGTTATGAGTTGCTCAGATTGAGCTTTGATGGCTTCAACGATTTTTGGGTGACAATGCCCCAATGCGGCGACACCGTAGCTGCTTGAGCAATCCACGTATTCCTTGCCGTTTATGTCCCAGACCAAGGCGCCTTTGCCATGGGTTATGACGACGGGTTTCTTAGCGAACACGTTAGCCAGATAGCAATCTTCAGTTTCCATTATTTCAGTTTCATTCACTCGTGATCACGGTACCAGTTTGGTGATTTAGTACTGAGGTGATGGGTTGCTTAGCGGTTCCAGAAGTAACCAACACTTCTTTGACGCCTTGATTGAGTGCTTCGAGACCCGCGTGGACTTTGGTGCTCATGCCGCCGCCGATTTTGCTGAGGACTTCTTTTACTTCTGTCGCGGCGATTTTAGGCACACGTTCCCCTTTTAGAATTAAGCCTTCGACGTCGGTAAGTAAGATGAGTTTGTCTGCTTTGAGTGCACCTGCAACGATGGCTGCGGTTCGGTCGCCGTCCACGTTTAAGGGTTCGCAGTCTTGACTAAGAGCAATCGGTGTCACAATCGGCACATAGCCCTTCTCAAGCAGCAAACCGAGCAACTCAGTGTTCACTTGGGTAATTTTGCCTGTGTAGCCGCCGTCGATTACTTTTTTGCGGCCTCGCTCGTCTACAGCGATGAGTTTGGTTTTGCGCTCAGCCCTTAAAATGGCAGCGTCAAGACCGCTTAAACCGACGGCAGATATGCCTTGGCTTTGCAGTGCAAGAACGATTTGTTTGTTCATTTTGCCTGCCATAACCATGGTGTAGATTTCGATGGTTTCTTTGTCGGTGTAGCGACTACGGAACCCCTCAGGCGACATGATGAACTTCTGCTCTTTGCCCAGCTTCGAGGCGATTTCGGTGACTTCTGCGCCGCCGCCGTGTACCAAAACAACTTTGTGCTGTTTGGCAACTTCTTTGAGGTCAGCTACGAGGTCGCTTGAGGCGCCTTCTTTTAGGATGCTTCCACCCATCTTAATAACAAGCAACATACCTATCACATCGGGTGGAACCCAGTGCTCTTAAGGCCTGTGGTTTCGTCAATTCCCATCATAACGTTTAGGCACTGCACACCCTGTCCCGCTGCACCTTTAACCATGTTGTCCAATGCTGAGAACATTATGAGGCGATTGGCGTGTTCGTCGATTTCGAAGCCCACGTCGCAGAAGTTGGTGCCTGTGGTGATTTTGGGGTCAGGTAACTGGTAGGGGCCTTTTAGGTATTTTACGAGGCGAATGAATGGTTCGTTTCCGTACATGCCGCGTAGTGCTTTCCAGAGGTCTTTGCTTGCGATTGGCTGCTTGGGGAAAGTGTGGATAGTTGCCAATATGCCGCGCACCATGTTAACCGCGTGGGGGGTGAAGGAGATTTTCACTTGCCCGCCTAGAGGTGCGAGTTCTTGTTCGACTTCTGCTATGTGGCGGTGCCCAACGACTTTGTAGGGTCGGACGCCTCCGAAGCGTTCAGGGTGGTGCGAAGCAATGGTGGGTTTGCTGCCGCCGCCTGAGGACCCGACTTTGAGGTCGACGACGATTTTGTTTTCATCAATCAATCCCGCTTTTACTATTGGAGCTAAGCCGAGGATTGCGGCTGTGGCTTCGCAACCGGGGCACGCGACAAGTTTAGCTTTCTTGATTTCTTCCCGATGTAACTCAGGCAAACCGTAAGCGGCTTCCTTGAGCATCTCTTGGTGACCATGCGTCCAGCCGTAGTATTTTTCGTAGTCGGCTGGATTTTTTAAGCGAAAGTCAGCGCTCATGTCAATAACTTTTAAGCCTGCCTCAAGCAACTTCGGAACCAAGTTCACTGAGCCGCCATGTGGGGTAGCTGTGAAGACTAAATCGCAGTTTTTCTGTAGTTCAGTCATGTCTTGGGGAACAAACTTGAGTTGTGTCATGCCTCTGAGGTTTGGGTGCACGTTGAAGACGTATTCGCCTGCGCTTTGGCGTGAAGTAACCATCGTTACCTCAACCTCTGGGTGTAGAAGTAGCAGTCTTAATAGTTCGCTTCCAACGTATCCTGAACCGCCGATTATTCCAACTTTCATTTTCTGTATCCTCTTTTCACTATTTGTTTGATTAATGGTCGATTAGGCTAACTGCACCCTTAAGCAACGGCTCCGCCACGTTAAGCCCCGTTGCCAGCCGAGTGTTTTCCCAGAATTCTGGGCACGAATTTGACTCGTGAAACACAAGGGCGTCTTGATTGTTTTGTAGGCTCTCTTCGATTATGTTTTTAATGTTTTCGTAAGCTGACGTAGCTCGGTAGGTTTTAAACGCGGCTTCGAGTTTTTTGTTCCAGCCTTCAAAGTCTGTTAGGCGGGTTTCGTCTTTTTTGACTTTCTGTACATCCAGCCAAGCCTGTGCAGCCGAATCAAGCTGACCTTTGAGGTATGCTTCGTCAGCGTTTTTGTTTTCTTTAACGTCAACCATGGCGTCTAAAGCGAAAATCCAAGCGTCCGATCCTGCGCCAAGGGTTTTGCCGCATTTAACCGCCAACTGCTGCACACTCAGCGGCAACTTAGCGTGAAAAACCAAGTTGCCAAGAAACGTGTTGGTGCGGAAATCTTTGAAGCCCGCCCGAGCCATCGAAGTGTGATAGCAGACGGGTTCCTTGCCCTTCTCTTTAGAGACAATTATGCGTAAGTCGTAGAACCATTTCTCAACCAGTTCCTGTGCGACTACACCGATAGGGTTGATGATACCTGGTTTGGTTTCTTTGATGTTTGCTTCCAATTCAGCGCGGTTCTGGGAGAGCATAATCATTTTGCCATGCGTCCCCGCATCCGCCTTGATCACAATGCCGTCTGAAAGCGGAATTTCCGCCTCAAAGAGGTCAGCGATGTCTTTTTCATTGTGGATTTCTTTGCCGTTCTTCATGACGTCGGTTGCATCGCAGGGCACAAAGACAGTTTTGGGAATGGGAAGCCCCTCCTTATGCAAGTTCAGAAGGGTGCGGAGTTTGCTGTAGCAGACGAACTCAATTTGGGAGGAGTTTAGGGTTTTTTTCCCCAAGGCTTCCATTATGTAGGATGCTTGGAGACGGCGGTTTTTGCTCTGTGCACGGTTAAGGACGACTTTGGTGTCTTGAAAGGTTTGGGTGTAGTCTTTACCTTTGGTTTTAGCTGAGAAGCCGTCTTTGCCGATGGACAGAGCGATTTTTCGGAAGGGAATAAAGGTTAGGTCTATGCCGAGTTGTTGAGCGGTGAGCTTTATGCCGTTTTCGTCGTTTTCCGAACGTTCATAAAGAAGTGCAATGCTCATCGCCTACCGCTTCCATGAAAAAATTATTTTTGCCTTAAAAGGGTGGTTCAAATAAGGGAGTCAAAGTGGAGGTGGATACGGCTTATTCGCCCCAGTCTTCGCCTTCAATAGTGAGTTCTTGAAGGTCTACGCATCCGCCTTTAACCTGTTTAACCTCGAGCTCGAGTCCACAGCCTGGGCAGCTTAGGATTTCGCCTTTTTCTGTATCAGATGGGACATCGAGGTCTGCGTCGCAGTCGGGGCATTTTGCGGTGAATGCTTTCATTTCGGTTTGGTTTGCTTGTTTAATCATTTTTTGTTCGTCACTTTATTTTTTTGTTTGGAAATGTCATTGTGAATATTTCGGGTATCTTTTAAACCTTGTGACGAATTTGTTACAACTTGGGGTTGTAATGTTCCATTTTGTACATGTGTTCATGGGCTAAAAGTGCCAAAATAACTAAAAACAATGCACTTGATGGACGAAAAACGTATCTCTACTTCAAATTAAAGTATGGAAAACGTTAAATTCACACTAACACAATAACCAGACGGCTGAAACGCATGGACGAGAAAGACAAACAAATCATAAAAACCCTAAAAGACGACGCCCGAGCAGGCTACGCCGACATCGGAAGCAAAATCGGCCTCTCCGAAGGCGCCGTACGTAAAAGAATCAAAACCCTCACCGACGAAGGCGTCATCCGCAAATTCACGGTCAAAGTCAACGTCGCAGAAGGCGCCCAAGCCATCACTCTACTGGCAACTAACCCCGCTTACCCAACATTGGAAGTATCCAAAAAAATCCAAACCCTCCCCAACGTGGAAACCATCTACGAAGTCACAGGAGAATACGACATAGTCGCCGTCATCACAGGCATGAACGTCACCGAAGTCAACGAATGCATAGAGAAAATCCGCCGCGTCGAAGGCATCATGAAAACCAACACCATGATCGTACTAAGAAGCTGGTGACTAAACTTTTTCTCCAGCTTTCACGCAACTAACTTTTAAGCCGTTTTTCTTGAGCAAAGCAGCAGTTACGCCGTCGCCCGCCTTGAATTTTTCTTTGAAGGTGCCGTCGAAGATTTTTCCGCACCCGCAAGAGGGACTTTTCTCGATTAACAGTGCTTCTTTTGCCCCTACTGCTTGGCCTATTTGCAGGGCTCGCTTGGCACCCTCTACGAATTGAACAGTAACATCAACACCTTCCATGTTCATCACCTTGGCTTTGCCCTCAAGCACATCCCAACCGTCACCGCCCACAATTTCCGCTGGCACACGGGGAACCGACAAGCCGCCGAGAACTTCGGGACAAACAGGAAACAACTCCCCCCTGAGAAACTCTTCTCGAAGTTTAGGATTTAGCCAGTTTTTTGCTTCAAAGTTGCAGTTGACGCCCAAGAGACAGGCACTAACGAGTTTCATACTCTAACAGTTGTGGTTGCAGCTTATAGGTTTAGTTTCATTCTATTTGGTGGCTTTTCAGTGTAATTGCTTATAACCTTGAAGTAGTGGTTCTATTCTGATGTCTCATGTGTGAATTTAATGTAATCTTAAACGGCAAAGTCCAAGCCAAAGATGTAATCTACGCCAAAATTGAGGGCGGCAAAGTAGTCGTAAAGGATATTATGGGTGAACCCAAAGAGTTTGCAGGCTACAAGATTGTAGAGGTGGACGTGCCCAACGCCCGATTGGTTTTGCAACAAGCATAACTACATTGACTTCTATTTTTAATTAACCATAGACGTAAGCTCTTGGCACGTAGAGAACCCAACCATTTTCGATTCTATATATAATGGAGTGGAGAGAGACGGCAAAGCAGCATTGTTCAAAGTATGTTAAATTTGGTTTAAGCGCTTGTTTGCTCCAGTTTTCTCATTATCTGTGTTTCTTGAGCGGGTGTCATTCAACCTTTTTGTTTTTGCAACCAAAACTTAGCTTATTATGCAAAACTTTATAACCGCGCCGAGCGTTTTGAGTTCTAAAAAGGTAGAAGCAAATGAAATTCGGCACATACATGTTTGAAGCAAAGAAAGTTCCAGGCTTCGACTTTGACCTTTTCCGCGTTAAACCTGAAGTCGGAAGACGATTACCCCCCAAAGCAGATATGTACAGCAACGTAGCAATCTTCGGCGACAACGTCACAGCACGCCTCCACCCAGACTGGATCAGCCAAAGCGACCTTGGTCCAGCATGGAGAACCAACGACAACTTTAACGTCCGCTGGGAAGTCCTCTGCCAAACACAACCTGAACACAGAGCCGAACAACTCGACTACATGGAAGACGTAGCACGCAAAAGCCAAGGTGTCTGGCTAAACAGCATCCACTTCGCAGAACACGGTCACTGCACCTGCCCACGCTGCAAAGAACTCCACGCAAAAAGCGGCTTATCATGGTATGAATGGAGACGAAAAGAAGTCACAGACTACATGGCAGCAACAAGCGACCGCGTAATCAACAAAGCCAAAAAACCACTCTACATCGGTATCCTGCCAGACCCAGTCACAAACTATGAACGCTTCGGCGTCTGGTTCGACGATTTGCTCCCGCTCACAACCGAAATGTTCGTCGTCATGTTCAGCAAGAACTACGCTACACCCTGGTACTGGGAAATGCTCACACGCAACTTCAAGAAACTCTTCAAAGACGTCAAGCTAAACATCGCACTCTACGTCATTGGCCCCGGCGACGACCCACGTGAAACACCAACCCCAAGCGAACTCCTCACAGTTTCAGTCCGCATGGCACGCGCAGGCGCTGACGGTTTACTATACCTCACAGACAAAGCAGCACAGATGCAAGAATTCCAGAAGGCAGCAATCGCTCAGAAAGAAACACGCGAACGTCTGAAAACCTACGGCGGCAAAGCAGGCCAAGAAGTCCTAGACTTAGTTACAAGCTGGGAAAAACTCTTCTAAAAATTTGGAATTAGCTACGGCAGTCAACACTTTGCGGTTGAAAGCCAAGCTGAATTTTTTTATTCTTTTATCTCTTTAGTGGATGTAGCCGAGGTTTTGTTTTTGGGATTCGTTGATTTCCTTCATCGATTCGTATTGTGCTTCGATGAGGATTTTTAGTGCGTCGATGTTCTTTTTTATGTCTTCTAGTTCGACTCCACTTTGTAGGACGCCTGATTTGACGAGTTGGTCTTTTATGTTGTCGACGGAGACTTCTAGAACTTTTACTTTGAACGCGAAAATCTGTAGGGAATAGAGCAGGCTTAGCTGCGAGTTAAGGTGCTCAAGGCGGTCAAGCTCTAAGGTTTTTTTAACAAATGCTTTAATTTTCTGCTCTTCCGTTGCTTCAGGCGACTGCTGAAGCTTTTCGTAAATCGCTGACTGCTTCCATACTGCTTCTTTGGTTTCATCCGCGCTTTTTTGGATTCGTTTAGCGGTTTTATCGAGCATCTCTAAGACTTCATCCAAGGTAAATCGTCCTCCCTCAACAGAGGTTACTTCATTTCAGCAACAACTATCCGACCAATTATATAAGCTGAATCATAATTTCCAAATAGCCTTATTCTAAGAGCAAGTCAATGGCTAAACGTATCTGCGCTCGTTATCGCAGTACCAGCGTTGATATTGCTGTATGTAGCGGATTGGGTTTCGGCAGTAAGGGCATGTTGGGGTTTGGGTTGGCGGTGGCGGAGGTGGAGGTGGCAGAGGCATTTGGGGTTGTGTCTGGGTTTGGGTGAGGGGTGAGCCGCATGTGGTGCAGAATTTTGATCCTGAACTGTCAGGCGTGCCACATCGTTGGCAGGTTCGCTGCGCCTGCTGAGTGGCACTGACTGCCTGTGTTGGGCTGGCGTTTATGGCTGTTTTGGCTTGGTTTATGGCTGCTACCCACTGCTGGTTGTTGTTGCCGCCGGCCACGACGTAGGCGTGAACTGGTTTTTCTGTGCCTGTGCTGTCGACGCGGACGTAGGATTGCCCCATCTTTTTTCCTGCTTCTACACGTGTTATGTTCTGCAGGGGCATGTAGTAGCTACCTTGTTGAGTTGCAAGTTCGTCTATTTCGGCTTTGGAGACGCGTTGCTCTATGGCTTGAGCGGCGAATACTCCGCCGATTGCCCATGCTGCTGCACGTGATGCGCCGCCTTTGGCGATGTAGATGAGACGTTTGTTGGTTAAAATTAATGTGCCGAGGTCGGCGAATGCGCCTGCTTTCAAGCCGACGGTTGGGGGTGACTCGGATTGGTGGTCTTTTACTCCTGCTTCCTGTCTTAAGATGACTTCGTACTCCGACACTGAATAACCTCTTTAGGTATTTTGGTTCGTTAACGCTTTAAGGCTATCGGGTTTACCGTTTGTCCACCAATTTGAGTGTTTTCTCTACGTCGCGTTTAAGAAGACTCTGCTGGTTCTCCTTGTACATGTCAAATTTGAGCTTAAGCAAACCCTGCTTAATCGCGCCGTTGTACTTGTCAGTGGATTGCATGACTGTGGCGAGTGCTTGGATGGTTTGGCGGGCAGTTATGAATTTCTCGTCGTTGCAGCAAACCCAAAACTTGCCAAGCACATCATTGAACCTGTCGTCTATGTCCCAGCGAACGTTTTCGGCAAGCAACATCACACCGAGGCTGCGTTGATAAGAGTTGTCACTATCCAGCTTCTTTTCCAACACATTCCAGTGCGGGTAAACTGACGCGGCGATTTTGGAGTGCGCTTGGAGAAGCAAAAATGCGTTGTAACGCAGTTTATCGTCCTTCTCCGCAAGGGTTTCAACCAAAAAGCCTATGTCGGCTGCGGTGAGGTTTTTTGCAAGTAGAGAAATTTGAGTTTTGGAGACTAATTTTAACTCGCTGGGATTCAACGTTTATCGCCACCGATAGTTAGCTTCAATCAATGTATAACGTTAGCGGTCAAATGCTCAGCGGTTAATAGACGCCCCTTATTTAAAGTCGCATACGAATCCGTATCCGCAAATAGCTGGAACCACGCGACCTCTCACAGCAGACCCCCCTCCCTTATTTAAAGAACTAAAGTTGCTTCTATAGCTGGATTGCTGTGAGTGTTTCTATTGAGCTAATTGGAGACTTGCGGGATAGAGATTATTCTTTATCAACTTGACCGCCAATAATACGGTGAAGGTTAAGCAATGAAAACCCAACTTGACTGGCAACAAATCCTAACCGAATGCAAAACCAACATCCAAACAGCCATAAAACCGCTCTTCAAAACCCTCCGCGAGCCTCAACCGAACTTGGGCATGGGCGCAGGAGGCGACCTGATGAAACCCGTAGATTTAGCCGCTGAAACCGCCATCGTTGAAACCCTCAAGCGTCACAACATCTCGTTTACTTTAATTAGTGAAGAGTCAGGCGTCAAAGAATATGGCAACTCACCAAACGGCTGCTACCTGTGCGTGGATCCCATTGATGGAACCACCAACCTCATCCATGGGCTGCCCTTCTATGCCTCATCCATAGCGGTTTCAAGCCAACCTGAGCTGGGTGCGGTTTATGCGGGGATGGTTGCGGATTTGGCTCATGATGAAGTCTTCATTGGCCTCGAAGGAAAAGGTGCGTACCGAAACGGTGAACGACTACACGCCTCGAAAACCGCAAGCTTGGATGAAGCGGTCATCGGTTTAGACCTAAACGCCTACAAAGCCAAACTAAACATGACCTGTGCAGCCGCTTTAATCGAAAACATCAAGCACACTCGTCACTTCGGCGCCAACGCCCTCGAAGTGTGCCATGTCGCAGCAGGCCTTACAGATGGCTTCATCGATATACGCAACAAAATCCGAACAACAGACGTCGCCGCAGCATTCCTCATCGCCAAAGAGGCAGGCGCAATAGTCACCGACGCAAACAACAAACCCATAAACGTACCCCTCGATCCCAAGCAGACGTTGAATTTTGTTGCTTCAGCAAACATGGAGATTCATAAACAAATCCTAAGCTTGGTTCAATCTGATGTTTAATTTGCTTTTGCCTCACCCCGCCGCGCTGGTTAAATCGGAAAAAAACAGCACGCTCCTCATCGCTGACCCCCACATCGGCTGGGAAATGGAGCTACAAGAAAAAGGCATCCATGTACCGAGCCAAACAATCAAGCTGCTAAACAAGTTAACAGCCATCCTAGCCGAGTATAAGCCAGATGCATTGGTAGTTTTAGGCGACGTTAAGTACACGGTGGTTTCAAGCGAAATGGGCGAGTGGCGTGACATCCCGGATTTCTTCAAAAAAATCCAGTCACACGTCGGCGACATCGCAATCGTGCGGGGCAACCACGACGCCAACCTTGAGCCACTTCTCCCAGAAAACGTAAAACTTCTGCCTGCCACTGGAGTAGTGATTGGGGATGTGGGGGTTTTTCATGGGCATAAGTGGCCGTCTCCCGCGGTTTTGGGCTGTAAAACCCTTGTTATGGGGCATTTGCATCCTGTGGTGGTTTTCCGTGACCCAACTGGTTGCAAGATGACGCGACAGGTGTGGATGAGGGCAAACTTGGACAGCGAAGCCTTGGCGAAAACGCTACTGCAAAAGAGCAACATCAAAAGCGTTGGGTCAGTTGAGGAGACCCTTCAGAAAAACTTCGGCATCAAACTCAGGGCGTCGGAACTCTACATTATGCCCAGCTTCAACGACTTCCTCGGTGGCAGACCCATAAACGAATCCAAACCCAAACGTGAAATCGACGCCGAAGCCCTCATTGGACCCGTGCTGCGGTCGGAGGCAGTAGATGTCGATAATTCTGAGCTTTATCTTTTGGATGGAATTTATTTGGGAACCTTAGATAATTTGAGGAAGCTCAGTTGAAGCTTGTTTATCATGTCTTCTGGCAAAGTTTATATTAACTTCGAGGTGGTCTATTGATGTTTGGTGCTCTTTGATGGTTGAAGTTAACGATAGGAAATTCACAGTCATTCTAAGAGAAGAAGCTGAAGGTTATTCAGCCCAAGTTGTTGAGCTACCTGGCTGTATTAGTCAAGGAAAAACCAGGAAAGAAGTTATATCAAACATCAAGGAAGCCATTGAAGGTTACATTGAAGCTTTCCCTGAAGAAATAGACCAGCTTAGCGGAAAAAAGGAGCTGGTGGAAGTCTCTGTCTGAAAAGCTTCCAGCCATTTCTTACCGCAAACTCCTCAAAGCCTTAAACAAGGCAGGTTTTAAAATTGTTCATCAGCGTGGAAGCCATATTTTCCTGACTGATGGTGTTCATAAGATTACTGTCCCACGACATGAGGTTATCCAGAAGGGAACTCTTCTGGCGATTCTCCAGCAGGCTGGTTTGACGAGAAAGGAGTTTCTCAAATTACTATGATAAACATTAGCAGCAATCAGAGATGGGCTAACTCTTATATTTGCCACATGTTATATGGCTAACATAGTTACAGGGAGAGAATACAGCAATGAAGTTAGTAACGGTTCTTTTACCAGAAGCCTACCTAGAAGGCTTAGACGAATTAGTTCGAGCCAACATGTACCCAAGCAGAAGCAGCGTCATCCGCAGCGCTGTTCGGGATTTGCTAAAGAAAGAACTTTGGGAGAACAAACGCGGAAGATAAACCGCTTACAAATTTTTTGTCGAATACAGAATCGTCTGTGCAGCTTCCGCAGGGTTACTTGACATCGTTATTTCTCTGCCGACAATCAAGTAGTTGGCGCCCGCACGCATCGCTGTTGCTGCAGCGCCGCCCTGTGCCCCTACACCAGGCGAGTAGACGTCAACTTTGTTGCCTAAGATACCTTTGACTTCTGCTATTTTGTCAGGCACTGTTGCGCCTACAACCACGCCGTCTGCACCCCACTCTAAAGCTTTGTTGGCAAACGCGACATACTGCGGCGTCTGAACACCCGTGTAGATGTCCACGATGGTTTGTCCGTATCCTTCAGAGGCACCTTTATGGCTCATGTAGGTAAGCAAGATGACTCCACGATTGAGGCGTTTGGAAACGTCAAAAAGTGGTTTTAAGCCTTCTTCCCAACCCACAAACGGATTCGCGATGATGGCGTCGAATCCTGCTGCATAGTAGTATTCAGCTATGGTTTGGTTGGTGTTGCCTATGTCGTTGACTTTGGCATCCATAATCGCTAGCAAACCCTGCCCACGTATCTGCTCTACAAGATCCGCGACGCCGTCAAAGATACCCAACGGCAACGTGAGGTGATGGTTGATTTTTACGGCGGCGATGTAGGGGTGGACGACTTCGAGGATTTTCTGCGCTTTAATGAGTATGTTGTTGCGGTTTTCGGCTGGTTGAAAGGGGAAATCCAACGCTAAGATGAGGGGGGATTTTTTGCTTTTTGCGGCTTCCTGCATTTTAATTTTAAACGACAACACGACGCCTTCCTGTCTTATTGTTGCTTTTATCCTATTTCTGTTTTCTCTCTATATGTATAGCGGTTTATGGGACACTGCAAACGGCAGTGGGGCGCAGTTGCTTTTTGGGCTGTAACACTCGTATGACCAAGGCCTGTTGCCCAGTTTTCTTTGGGTATTTCAATAAAGATTATTTTGAGGGGTTTGAGGACGCTTTCATGTAGATGGACTGTCGAGTGGTTCCAAGATGGATGGTGTTGGCTGCGAAATGCGGGGGATTCTGCAGAAATCTAAGATAAGCTTAATTTCTCAGCGCAAAAAGGAATAATAACAATAATACACGCTCATTAAACCAAGATTACTGTAGGGAAAGATTATGCCGAAAACCTTAGCTGAAAAAATCATAACCAAACACCTAGTTGAAGGCAAAATGGTAGCAGGCGAAGAAATCGCCATAAAAATCGACCACACTCTCACTCAGGACTCTACAGGCACGATGGCATACCTCGAGTTCGAAGCCATGGGCGTTCCCAAAGTCAAAACTTTTCTCAGCGTCAGCTTCGTCGACCACAACATGCTCCAAAACGACTTCCGCAACGCTGACGACCACCGCTACCTCCAAGGCGTCGCATCCAAATACGGCATAATCTTTAGCCGACCCGGTAACGGCATCTGCCACCAGCTCTTCTTGGAGCGCTTCGCCAGACCTGGCTACACGCTTTTGGGTAGCGACAGCCACACCCCCACCGCGGGCGGCGCAGGCATGATAGCCATCGGCGCAGGTGGCTTAGACGTCGCCGCAGCAATGGCGGGAGAACCCTTCTATTTGGAAATGCCTAAAATCGTCGGCGTAAAACTCACAGGTAAACTTCAACCCTTCGTCTCAGCCAAAGACGTTATCCTCCAAGTCCTCAAAATCCTAACCGTCAAAGGCGGGGTAAACAAAATCCTCGAATACTACGGTCCAGGCGTAGAAACCCTCAGCGTCCCCGAACGCGGCACCATCACCAACATGGGAGCCGAAACAGGAGCCACCACCTCGATTTTTCCCTCTGACGAAGTCACCCGAGCGTTCCTTGCCGCACAGGGACGAGAGGAAATGTGGGTTGAACTCAAAGCAGATGAAGGCGCAAAATACGATGAGAACATCGAAATTGACCTTTCCAAACTTGAGCCGCTGATTGCCCTGCCACATAGCCCTGACAACGTTAAAAAAGTCAGCGAAGTCGAAGGCAGCCCAGTTGACCAAGTCTGCATCGGTAGCTGCACCAACTCCTCGCTGCGCGACCTCAAAATCGTCTCCGCCCTACTTCGGGGCAAGAAGGTTCACGAAAACACCAGCTTAACAGTCTCCGCAGGCTCCCGTCAAGTCATGGAAAACCTCGCCGCGGCAGGCGAACTGGAACCTTTCATCCAATCAGGCGCAAGAATCCTCGAAAATGCATGCGGACCCTGCATCGGCATCGGTCAAGCCCCGCCTACAGAAGCCGTTTCTCTGCGCACTTTTAACCGCAACTTTAAAGGTCGCAGCGGAACACAGGACGCGAAAGTTTACCTTGTCAGCCCTGAAACCGCAGTGGCCGCGGCCCTAACAGGTAAAATCACGGATCCCCGCAAACTCGGAAAATTCCCTGAAATCAAAATGCCTGAAAAGTTCCTCTTAAGCGACGCCATGTTTCTGCAACCCAGCGGCTGCGCAACAGCCAAAGTGGTTATGGGACCAAACATTAAGCCGCTACCAGACTTTCCGCCGTTGCCAGCTAAATTATGCGGAGAAGTTCTGCTGAAAACAGGCGACAACATCACAACCGACGACATCATCCCCGGCGGCTCAGAAATCATGTCACTACGCAGCAACATCCCCCAAATCAGCACCTACACCTTCTGCCACGTAGACAAAACCTTCGCCTCCCGAGCACTCCAGAAAGGCGGCGGATTCATAGTCGGAGGCGAAAACTACGGCCAAGGCAGCAGCCGCGAACATGCAGCACTCGCCCCCAAGTACCTCGGCGTAAAAGCCATCATCGCAAAATCTTTTGCCCGCATCCACATGGCTAACCTCGTCAACTTCGGCATACTCCCCTTGACATTCGCAGACAAAAAAGACTATGATTCTATAGAGATGGGTGACGAATTGGAACTCGCGGTTGAAGGCTTAAAAGAGCACCTGGTCGTCACCAACAAAACTAAGGGCACAAAAATCAACGTGAACCTAAACCTAAGCGCAATCGAGAAAGAGCAGGTGCTTGCAGGCGGAAAATTGGCGTTGATAAAAGCTAAGCAACACAAAAAATAGAACAGGTTAGTTGGGAGAAAAGAATTGGTTAAAGGTTGTTTAGACCTGCCAAACTGACGTGTCTACTAGTTTCCATGTGACGACTTGCTGCATCTCAGGGTTGTTAAAGAACTGATACCAAGTGAAAGAAGTCATCATCCCAGTTTCTTTGTCAAAGAATATCTGCCGATAATCATACATTAAAGTGTTCTGTGTTGGGTCTGTGTAGTCGAAGAACTGGTTGTTAATGAACCAGTAACATCTGGATCTAACACCGCTGGAGTAGGTTTTCGTGTCGGTGTTGTTGACTGTGTAGCCGTCATATCCTTTAGGGCGAAGCAAGTCAGTTTTTTCTAGTTTCGCGGGGTAGATGGCCCAGAAACCGTTTTCATCGGTTTTATCACCAGTAGCTATGTCTATGGTTTGCGGGTATGGTACTTCTGTGCCGTTTTTAAATTTCCAAACTGCCTCCAAAGACACCTTAGTGCCGTTTACGCCGGTGATTGTGACTTTGTAGTATTCGGTTTGGTTGTATTGGTAGAATCCTGGGGTTTCAGTGGCGTTTGCAGCGGTCAAGGTTGATACGCCTTCTAATTGGTAAGTGAAAGTGTCGCCTACTTTTACGCCGACTTCGACGGGTTTAACACTTAGGAAAGCAAAGGCTACAAATCCACCGATAACTGCCAGAATGAGTATTGTTAGGAGCGCTATGTTGCGTTTGAAGTTACTTTTCTTTACGTAGGTCATAGCTTATTGATTGAAGTCTTCAAGTATTTAGTTGTTTTCCCAAAAGCCACATATAAAACAGGCGCTGTTGATGTATCAAAACGCCGCTTTTTTAGGTGCAAACAAACCTAAAGTTACATAAAGGAATAAATCAGACTGCATCCGCCTAATAATCATGGTTCTTATCCCAATTTTGCTTATCGCAGCAGGCTTAACTGTTGTGGTGCTCTGTGCAGACGAAGCCATCAAACGCTTGCTGAACCTAGCCAGATTTTTCCGCCTGTCTGAATTCACAACAAGCTTCGTTTTAGCAGGCGTCATCGCCATCTTACCTGAACTAACCATAGGCGTAGTGGCGGCGCTTTCAGGTTCATCCTCGCTTGGCTACGGTGTTATCATAGGCTCAAACGTAATCGACCTGACCCTCATAGTTGGCGTAGTCGTCCTGTACTCTGGGAAGCTAACGTTGGACTCTGCGATGATAAAAAACATACGCATGTCTTTTTTGGCGGTTATACTCCCAGTGGTGCTGTTTTTTGATTTGGAAATCTCGCGCCTAGACGGCGTCATTTTGATTGCTGCGTTTGCTGTTTATGTGGCGGTGCTGCTTCGAAACAAAAGAGACGGTGAAGCAACTCAGGGCAAAAGAGCGAAACTGCGGTTCATCTTTGAATTCGCGATTCTACTGGTCAGTTTAGCGATACTATTTGCTGGCGCAACCCTTGTCACCAACAACGCCCAAGAAGTAAGTTTGCTTTTGGGGTTGCCCTTGTTTGTAGTCGGAGTCGTAGTGGCGGTTGGGACTTGTTTGCCTGAACTGGTTTTTGCCCTTCGAGCCTGCAACAAAAAACACTGCGGACTCGGCTTAGGCAACATCTTAGGAAACGTCCTCGCAGACTCCATGCTAACCATCGGCATAATAGCACTCATCCAACCCATCAAACCCACATTCCCCCTGCCACCACTCGCAACAGGAGTTGTGATGGCGGTTTCAGCGTTGATAGTGTATTGGGTTTCAAGAGACGGTGTATTAGATAGAAAAAACGGTGCGTTGTTGCTAGGGGTTTTTGTTGGTTTTCTGGTTATGCAAGCGGTTATCGAGACTTTCAAGTTAGCAATTTAAGTTGAGCTCACATAAACGGAGCTTTCAACCCCGACAAGCAAACTTCGGAAAGTTCAAGGATATACTGACTTGCTTTTCTAACGAGTCACAATAACTGGGCAGGGCGCATTCTCTGCCACGCCATGACTGACGCTGCCCATCATGATCTCCTCTAACTTACTCAACCCTCTAGCGCCAACCACAACCAAACCGAACTGCCCCTCTTTAGCCGTCTTAACAATCTGATCAACCACGTTGCCTTCCAACAGCAAGGTCTGAACAGAAACACCTTCAGCTTCAACGATTCTTTTTCCGTCAACCAAGATGCTTTGAGCAGCACTTTGTGATGCTTCTTTGTCTTGTGGCTTAGCTGGAGGAATTAGGGGTGCCCTTTTTGGTTGTACATGCAACAAGGTTATTGTTCCGCCAGTCATTTTAGCGACTTTTATGGCTTCGTTCAATGCGCGTTTAGAATGTTCAGAGCCGTCTACTGGTACTAAGATTTTTTCATACATCAGAGTGCCCTTGTATTTTCCTTAACTGTTGTAGGTATTAATAATATTTTTCTAAAAATATGGTGCAAGGGGGGATTTAACCAATGGCGGTTATTTCCCGAACGTGGGAAAAGGTTATTGCTTCAAGTTAGCAGTTTTTCGATGCCTTCTATAAAGCAATACTGAGAAAACTACAATCGCTAAAATTACTAAGGCAATGGTTATGATTTCTAAATCCAAAACTACACCACTTGTTGGGAAAGGCATCGGAGTCGGAGCTATGGCGTTAGTATCAACCTGTTGAGTTAATGGGTAGTGGTCAACGTTTTTCTCATCAATAACGTAAGAACCGTTACCATTGTAATCGTCCCAATAGTTACCGACAACACCATTATCCCAAGAAACAACATCTGTTACATTGCCGATGACATATCGTCTTTCTATTTTATCTAGAGTTAGGTTGTAGGGATATTCTGTTTCCACATAAGCGTTTTTTGTGTTATCAATTATGTTGTTATAGAATATTTTAGTTCCATTGCTGATGGGAGGGTATTTTTGGAGAGCGAAATTGTTTAAATATATTCCAATTCCGTTTCGTGTAATATAATTAGAATAAATACATGAGTTGCTTACCGCTCCCTCAAATTCGATACCGTATCTTGAATTATCCGTTATGTTGTTGTAAGAAATGGTGATGTTGTTAACAACATCATGATAAAAATCAGAAAGGTTGATTCCAATACTGTTATTGAAAATGTTGTTTCTTATTATGGTAACGTTAGAACTTTTAGAAACATGCAAACCCACATAACTATTAGTTAATATATTATTTTCAACCACACTATTTGAAAACTGTATACTCAATGAACCCTCAAAGGTGTTAGAAGATATATTTTGATTATTTCCGATTCCTGAGAGGTAGGTTTGGAAAGTATTGTTTATAATCTTGCAGTTAGAACCAAGAATTCCAACGCTGCCAATTTGTGAGTAAATAGTTGAACCGAAAAAACTTTTGATTGTAAACCCAGAAAAAGTAACATTATCAGCTTCTATACAAACTGCTACGGAAACTCCTTGAGACCAGTCCATTGAAAGAACAGTATTTCTATTTTCACCAACCAAAGAAATTGATTTGTTAACTATAACTCCATAATTAGGAGTTCCTGAATGGGGACGTGCTATTATGGAGTTTTGCTCAGTATACTTGTAAGTTCCTGCTCTCACGACAACTGTATCGCCATCGTTTGCATGGTTTATCGCTGTCTGGATGTCGGAATAATCATCTGGTACAATGATATTTCTGGTTTGGGCTTTAACGGTTAATTGTGCAGTAGAGGTTACTATTAACAAAACAACTAAACATATTGTGAGATACTTACCCAATCTAGCCATAATCAAAGTTAGCAGTCTGAAAGGTTATATAATTTACTTGAAAATTCTAATACTAATTATTTTGTTAATATCTTCCTCTCTTGGAACTTTTGTTATCCTTTCCTCTCTAATGTAAATGGGTTTAGTCCATTGTATAGCGTAGTGTTTGCAAAAGTGACTATAAGCATCAATCTGGTTGTCTTTGTAGCCATCGGCATATTTTTGAGAAGCTATGAATTCCTTGACTTTCTCAGGGTCGTTTAAGTCTACATTTCTACTTAAGAACTTTAGTCGTTTAAGCATTGGAGCAAGAGTAGTGTCTTTCTGCCTTCACTTTTTAGCTTTAAAATCACAGGCAAAACAAATGCGATAGAGTCAGATTGTGGTCAGGGGGTGGGATTCGAACCCTCAGTCAGCGGGCGATATCGCCAGCCTATGTTTCTTCGCAGCTTCCTTCCACCTTTTCCTTCCTTTACCAGAACTACCCACAGAATCTTAAGCTGAATTGTGGATTCAATTACCATTTAACCGACATTGCCAAAGAAACTAACTGTCCACCCTGCTTCCCCTGGGAACGCCACAAACCTACCGAAAGGAACCCAGCTGACTTGTTTCGGAATGTCTTTTACAGCCATGTCATCACCCAGATAAGTGAAACGAGTATCTGGTCCACCAAGTTTTTCCACAACCCTGTCGATGGCGTAGTCGTGAGTGATCCATGGTGCCCAAAGCAAAACGATGAAAGTAAAACTCGCGGCAACCAAAATGGCTACGATTTTCTTTTTCATTCTTTTGAAGCTTCCACATACAGATATTTACCACCTTGGCTAAATATTTTCGCTGAATCACGTGACTGGTGCATTTTGCTTTATTATGTTATGCTGGAGGCCTGATTTTTTTGATTAAAAGAAGCTAAATCGCTAAAATAAACTCCTATGTTTTAACATACTGGTGCAGGGGGTGGGATTCGAACCCACGAACGCCTACGCGATAAGGTCCTAAGCCTTACTCCGTTGACCTGGCTTGGAGACCCCTGCAGACGTGTGGTCAAAGAAAAATAACGTCCTGCCTAATATTTATTTAATCTCACAAGAAAATAACTGAGCCCAATATGTCGCTTTGAGGGTGCGCGCTGGGAATAGCTTTTATTTTTCAACTAAAGTAATAGTCACTTGTGGCAGACATACGTTGACCTTTCTGACACCTTTCTGGGAAGGCTTCACATGTTGGCTGGGCAACTTAACTATCTGGGATCTTATTCTAATTTTTTGGCTATTCATCGCAGTTGACCTGACCCGCTCAATCGGAAAACCCCTTTTCCTCTTAGCCCACAGCCTCCACACCAAACTCAAACCCAAAAAACCCCCTCCCGCCTTTAACCCAAAAATTTCAGTCATAATTCCCGCATACAACGAAGAAAACGCGATTGCAAAATCAATAGAGTCTGCACTAAACGCGGACTACGATTACAAGGAGATCATCGTTGTAGATGACGGTTCCAAAGACAACACGTATCAACGGGCGAATTTTTTTGCCTCCGACGGTCGAATAAAACTTGTTCACCGCGACTACTCAAGCGGCAGCAAAGCAGGTGCCTTAAACTACGGTATACTTTTTGCCTCTGGAGAGGTGCTTGTCACCGTAGATGCAGACACCTTAATTGAAAAAAACGCCTTAAAAGAAATCGTGCAACCCCTAAGTGATCCTGATGTGGTTGCTGCGTCGGGAAAAGTAGGCATCCTTAGTGGCGAAAACGGCTCCAAAAACCTGCTGGTTCGCCTCCAAGAATACGAGTATTTTTTGGCTTTTGAGGTGGGTCGCCCATTCAACTCAGTTATGGGGACGATTATGATAATTTCAGGTGCGTTCGGTGCGTTTCGCGGCAGAGAAATGAAAAACTTGGGGCAGTATGATAAGGACACGATTACTGAAGATTTTGATTTAACGATAAAGCTTAGGAAACTTGGTAAAAAAATCGTGTACGCCAACAAAGCTGTCGCGTGGACTCTTTCTCCGTTTACTTGGAAAAGTTGGAGAAAGCAGAGGATCCGTTGGACAAGAGGTGAAGCGGAGACTCTTTGGAAGCACCGAAACGTCCTTCGGCGGAGAGGGTTTGATTTGAGGTCGGTGGTTTCGACTTGGGATATGTTGTTTATGGATGTGATTTTGCTTGTGCTAAGAGCTGTTTGGTTTGTGAGTTTAGCGTATATGTTTAGCGCTAGTTTAGTGTATGTTTTGTTTTTGAGTTTGATTATATATTTAGTGATGGAAATGTTTGTTGTGGTTTTTGCGGTGGGTCATTCGCGGAGGTTACGTGACTTAAGGCACATGTTGCTCATACCTGTAATGGTTTTAATTTACAGGCCATACTATGCTGTCATTCGGTTGAAGGCGTATTTTGATTGGCTTTTCAAGAAAAAAACAGAATGGTAAATCTGCTCATACACTTAAAACATTCTGGTCATACCTATCCTGCGAGAGTTGATGTTTGCCTTTCTCGGTTAATTCATAGATGTATTGTTTTTCAAGTTTAGCTTCACTGAAGTCAAACTGTTCTTTGCATTTTGAACACACAAAAACTATTCGTGGAGTTGAAAACAGGTGTCTATTAGCACAACTGTACCCTACGCCCACCCTTCGGTAGTCAACGCCTATCTGCTTTAGGTCTTTGTTGCATTTCAAGCAGACCAACTTGTCGTCTCGTTTAAAGTTTGTATCGAAATCTACGTAGCCGCAACTGAAATGCTCGATTATTTCGCCTCTGTTAAGCAGACGACTTTCGCATTGGGGGCACTGTAAATAGAACTCGAATGATTGGCCGTTGCATGTTGCGCATTTTATCGTGGAGCAGTATGGAGTCTTTTTTACTGTTTTTTTGTCTTCCAGAAGCGTTAATTTTTCTGCGACCTCGTCAATTGAGCCATCTATCTCGGCTGAAGTGGTCAACTTTAGTGTGGGTGTGATTTTTAGTTCCTGGAAGTCTGCTAATATTGATAGGAGTGTTTGTTCGTTTTCTGTTTCAGTAGGTGATTTTAAGGCGACTTTGCCGTCTTGGTCGGTTGAAAGCAGAAATTCTTGATGGTTTACATGTTCAAAGCGGTCAACAATCAGGGTCTCTCCTTTGAAGAGCAAGTTTCCGTCAGAGTTTGAGACAATGAGATCCAAGTCGGCTACTGGCGCATGGGTGATGCCGATGATTATGAGGTTGAAGGCTCTGCCTAGCAGTTTTATTCCTCTTATGAAGTCGTAGGCTTCTTTTGTATCCATGTTTAAGGTAAGTGTGGAAAGGGAGTCGATTATTATGAAGCCGTTTTTTATCCAGTCAAGAAATGGGCTGATGGTTTCTAGGAGCATGTGAGGGTTGTATTCGAGGGTTCTTAGCTCGGCGGTTTCGATTAAGGCTTTTTGGCTGTAGGAGAAGAAGTCTATGAAGAAGAGGCTGTAGCTTTTGTCGTAGGCTGTTATGTCTAGTTTGATTTGTTTGAAATGCCGTTTGATTTCTGCTGCTGGGCGGTCTAGACAGATGTATAGGCCTTTGAGGCCGTTTTTTAGGAAATTGTTTGTTAATTGAAGTATAAAGTTACGTTGGTTTGGGGTGAATTTGCCGCTTATACAGATGCATGAGGGAGCGATTATGCCGCTCTCTAAGGTTTCGTCAAGTATAGAAAACCCTGTTGGCACATGTAGCATTAAGTCACCTTTTGGCTGCCTTTTGGCTGCCATAGTTGACTTGAATGCTAAAATTAATTAAGCTTTCCTGTACCCAACCCAACACCCTGCGCTCTTTCCTGTTTTCCCTGTTTAAAATGAACGCTTTGACCGCAAGCTCTTTATTTACTATCGTATTTGTTTTGGAGGAAGAACAAAAATTTGCCTTCGTAGCCTAGCCCGGTGGGGCGTTACCTTGGTAAGGTAATGGTCGCGGGTCCAAATCCCGCCGAAGGCTCCACTTCTGTTCATTTTTGGTTAAGCTAAATTGCGGTTTTGGTTGGTTGTACCAAAATAGATAATAAACTGCCGTATGATTTCGACTCAATGACCTTTAGTAGCTTCGTTAGTCGGCTTTCTGGTGTTGTGGTTAGTCTTCTGAGCAGTAGTTCGTTGATGATGTTGTCTGCTCTTGTTTTGGTTTTGGGTGTCGGAGGTTTTCCAGAGGGGTTTTTGGTTTCAAACGGGGACATAGCCATGATGTCGTTGATACTGATGATGACTCTTGCGCTTTCCTCCATACAGCTCAGAAGCCTCAAACTCCGCTCCTACATTAAAGAGGTTAGAAACGCTTTTGGTCTGTCTTTTGTGCTCTTGACCGGCGTCACTTTAGTTGTAGCATACTTCTTTAGCGGTGACCTGAGAGCAGGCTGGATACTGTTGGCTGCGGTGCCGTCTGCGGTGTCAGTGATATCTTTCACTTGTCTGTGGGGTGGAGAAACGGAGTCGTCAGCTGTCTCGACGATTGCAATGTACCTTGCCGCGTTGGTGGTTACGCCACTGATTACTTTCGTATTCTTGGGCACCGCGGTAAGCATGTTAACTTTGCTGTACTATCTGTGTCTCCAAATAGTATTGCCTCTGTTCCTTTCAAGAATAGTTAAACGCTACCTAACCTCTCCCAAAACCCGCAACATACTCATCCACAGCTGCTTCTTCATTCTCGTAATCGCAGTAATGGGCGAAAACCGAAGTCTGCTATTCTCCGCGGGAACCGTCGTGGCGACTTTAGCGGTGTTTGCGGTCATAAGAATCTTCGGCGTCGGCATAGCTTCTGATCGTCTTCTTCGTAAACGCGGCATAAAACAGTCCAGTGCCGTTTCCAAGGTTCTCTTCAGCACCTACAAGAATACAGGCATGGCGGCGTCGTTGGCATTGATGCTCTTGGGACCTCAAGGGGCTCTGCCTGCTGCAGTTTGCATGGTGGTCGATGTGGTGTGGCTTATATTCGCGGGGAAGTTCCTGTTCCCCCAAAAAGCAGAGTCTGCTTTCGCCGCAGAAGAATGAATTAACATTCAAAACTCGATGTCTTAAGCGGTTAATCTCAGTAGGTAGCGTTTGTATAAAATTGTATAAAATTGGTTAACCTTATTCCCATTGTTGGGGCAGGTTTGGAAAAAACTTCTTATGCCTTGTATGCGAGATAGTCTTTCACCGAGAGGGGAACATGGTTAGGTTCTCGTTTGAGAAACGCGAAGTCGCAACTTTAGCGGTGTTGCTTCTGGGTGCCTTCGCAGTTAGAGTTCTGCTGTACCCCCAGCAAGGTTACCCCATTGACACCAACGACTTTCTTTCGTGGTTCAATACGGCAGCCACAGGCGGCATAAGAGATTTCTATCAAAACACGTGGTGTGATTACCCGCCGGTTAACATTTACCTCTTCTGGTTCTTCGGCAACATAGCCAACGCCGCCACAACCCTCGGCATAAACGCCGTCAACATCGTCAAATTAGCACCCACCCTGTTTGACCTCGCCACAGTCGTCCTAATCTACATGTTTCTGCGCAAACAATTCAGCCACAAACAAACCCTCATAGCCACATCCCTCTATGCATTCAACCCCGCAGTAATCTTTAACGTTGCATGGTGGGGACAATTCGACGCCATCTACACCTTCTTCTTGGTGTTATCGCTCATGTTGGCGCTCAAAAGGAAACCGGAATTATCCGCAGTAACCTTTGCGGTAGCGTTGTTGACTAAACCGCAAGGTATCGCTTTACTTCCGCTGGTTGTGTTGGTTATTTTCATGAAGGATGGCGTCAAGCGACTTCTCACATCTGTAGCTGCCTTTACAGCAACCGTGTTCTTGCTGATTTTACCCTTCCAGTGGAGCAACCCCATCACTTTCCTCACAGACATCTACTTCGGAGCGTACAGCGGCTACCAGTACACTTCAATCAACGCCTTTAACATCTGGGGCATGTTCGGCATGTGGATGCCCGACAGCGGCGGCCTCTTTGTTTTGGGCTGGGTTATGTTCGGATTTTTTGCTACGTTATTCCTGTTTGTAACGTATAAACGGTTCAAAGTATCAGGCGAGGGACTTGTTTTCTTCACTGCGTCAATGTTGTTCTTTGCATTTTTCATGTTACCCACCCGCATCCACGAACGTTACCTATTCCCTGTGCTGGCGGTTTTGGCACTGAGTTTTCTGCTCTACAAGAAATCAAGGGTTATCTATGCAGCGTTAACTGGAACTGTTCTGGCGAACCAAGCCTACATCCTCTACTGGCTTAACGTGTCCTATCCGAACGCTTCGCCTAATTTGACGGGGGACCCTGTGGTTTTGGCGGTAAGCGTTATTAATTTAGTGCTGTTCCTTTATGGCGTAATGCTAATGTACAGTGAACTTAGGGCGCAATCATCGCTCCAAGCTAAGCCAACGGAGCCACTGAACCAAAAAGAGCCAAAAGGGGAATCGCAAAGTGAACTTTGAGCTAAAAATAACAAAAGCAGACATCCTAACAATGGTGCTTTTGTCGGTACTGTTCTTCGGTATAGCCTCATGGAACGTGGGCAGAATCGACTCACCGACCACGGATTGGGAAACCACACAGCAAGCAAGTTTCTATGTTGATTTAGGCTCCGTTCAGCAAGTGCAAAACGTTATCCTTTGGGTGAAAATGGGCAACGCCTCAGCACAGGTCTTCTCAGGCGACCCCGACGCGTGGAACTCGTTGGGCAACTTTAGCCTCCAAGACCGCGCCACAGACTACCAAGTCCAAAAAACCCTACCAGTAAACAGCAACACACGGTACTTGCGGTTTGACATAGTAGCGGTTACTTTTGATTCTCGCCCGAACTTTTCGAATTGGGGCGTAACTAACCCCACCGACAAGGACCCCTCGCCATACATCCAGATAACAGAGATTGGACTCAGCGACCCAAACAATCAACAGGTGCCAATTGTTTCTGTTTCAGGGTTAAACGGAACAGACGCAACCATCAACAATTTAGTTGACGAGCAATCCTCCCTTGAGATTCCACCCACCTACATGTCTAAAATGTACTTTGACGAAGTCTACTTTGCAAGGGCAGCAGAAGACTACGTGAACCATGTCTTTCCCTTAGAGCGCACACATCCACCGCTGGGCAAGCTAATCCAGTCTTTAGGCATCGTGGCTTTTGGTGAGACGCCGTTTGGCTGGCGCATAATGGGCGTCATCTTTGGAACTCTGATGGTTCCCTTGATGTACCTCTTGGGCAAGAAGCTATTTGGGACATGGATAGGCGGATTTTCCGCTGCGTTTCTGTTCACGTTTGATTTCATGCATTTCACCATGGCAAGAATCGGCACCGTAGACACCTACGTCGTGTTCTTTTCGTTGCTTTCTCAACTGTTCTTTTTAGTCTACTTCACCAATGTCCTCAAGAAAGGCTGGAAAGAAACTTCGGTTTTGCCGCTTCTGTTGGCGGTGGTTTTCTTTGCGTTGGGTTTCTCGACGAAGTGGTTCATTCTCTGGGGCACAGCAGGGTTACTGGCGCTACTCGTTGCAGTCAGGCTCAGAGAAGTTTTGCGACTCAAAGGCAGCTTAAGCGACAAATACGTAGCTTTCTTTGCCCACCCCTTCCTGCTACTATTGGGCTGCATCGGCGTGGTTGCCGCCATCTACTTTGCCACCTACATCCCCGAAATGCTCATGGGAAACTCCCCGATGACCATCCTTGAACTGCAAAACGCCATGTTCAGCTTCCACTCAGGCACCGTAACCGACTCCGCTGCGGCTCCATGGTGGTCTTGGCCATTCATGTTCCGCTTGGACGGCACAACAGTACCCAGATGGTTTGACATAACCTACTTACCTAACAGCACGGTTTCGACGATTACAGTGTTTGGGAACCCCGCAGTTTGGTGGGTCGGCTTTGCGGCTATGCTGATTTTGGCGTTCAAAGCGTTCCACGTGGAAGAAGCGTTCACGGTTCTCAAAAGACGCTTATCCAAATCTGCGGCAGAGGAACAAGAACCAGTAACCGTCAGGGGAAAAGGTTGGGATGTCACGGCAATCTACATCGTTGTCGTGTTCTTGTTCTCGTGGTTAACCTACGTTTTTGTGGGCAGAGCCACCTACATCTACCACTACTACCTAAGCGTGCCCCTCATCTGTTTCGCCACAACCTACTTCATCAACAAATACTGGCATAAACCTCTGGGAAAAGTAGCAACAATAATTCTCTTTGCAGCCACAGTCGCCTTGTTCTTGGCGTTTTACCCTGTGATTTCAGGCGCACCCGCATCGACGGATTATATTCATAACTTAAAGTGGTTCAAAAGCTGGTTCTTTGCGCCATGACCACACCAAAACTGAACGAAACAGTACAGGTTTCAGTGGTGTTGCCCGCCTACAACGAAGTCAACTACCTCACACCAGCCGTAGAAAAAACCATCCAAACCCTAAACCAATTCGTGGATTCCTACGAAATAATCATAGCCGAAGACGGCAGCACAGACGGCACCGCCCAACGCGCCCAGCAACTTGCTCAACAATACCCATGCGTGGTACATATTCACCGAGAAAAAAGGTTAGGGCGGGGAACTGCACTCAACAACGCTTTCTGCCAGAGCCGCGGACAAGTTTTGGTTTACATGGACCTCGACTTAGCCACCGACCTCAAACACCTAAAACCCCTCGTTGAAGCCATCAGCGTTGGGGGTTACGATTTCGCCACGGGTTCAAGGATGCTTGAAGAGAGCAAAGCCGAACGCACGTTTAGCAGGGGGTTTAGCTCTAAAACTTACAATTGGCTCGTCAGACGCATGTTGGGCTCTAAGTTGCGTGACCATCAATGCGGATTCAAAGCGTTTAGGCGGGAAGCGCTTTTGGGTTTGCTCGGTGAGGTGGAGGCGACGCATTGGTTCTGGGACACAGAAGTCATGGTCAGAGGCTATCGTCATGGTTTGCGAATTAAGGAGTTTGCGGTGGAGTGGCATAGCGGCAAAGACACCAAAGTCAACTTAGCAAAAGACGCTTGGAACATGTTTCGGCAAACCGTTGGGTTATGGTGGAAGTTTAAAACAGAGAAAAAACCGTAATTCAGCCTTTAGTTTATAGAATGAGATGTTGCGTTGAGGTTGGGTTGCAGGTTTGTTAAATCAGAAAAAAGCTCGTAAGAACGCCTACTGCTCTGCTGCCTCCTCCCCTCCCTTATTTAAAGAACAAAGAGGCCCTTCGTAACCGACCATAATGCCTTTAAGAACAAACAGAATAACCAAGTCCTCTTATAGCAAAGGGTTAGCTGCTTGACTATCTCAAAAAGAACCGCCTACGTTGCAATCCTCACAATGGGTATCGTAAGCATGTTAGGCGACATCGTTTACGAGTCAGGCAGAGGCATAACTCCTGATTACCTGAGTTTTCTGGGTCTCTCCGCGTTAACCATCGGTTTAGTCAGCGGGTTTGGAGAGTTTCTTGGTTATGCTGCAAGACTCGTCACAGGCAAACTGGCAGATAAGAGCCGCGCGTACTGGTTTTTCATTTTCCTCGGTTACGGCTGCATACTTGCCATACCCCTAGTAGGCGTGTCAACGAGTGTAGAATTAGTTATCGCTTTAATTTTGACGGAGCGATTAGGGAAGGCTTTGAGGTCGCCTTCTCGGGACACGGTTGTCTCGGTTATTAGTAAAAGTGTTGGGGCAGGGAAAGCTTTTGGTCTTCACGAAGCTATCGATCAAATAGGCGCAATCATTGGGCCCGCACTTTTCGGCGTTATACTACTGCTAACTGCAAACAATTACTCCATTGCGTTTGAACTGCTGATAATTCCCTTCATTCTAATGATAATCGCGTTGATTTTCACCTATAAAAAAATCGGTAAAAAAGTAGACCAAAACATAGAGGTTGAAATAAAAGCAGCCAACGACAAAAAAACACCGCTTAACCGCCACTTCTGGCTCTACTGCTCAGCAGTGTTCCTAAACACACTCGGTCTTCTTCCTGTAGCTTTGATACTGTTTCGTGGCTCCATGATTCTTCAACCGCTAGGGGCGCAGTGGATTATTCCTTTCCTCTATGTCATTGTTCAAGTGGTCGATGTTCCGATGGCTTTAGTGTCAGGGCACCTTTTCGACAAAATAGGTTTGAAAATTCTTTTGTTACCCTTTGCCCTTTCACTTCTCCCTGTGCTCGCTATCGCCTACGGCGGCTTAACTGGAGTAATCGCAGCCTGTGTCCTGTTCGGTTTAGTTTTAGGAATGCAGGAATCGATTTACCGTGCTGCAGTTAGCAATTTGGTTTCGCTCAACCAGCGAGGCACCGCGTACGGCGTTTTTAACACCGTTTTGGGTGTCGGTACGCTTGCCAGCGGAGCCATCTTTGGTTTCTTGATGGACAGCGGATATTCTGTGTTAATATGGATTGGATTCTCAGCGGTAATCCAGATAGTAGCCTTATTGATGTTACAGAAGGCGCGGAATTGCCCGCTTACTTAGGGCGACTGTCAGAAAGAAGCTGATGTGTTTACTACTAAGTTCTTTTTAGCGGGTAGCGGGGAGGGTTTGGTTCCAGTAGTAAACCGACTTATAATCCGCTTTCGAAACTGGGTAAGCTTCATCCTCAAAAACGATGTCCAGCGATGCGCCGTACCTCGCCAACAGTTTCCCCATGATGATGGCGATTTGCTCTGTGTTATCATCCGTATTCCAGAAGCCCCAAATTTTGTCGTCGGGTTCACGCATGCCCCAACCATAATTGTGGGGTAAAACCAGCACCGCCTCAGGTTTACTTAAGTCAGTATAGGGCTTGCTGTGGATGTCGTTCCAGAAACGCTCCAGCGCAAGATAGTGCTCGTCAATCATAGCGGCTGCTGTGTTACCGTTGTCGTCTTTGGCATAGTTAAAGATCACTATGTACTTGGCTCCTGCCTGATAGGCGGTCAGCATCTGGCTGTAGATTTTTTCGCCTGAATCAAGAAAAGGCACATCATAATATTTCCAAGTGATCATGGCACCCCACTCTTTATCCATTAAACGAGCTGCACCTTTTACTTGAGCTATCTGCTGGGCAACACTGGCATTCCAACCTAACTCGGCGAACATTACATCATAGCCGCCTATGTAGTCCCACCAATACAAACAGTAATCTGAAGTGAAAATCGGGATACCTCCAGTGGTTAGGTTCTGCATGCCAGGGTCTTTTACGATCACTTCGTTGATGAAGAAGTCAGCTTCCATGTTGTAATCTGTGGGTTTGACGCCGTTATCTACGTAGTTGAGCATTTTTAGGTAAATCTGGTACATAGCTTCGGCTGCTGAATGGTCTATTTCGTTGAGGTGTTCACCGAACCATTGATACCAAAGTCCCCACTCGCCATCCAGTTGGATTCCTCCGGGCTCATCGTTGTAATAGACACCAAGGAACTTATTCCCCCAACGTTGTGTCCAATTCTGCTTAACAGCAGTCATGTCCTGCTCCCAAAACCAAGTGGTGGTGTCGTTATCGTAGGGACTGTTGATCCCCAAGTTAACTATGACGCTTTGCCCGTTGGCTACCGCGTAATCGCAGATTTCCATAACCGCCGTTTCGTTTCTGCTTAGTGTGCTTCTCCCGATGTCTAGAATAAACAGGTTAGTGTAGGTTTTTGTCCGGTCGATTTGGGTTTTGGCTTCGGCGCTGGTGTTTCCGCAGAACGCGATCCCAACGTAGGGGTTGCTGTTTATGGTGGCGCTTGTTAGGCTTAGATGTAGCTGGAGAAGTGTGGCGGAGAGCACTATGAGGGCGATGAGGGTGGTGGGAATCAAGTATTTCTTGACTCGACTAATCCTACTCATGTCAAAGCCTTACAGTGAACTGGCGGCTTCCTTCTGCTTATAGTTTTGCCAAAAACACACCCAAAAAAACAGCCCCAAAGTGAGCATGAGTGTTCCAGTTTGGGAACATTTTGTTCCTTGAGTAGAACTAAATCCGCTGTTACAGTTGACTTGATGGTGAACTGTATGCGCAAAGCTGCAAGCTTAACGATAATCATCTTCATGTTAGCGGCTTCTATAGTTGTGTTTCAGCCTTTGGAGGCAAAGGGAAACGTGATAGTGGTTCCCGACGATTTTCTCACCATAAACCAAGCCATCCAGAACGCTAAAGACGACGACACAATATTCATCAAACAAGGCATCTACAATGAAACCTTAGTCATCGATAAACGGTTGACAATCAGGGGCGAGGATACAAACAAAACTGTACTCAACGGGAACTATCGCGAAACCGTTATTCAGGTCCGCTATTATAACGTCACCATAACAGGTTTGACGATTTTGTTCTCTCAAGACCACAATAGTGCACACCGCTACTATATACGTCCCCCTGGCAACAGTTCCGCCTTCTTTGTAAGGCATACTGACTGGGAAGAAGGGCTGTCTGGAATTCATCTTCAAAATGCCCAATACTGCAACATCTCTGGTAACATAGTTTCAGATTGTGGCTTGGGTTTATGGCTAACAGGATCCCAGTACAACACGATTTCTGGAAATACCTTTGTTCGAAACAACAATGGATTAGTGGCTCAAACTTCATGGTACAACAAAATCGTCGGAAACACGTTTCTAGATGGAGGCGCAGGCGTTTGTTTACCGCCACAAAACGTCTTTAAAACGGGTTTGGTCAACGATCAATCATCTGGTTACAATACATTTGTACATAACAACTTTATCGGCAACCAAATACCCATAGAAAGCCTAAGCCTAGTAAATACAACGTCGAACATTTGGGATGATGGAACAGAAGGCAACTACTGGAGCACATACAACGGCACTGACAGCGATGGCAACCACATAGGCGACCAACCCTACCAAATCATGGCAGAATACTACACAGGTTACATAAGCAATGCCGTCTGGAAAGAGCAAGTGTACGGCGTAGATAACTACCCCCTTATGGAGCCTTTCAATGATGACAATGTGGTTGTCGCATCAACAGACCCTGATATGCAAGCAAAACAGAACTCAGCCACCTTAACCCTGATAGAGGTAACCGCCGCAGTGACAGCCCTAATCGTCATCGTAGCATTGATTGTTTACTTCAAGAAACACGGTTTCTTCTCACTTTAAATTAGCGGAGAATTCGAAACTAGCGAGCCGTACTTAACTAGTCTTTTGGCTATGAGGTAACTTAATGGAACCATGATGATGGGCACGGTTATGTTGTAGATAATCATGGCGGGCAGCATTGCAAGCACCATATTATACGAAGCTGCAATAGACAACCCCGAAACCACCGACACCAAGAAACCATACACAAAATAATCCAGCGGCAACATAATTAATGTCCTACTTACCGCGCCAAGGGTTGTGGAGAACCCCACCGATTTGGCTACGTAAACGTTTTTTGACATTTGGCGCCGCTTAACAAACTCTATTGCAGAGTAAATCCCTAAAAACATTGCAATGACTGAAATTAAATAGTAAGGTGGCCCGATTGGACCCGCGGGGTTTTGGTAGAGCACAATCGTCATGAGCATGTTTAGGGTTGCAATTAAAAGGGCTGGCTTCAACCCAAAAAGCAACAGCGCCACAATCAAGACGACGTCGCCCATTTGATACGAAAAGTATGGCAAATAAGGTACAGGAATTTTGATGTAGTTTAGCACTGTTGCGAGAGCAGTGAAAGCGATAGCAACCGCTACTGCTTTAGTGTTCACTTTTCTTTCTCCTTAGGGGCAAACCTCGCCTGCCTTTTGGGCATTTTAGAATATGATGCTAATAGATTTTTCCAAAATCCACCCTGCTTGAAGCTCTCACAGTTTATCTGCAAGAACCCGGCATCTCTGATTGAGCATCTCACCAAAGTTGTGCCCGATTGGAAAACTATTGTTGTTTATGCAGTAAAAATCAACTTTTTGGATGTTGGGCGCTTTTTTTGCCTCCGATATCAGTGTTTGGATGCTTGTTAGGTCTGTAATAGGCGCGATCGCCATTATGTCGCAGGGGCCGATGATTTCTGTGACTACTAGCACGTTTTTTATGTTCTTTAGGTACGCCACGGTTTCGAATTTGTTGCTGTTCGGCAGCAGGTTAATGAGTAGAAAAGTTTTTCCTTGGTAGCCTAACCGCGCCAAGTCAAGGGATACGATGCAGCGAAAAATTTTGCCCTCTTTCTTCATTTTTTCATAGCGTCTTCGAACGGTGCAGGGGGTGGAGTGAACATTTTTTGCTATGTCAACAAAAGACATCAACCCGTCTTTTTGCAGTTCAGCTAAAATGAGGTAATCTAGCTTGTCCATCAGGTACACCCAGTTTTCGGCATCAAATCAATGTTTTCGAAATTTAGGATTGGTAACCCTGACCACACGGACACAACGACTTTTCGGATTCCAGGTAGCCGCCGCACCATTTCCACGCGATCGTTTAGGCTTTCGAAATTTTCTGAATAAATCAATGCGTAGAGGTCGTATTTTCCTATGCTTACGGAGGGCTCGATTAGGCAGGTGTGTTCTTTGAAAAACCTTAAAATTTCATCTACGTCGGCGTCGTTTTCAGTTTCCATTCCAATAGAGGCAACTAGGTATAGTTTGAAATTATCCAGTGAGGCGAACAGGGTTGCGCCTGTGATGACGCCTTGTTTTTTGAGGCGGTTTATTCGGTTGAATACTGATACGGCGGATATGCCGCATTTTTTGGCTATTTCTTTTAGGCTTAGGCGTGCGTCTTTGATGAGGAGGTGTATGATTTGTTCGTCTATTTCGTCGATTTCAACTTTGGGGGACATATGTGTAGCCAGTTTCTTGTGTGATAGATAGGTGTTTGTGTTTTTCTTCTTTAATTATACGTCATAATATATATCCATTATGATAAAATTTTAGTGATTTAGCAATTTATTATTAATAATAAATCAGTATAAAGCAGTGTTTTGAAAAGTTTTATAAACACAACACATCGAGATGTAGAAGCACGCACTTAAGGAGAAAAAGAAAAATGAAAATTAGTATAAAAAAAGCAGCAGCAACAATCCTACTGCTCTCATTCATACTACCAATGATAGCGATACTACCAGCAATCGACGCACAAACCGCCTTAACTAGAAAAACCTACGCATTCTGTAACGCCACACCAAACCCCGTCGGCGTCGGCCAAGAAACACTCATCCACCTCGGCATCTCCGAAGCCACCAACGGCACCTACTTCCAATGGAAAGGCCTAACCGTCGAAGTAATCCGACCAGACAACACAACCACAACCCTTGGACCATTCAACACAGACTCCACAGGCGGAACAGGCACAGTCCTCGTACCCGACCAAGTCGGAACATACAAACTAAGAACACACTTCCCAGAACAGAAAATGGTCCCTGCATTCACATTCCCCGCTGTTGAATATACTTTTACTGCTAGCACCAGCGAATGGCTTAATTTGGTCGTTCAAGAAGAACCCATACCTTACTTTCCAGGTTTTCCGCTGCCAACTGAATACTGGAACAGACCCATCAACGCACAATTCTACGAATGGGCTCCTCTGACAGGCCAATGGTTAAGACCCGCAGGTAGCTACAGCATGCCCCCAATCGAAAAGTTCCACGAAGGCAATTCTGAAGCACCTGAAACAGCTCACATACTCTGGACCAAACAGTATGCCCAAGGAGGCATGACTGGAGGCGAACAGGGAGTAATGGGTTACGAGATGGGTGACGCATACGTCGGCAAATTCTTAGGTACCGTTGTCATCGACGGCGTAATGTACTACAACGCTTTCCAATCCACAGGCGGTACAAATGTAGAACAAAATGTCCACGCAATCAACCTGAAAACTGGCGAAGAACTATGGGTTAAAAACTGGAATAACACACGCTTAGCCTTTGGTCAGGTATACAACTTCCAAGGATTCAACTACTACGGCGCATTCGCATACTTATGGACAACAACTGGCACCACATGGGACGCATACGACGCATTAACTGGCAGATGGGTATACCGCATAACCGATGTTCCCTCAGCGAGCCCAAACTATAACTACTATGGCGAAAGAGGCGAAATCATAAGATACCAAGTTAACCTACAAAACGGCTGGATGATATGCTGGAACTCGAGTCGAGCTACAAACCCCCAGACAGCAATGGCTGTTGCAGACGGCAGTTGGGACGTACCCGGAAACACATACAACGGCACAAGAGGCATAATGTGGAATGTAACCATACCCAAAGGACTACCAGGCGCAGTATGCCACGCAGAAGTTAACGACTGCATACTTGGGTCACAGGCATCTGCATTCCCAAGTTACAGAGGCTCAACCATCACTTCATGGGCAATTAGCACAAAACCAGAAACCGCGGGGCAACTGTTATGGAACAAAACTTGGACGGTACCTTCAGGGTTTGAAGACGCAAACTGGGTTTGGAGCGACGTCAGCTTCGAAGACCGCGTTTTCATCATATCCTGCAAAGAAAACATCCGATTCTACGGCTTCAACCTAAATACCGGGAATTTCATGTGGGAAACCGAACCTGAACCATACCTACAATACTACGACAAATGGTACGGCCCCTGCCACGGCTACGGATTATTCTTCAGCGAACGCATGAGCGGACAAACAATCGCCTACGACATGCAAACAGGCAAACGAGTCTGGAACTATAACTGCTCAGACCCCTACTCAGAAATCCTATGGAGCGAAAACTTCCCAACCATGTTCCACTTCGTCACCGACGGCAAAATCTACCTGTCCTACGCAGAGCACTCACCCAACCTAAGCTCAAGAGGCGCACCCATGGTCTGCCTCAACGCAACCACAGGTGAAGAAATCTGGCGAATCAGCTGGTTTGCTAACTGGTGGGGCGGAACATGCGTCATCGGCGACAGCGTAATGGCAGGTCTCAACGCAGGCTACGACAACCGCCTATACTCATTTGGCAAAGGCCCCAGCGCAACAACGATTTCCGCGGCACCCAAAGTCTCAACTAACGGCAACAAAGTCCTAGTGGAAGGCTTCGTAACTGACCTTGCACCAGGCCTAAGCAACTATGACATCAAAGTTCGCTTCCCCAACGGTGTCCCCGCAGTCTCAGACGCAAGCATGACGGATTGGATGCAATACGTCTGGATGCAGTACCCACGCCCAACCAACGCCACAGGCGTAGATGTAACCATAACTGTGTTTGACCCCAACGGCAACCACTACAAAGTAGCTAGCGCAACAAGCGACGCAAACGGTTTCTACAGCACCTCATTTGTGCCAGAAGTTCCAGGCAGATACACCCTCATCGCAACCTTTGACGGCACAAAATCATACTACGGTTCAACTGCAGTGACCGCGATAGAAGTCGAAGACGCACCACAGCCAACCGCTGCACCCACACCAGCACCTGCATCACCCGTTGAGATGTACTTTGTTCCAGCAGTAGTCGCCATTATAATTGCTATCGTCTTAGTCGGCGTAGTAATCATAATGGTCCTCAAGAAAAGACCATAAAACAACAAACACCAAAATCCCTTCCCCTTTTTTAGTCCCAAATAAGTGTTGGAGAAAGAACGAGGCTGAGAGGGCTCTGGCTCAAACTTAAGAGTTGCAAAGTAGCGTTTGCATTTCTTTCTCCTAAAAACCAGAGCCCCAGCAAACCCCACCACATTTGCCGACGCATATTTTTTAAGCATACACCACCCTAATTGTCAACAACGGAGCCTAACCCTTTGGAGCCAAACGAAGAACTCAACTCAACACTATTCCAAACATACGTTTACATTGTTAAAGCCGACAAACCTGTGGGTCCACGGGATTTGATGCGCGGCGCCAACCTCAGCAGCCCAAGCGTTGCCTACCGTAACCTTCAGCGCCTCATCGACTTAGATTTGGTTGTTAAAGACGACTACGGTAACTATGTGGCCAAAAAGAAGGTTAATTTGAAGGGGTATGTTTGGGTTGGGAAAAGGCTGGTTCTGCGCTTTGCGATTTTTGGTTTGGTTTTTTTGGGGGTTTTGCTTGCAGAGTTTGCGGTTTTGATTCCGCATCTTTTGTTGGGTTCGATGGTTGAGGGCTCGTTTTGGCTTTTAACGATTGTGACGGTTGTTTCTGCAGCGATTTTTCTCTATGAAGGCTTGAAGTATAGGAAGAAGCGGCGACCGAGAAGCAACTAGTTCCTTCTCAGTTTCAGCTTGATGTTCGCAATTAAATGCATACCGACTACGATGGCGGTGGAGAGTTTGAAGCGTCGGCTCTTATCCATAAAGTACGCCCTTCGTAGATAGTAGTGGTGGAATGCGCCTTCACGGAGTTTCCCCAACTCCTTCATGCTAAGCTGCGGCGTCTCAAAAATCGGGCGTGTTGTGTCGTACTTGTCGAAGTCGGTGACGCGGAGCCAACCGTTAGCCTTAACTTGATCATACAGCGGTGTGCCCGGGAAGGGTGTAGCGACGTTGTAGAAGCCTACTGCGTCCGGAGCGACTTTTTCTATGAATTTGATGGTGTCCCACGCGGACTTTTTGGTTTCACCTGGGAAACCTAAAATTACGTTTGGAACAGGTCTCAAACCCACTTCGCGAACCCAACCTAGGACTTTTTCTGTTAATTCGGGTGTGATGCCTTTTTTCATTGCATCCAGCATCTGCTGTGTACCTGATTCGACGCCGAACCAAACCGAAACGCAACCCGCCTCCTTCATGGTGACCAACAAATCTTTGGTTAACATGTCTACGCGGGTACCGCAGTTCCACTCGATTTTGAGTCCCCGTTTCTTTATTTCGTTACAGATGTCGATGACTTTTTGTTGGTCGACTGTGAAGGCGTCGTCGCAGAAGGTGAACTTGGTTTTGCCATAAGTTTTGTAGAGAAACTCTAATTCGTCTGCGACGTTTTTGGCACTTCGCATACGGTACTTGCGTCCATGCATGCGCACAGTACAGCAAAATTCACACCAGTAAACGCAGCCACGGCTCATCGCCAAGTAGAGGACATCTTCGTACTGGGCGAATTTATCCATCGGCCAGAGATGCCGCGCGGGAAAGGGCAAGCTGTCGAGGTCTTCGATGTAGGGGCGGTCGGGGTTTCTTATGATTTTGCCGTCTTTGCGGTATGTTATTCCTAAAACGTCGGCGCAGCTTTCTTCAGCCTCGATACGCTGCACCAACTCCACAAGAGTGGCTTCTCCTTCTCTGCGAATGACTATGTCTAATTCTGGGCACTCCTCAAGCGCGTGGTCATCCCAAAATGTCACGTGGGGGCCGCCTGCGAGGGTTATGCAGTTTGGGCAGGCTTCTCTTGCCGCTTTAATCAGCTTCAAACCTGACTTGTAAGTGAGCGTAGATGAGGTAACTCCGACGATGTCTGGTTGGCGTTTTTCTATTTCTTTTTTGAACTCTTCAATGGACATCGGCTGTACTTGGCAGTCGATAACGTCTACTTTGTAGTTGTTTTTCTCTAAAACCGCCGCCAAGTACCCTAAACCCAACAGGGCAAACGGCCAGTGCATGACGGCGCCAGCGGGTGCAGCGGGGTTAACGAGCGTTATGTGGGGTTTCATGTCTGCTTCACGCTTAAGTGTTGTCTGTTTGAAGGGGTTTGATGCTTAAATCGTTTCGCATTTTAATGTATTAACTCTACCTTGTGCATCTCCTTGATAAGCAATTAGATTGGTGTCTGTTTTTCTCAAACTATTTAAATGCTGTAAACCGTTTTAATGCAATACACTTCGGAGGAAAACGTAACGCTACACAACCAAGCACTAAGCGAACAAATTCATAAAGCCAACATAGAGGTCCACCGCAGCGAAGCCAAATATTACGAAGCCATCCACCCCGAAGTCTACAGCAAAAAAGAACAAAAACGCCTAACAGCCCAACTAAACGCCATCGACAAAATGGTGACCCACAACCAGAAAAAAGCCCTCGACGTAGGCGCAGGCACAGGCAACCTCACGGGCAAACTCCTCGCAATGGGGTATCATGTGACTGCAACAGATATTTCTCCTGAGATGTGTGCTATACTCAAAAAGAAGTACGCCGCGTTCATGCCTGACAAGTTGGTGGTTATCAATTCGCCCATAGAAGCGTTGACCTTCCAAGAAGGCGAGTTCGATTTAATAACCAGTTACTCAGTGCTTCATCATCTGCCCGATTACGAGGCGGCTCTTGTTGCTCTTTGCGGCTACCTCAAGAAGGGCGGAGTCATCTACATCGATCACGAAGCCTCCCCTTACTATTGGGCTACTGAGAAGGGCATGTTGGCAAGCATCATCAAAGGCTTCACGTTCCACTCCAACCCCATGCTCAACAGCCTCTACTTTGGAATCGTCGGATTAAGAATCCCCATGATTGATTACACGTTGTCTGATTATTGGTTTAAGAAAGAGCACGCCCTAAACCACACCGTTATCGCCGAGGTTTTTAGGCGGCAGCGTTTTGAACACTACCAAAGAACAGACCACTACTTAACGGGAACTTGGCTGCCCAACCCCCTTGCGTACATTTATCGGCTTGTCTGTAAGCCTGAGATGAGTTTTTGGGTAGCAAAAAAATAGAAAAGAATTAAGGATTAGGCGGTTTGGGTGCCCAATATTTTGGCATAGCACCAGTTTCCAGCAGCGAAGAGAACAAATCCAGCGGCCAAGCAGCTGGCGACGGACCCAAAAGGACATCTGGTTCAAGGTTGTTGATTCTGTTGATCTGCTGGGTGACTTCGAACATTTTATCAAAGTCCTCCAACGCTACCGCTGCATACAAATCGAAGTGGCCGATGAGTCTGATGATGACGATTAGGTTCGGTATTTTGAGCAGCTGACTGTAGATTTCAGTCATTTTACTTCTGTTTGAGACGTTTATGTAAAAGTGGGCTAACGCTTTGTAACCCAACTTAGCTAGGTCCAGTGTAATAGTTGAAGTTGGAAGAAGGGTTTTCCGTAGCTTCTTGTACCTTTGAATAACCGTCTTAGTGGATATACCCAACTGTTCGCCGATCTGCCTAAAAGGGGTCCGCGAATTTTTAGCGACAATTATCGCGATTTGCCTATCGATGTCATCGAAATCCAACAGGGAAGGGTCTATGTCGGTTTTTGGAGAAGGTAATTTTTTTGCGTCACTTTTAAGGGGCAACGGTTTGATGGTTAAGTTTGAGGCGAACTCTACGTTCACTGCATCTGCCCAAATCAATGCATCGACATGTTTGATTTTTGGGCAGGACTCTAAATCTTCAATTACATCCAGTAAGCTGTTGATTTCTTTTAAAGCGGCTTTGCCGAAGAAATTGTATTTACCCATATGCCGAATTACTTGTGAAATTTGCGGTCGGGTCTCCAGAAAAGCGGCGACTTCATCTTCATGCTCAAAGTCGGTTATGATTCCTAAATCTACAATATGGCTGTAGCCGAGGCATCGAGGGTTAACCAGCGTCACTTCACCTGTAATTATGCCTTCTTTCCAGAGGCGCTTGTAACGCATCCTAACTGCACCGACAGTGATTTTGCATACCTTCGCAATGTCAGTGAAGCTGGTTCGTGACTCTGCGAGAAGCATTTTGATTATTGTTGCGTCTATTGCGTCTATTTTAGGGTCTGCTGACATGTAAAGACCTGGAGAGATAAATTTTGTTTACTTTGAGTTAAAAGCAGAATTTAAAGTTTGTTTTATTCACCCTTTAACACTGTGCGCTTAATATTTTGGCAGACTTGGAACTTTGGTAAACCGAGTTTTGAGGGAAAAATTTTAGAGTGTAGGTTTTTCCGTTAAAGCTATAACTCTGCGAACCATCAAACCTAACAATCACCCCTCAAGAGACAAACCCCACATGCCCAAACGTCCCCAAAAAAACCCTGGAAACTCACAGCGCAGTATCTTGCTTATGACAACGGCGCCGCCCGAAAAAGACACATGGTACCACGGGAAACGGTTGCCTCCCATCGGTTTAATGTACATCGCTGCGGCACTCGAAAAAGCAGGCTACAAAGTTCAGATGCTTGACAATTACCTCGCCAACAAACCCGCCGCTGAGGTTAAGCAACTTGTCGAGCAAGCCTCCCCGTTTATGGTGGGTATTACTTGTGGTTCAGCCACGTTTGCGCGGTGCGTGGAAACTGCTAAACTCATTAAAGAAGTAAAACAGGACTGCACCGTCGTGGTCGGTGGTTGGCATGCCTCCTATTTACCTGAAACACTTCTTGCACACCCAGAAATCGATTATGTCGTTATGGGTGAAGGAGAACGCGCGATAACCCAGTTAGCCAACGCGTTGTCAAGTGGCGACAAAACTCAAGCCGAAACCGTTCCAGGGGTCGCTTGCAGAGGAAGCGGCGGCAACATAATCAACCCGCCCCAATTCATCGAAGACATGGATGAAATCCCATACCCAGCACGGCACCTGCTACCGCTGGACCAGTATGACCGCACCATCGAATTCTTAGACGCCAAACCCGCCGACGTCATGAGCATCAGTCGTGGCTGCGTCTTCAACTGTGGTTTCTGTGAAACCCGCAAACTCTGGGGTAACATCTGCCGCGGTTTTAGCCCCAAACGCGTGTTGGGCGAAATCCAAGACCTGCAAGCCAAATACGGCACCAAAGGCATATACTTCATAAACGACAATTTTACGCTACGTAAAGAGAAAACCAAAGAACTCTGCCACCTCATCATCGAAAACAAGCTCGATTTAGAGTGGGTCTGTGACACCCGCGTGGATCTGGTCGATGATGAGCTTTTGGAGTTGATGAACAAAGCGGGTTGCAAGGTGATTTGGTTCGGCGTCGAATCAGGTTCCCCTAAAGTTCTCAAACGCATAGGCAGAAACACCACTCCCGAACAGGTCGAATCCGCGTTTAAGCTCTGCAAGAAACATGGCATAAAAACCGCCTGCTCATTCATGCTGGGCTTACCCGACGAAACCCTCGCAGACATGGAGGTATCCCTGAAGTTCGCCAAAAAACTCAGCCCAGACTACTGCCAATTTAACATCTTCATCGCGTACCCCGACAGCAAACTCTACAACGAGATGCTCCAGAGCGGAAAATACACCCAGCTAGACGATTACCTGCTCAGCGTCAAATCCGAAGAATACGACTTCGAATCCCTCAAAGCTGTGCAGTGGCGCTTCTTCAAAAGCTTCCACATGACCCCTAAACAAATCATTAAACGCGCCAAACGCGAAGGCATCTTCAACTTCGCCAAAAGCCGCCTGATGCATGGAACCAAAAAAGCCAGCGGTTCGGCTTAGGTGAAGCCGAGTGGATAAGCGGAGGCTTGGCAGAACAAACCTCTCGGTGTCGCAGGTTGGGTTCGGCGGCACATGGATAGCTGAACTCACAAAAGAGGAAGCGGTAAAGGTTGTTAGGCACGCTTTTGATTTGGGCATTAACTATTTTGATACGGCACGCTGGGACGGAGACAGTGAAGAAAAAATCGGCGAAGCCCTCCAAGACGTCCGAAGCCAATGTGTAATCGCGACTAAGACGGGGAGCCGAACAAAACGGGAATCGATGGCTGACTTCGCGGTGAGCCTCAAAAACCTCCGCACCGACCACGTCAACATCCTTCAATTGCATGGCATCGATGACGAGAAAACTCTTGAGAAAGCCATGAGCGTAGATGGGTCGCTGCAGACATGCAAAGAAGCCCGCCGTGAGGGGCTGGCAGATTTTGTAGGCATCACGGGGCATAAGCCACGGGTACTCGCGAAGGCTGTTGCGACAGGCGAGTTCGACACGGTTTTGGTGCCCTTAAATGCGGTGACTCGGCAGGCGATTGAAGAGCTGTTACCTGCTGCGAAGGCGCATGACGTAGGCGTAGTCGCCATGAAGCCATTGATGGCGAAAACTTCGAATTTGATTACTTGCCTCTATCGGCCTTCGCTTTCTTTGGTTTCAGATGAACCAGAACTCAAAGCGTGGCTGGGCGAATCGGCGGATGAACGGGTTAACAGTTTGCTGCGGTTTGTTCTATCGCAGGATGTCGCCGCGGTTATTCCCGGGTTGCGAAGCGTCGGCGAAGTAGAGGCTGCGATGAAAGCAGGGGGAGAATTCAAAGGCTTAACACCCCAAGAGCAGAGGCGATTCAGTTTTGAGTTGGGCGACTACTGCCGTGACTGCGGAGCCTGCATGCCCTGCCCCCAAAACATCAACATACCCGCTATCCTACGATTCCACAGCTTCCACGAAGCTTATGGGCTCAAGGAGTGGGCGTGTAAACTCTACGGTGGACTCGAAGTTAAAGCGGACAAATGTACAGGGTGTGGAGAATGTAGGCCTAAATGCCCCTATCAGCTACCCATTGAGGCGCAGTTACAGAGCGCCCACAGAGACCTCACATTCAACCAACATTAATTTTGTGTTAGTTGTTTTTGTCTGCGAACAGTGTCTTAAACAAGTACACTATGAGGGGCAGGTTGATTGCGACGCGAATTGCGTTTAGCCACACCTGATAGTAAATCAAAATCCCCACACTGGTGCTCAGCGTGTAGGTTAAGGTGAATATGGCGAACGCTATGCCCCATTTGCGATTCGAAAGCAACGCGGGAATCGAGGTTGACCAAAGCGCGATTTCTATCCAGTTGTTGAGGTCTTCAACGTCGCCGTTTAAGATGATTACAGCCATTAAAACGATGTTTAGCGCCATCCATAAAGCGGCGCCATACAGTAAGGGTGACCTCTGAGTTTTTGTTGCGATCAAGACTTTCTCCACAGCGGAAAACGCAGATTCGCCATATAACGTTTTGCACATTCACGCAGAAATGTTTAGGATAATATTTTATTGCCAAACCGCTGATGCTAAAGTCTGGGAAGCAACCGTGACAGCAAAGAAGGTTGAGGAGTTTCTATGCGAGCACAGCATGCTCATCTTGGTCTTAGTCGGTAGCTTCCTCATCACCGCACCCATGGGCACCTACAGCAACTGGGATGCACAACTCGAATACGAAGCCACCGCCAGCATTCTCACCACAGGATACCCCACTGTCACAACGGGACTTATGATTAATCAGCCTCCGCTGGGTTTCTACACCTCAGCTGCTACCTTCGCAATCTTCGGCGCGTCATACCTAAATGGCGTGGCTCTGGTGACTGTGTTTGGGCTCGGCTGCGTCGCGGCAGTCTACGCCTTAGGCACAGTACTATATGGCAAAAAAACAGGTTTAGCCGCCTCAGCGCTCTTCGGTTTTGTCCCCTGGCACGTTTACATGTCGAGAATTTTCTTAATCGACAACCAATACCTTTTCTTGAGCCTAACGTTCCTAACATTGGCAGTTTTGGCTGTTAAACGCAACAGTGAACGGCTGGTTTTGGCTGCTGGTGTGGTGTTTGCGTTGGCTTTTTTAACCAAGCTCTTCGCCGTGTTCACCCTAATCCCCCTACTGCTCTTCATAACTCTGAACAGAAAAGAGAGTACCTTCAAGTTGGATAGACACAAGGTGCTGTTGTTTGTTTTGCCCTCGCTTATTCTGCAGACGGTTTGGTTTGGAGGGTTTGCAAACCAGCATTTCTTCGGCGTCTACTTCGCCAGCGACTTCACCCACCCCGAACTCGTCGCCAACCCTGTACCAGAATTCTTACCGATAATTTATGTAAAGAGTGCAGGGTGGTTCCTGTTTGCTGCGGTTTTCTTTTCTGCGGCGCTTGCGGTTGCCTATCGGCGGCAGCTGAAAAGGTTTTTGCGTTTAGACCTTGTCTGCCTCGGAGCCGTCGCGGCGGTTATGGCGCTTGATATGCTGTTGGTTTTGGTTTTTCATTTGACAGTGCCCTATGTCAGCGCCGTGAAATACAACTATTTCGCGTTGCCCTTCCTGTGTTTGGCTGCAGCGTCGATAGCCGACAAAGGCCACGTCTTGATTGGTTCATTGGATACCAAGAAAAAAATCGACTGGATAAAACCTGCCTTGGTTTTAGCGGGGTTGCTTTTGGTTTTTGCTTCGTTGGTTGAAAGCACGCTGTTTGTGAATGCGTGGTATGGTTTTGTTTCGTTTGGCGTGGACTCGGTCACCTACTACGGATTCTACCTAAACACCCCCGTAGAAGATCCAAATCTCATGGTTAACATGCATTTTGTGGGGTTAGCGTTAACTGTTGTGGGCTTAGTTGCCTCAGCGTTTTTTAGTTTGCTAAGCGGCACCTTGAGACGACGGGTTAATTCGAAGGTGGTACCTTAACCCGCCTTTTGCTCAAAACAAAAACCGCTATCGAGCTTGCCAGCAGCGTACTCAGAGAGGCAAACAAACCCAGATAATGCAGACTTGTTGCGAATATGATGCCGCTTAAAATGGGTCCTAAAGTTTGCCCTATATCCATAACGGTTGCGAGAAAACCCATCGAAGCACCCACCAGCGACGCGGGCACCAACTCGCTCATCAACGGCGTAGTCGAAGATAGAACAGCGGCAAACGCTACACCGTACCCAACCGCCAAGAGGAGCAGCAATGGGAACGCTGTTGTGAAAGGAATTACCGCAATCAGGAGGCAACTGGCGGCTGCGCCTGCGATGATGGGTTTAGAGCGCCCAATCCTATCCGAGACTCGCCCTATTAGGGGTCGCGCAATCACCAGCGCAGCGATTTGGCTGCCTGCAATGACGCCGACGGAAAAAATGTCTAGTCCCGCAACCTCCGTCAAGTAGCCGACTAAGAAAAACTCTACGGAGCCAAACACGTAGTACTGGATCGCTTGAACGTAGCTTACCCCTAAAACCCTGCGGTTCCTGATTAGATAAACCCAGCCGCCTAACATTTTTCTGGTTGACCGTTCCACAGGTCGCACCACCTGTGTTGATTCTCTTTTTTCAGCTAAAAACAGCACCGCAACCACCAACGCCGTCACCCCCGCCACGCCCACAGCCAAGTAGAGCGAGAAGTAGCTCTGGCTAGTTGCGAACAGGATGTAGCCGCCGAGAAAAGGAGCTAAAGCCCGACCCACCGCAGTGGCAGAACTGAAAAGCGAGATACGCTCACCGCGCTTGGTTGGGTAGAGTTCGGCGATTGAGGCTTCAGCTACTGGGATAAAGATGGCAGTGGCGAAACCGTGATAGAAACGGACAAGCGCCAACGTCCACCAAGAATCCACTCCCAAGTAGAAGAAAGGTGCGGAGGCAAAAACGAAAGCGGATAGTAGCAGCATTTTGCGTCTGCCAAAGATGTCGGAGAGTGATGCTGCGGGCAAACTGACGAGGATGCCTGGTATGGTTGAGGCAGAGGCTACGATGCCCAGCAGTTCGTTGGGGGTGCCTAAGCTGGTTGCGAAGGGTTTAAGCACGGGGTTTTTTGACATAGTTGAGCTAAGGATAGCGAAAAAGCCCAGTATACACATGATAACGAAGATTTTCTGGGTGTTGCTAAGCCTAAGCATGTGCGGTAACCTTACAAGGAAGCTGCAGTTGGCGTATTTTTTGTTTACTCTAACCTCCTAAGAACGATGTTGTTTATTAAGAAAGAACGTGTTCAATTAGAAGCTAATTGAAGGCACCACATTGAGTATACTACCGAAAATAACCCGCAACGAGAACTTCAAATCCATACTCGCTATCGCCATAATCGTAATCATAGTTTTAGGTTTCTTCTTTGGGCTACGGTTCGCCCTAAACACAGATGTCCCAGTTCGCGTTGTTGAAAGCGGCAGCATGTGTGTACCCTACGACGGCTTATGCGACGGCTGGAGCCACACCTTCGCCCAAACATTACACGTCGGCGACATCATAATCATCCAAGGCGTAGACCCAAAAACCCTAAACGCAGATTACCCCAACAGCGACGTCATAGTCTACCTAAACCCCAACAACCCCTCAGCCACCCCAATTGTGCACAGAATAGTTTCAAAGTACGAAATCAACGGCACCCTTTACTTCCAAACTAAAGGCGACGGCAACGGCGACCCCTGGCCCAAAGAGGTTTCACCAAACCAGTATGACTCCCGCACGCTCTGGAACAGCGGTCAAGGTGTACCCGAAAACCTCGTTATCGGCAAAGTTGTTATGCGTATCCCATGGTTTGGGCACATAACGCTCTTTCTGAGAAACAACCCTGTGGGGTTACCGATTGTTATTGGGTTAATCATCTTGCTGTTGCTGGTTGAGTTCATCATACCTTTAATCAGGAAAAAAACGCAGCAACCACCACAACCTGCTATGCCAGAGACAGAAAAAGGAAATTTTGAAGTGTAAATTTATTTAAGCAGATTTGTCACGAATTGTCGGCATTTAGCGTCTACATCGTCACTGTTGGCAATTTTTGTAGCGGCTGTTAAAACCAAGTGGCTGTCGCTTGGAAGGTTCGCCACATCCGCCATCACAGCAGTTTGATCCGCGTCGTCGATTTGTGCGCTGCCATAGCCGAACACGCCTACTTCTACGCCTGCGGGTTGAGTTAGACGGTTTAGATAAGTTTGGATGGCGCTTGCGGGTTTGCCTGCATAGATTGGGCCGCCCACCACCACAAGGTCATAGCTTGCGATGTCTGCAGCGGCGGAGCTTTTGACGCCTGCTAACGTAACGTCGTAGCCAGCTGCTTGTAGGTTGTAGCCGATTTTTGTAGCCACATCCTTAGCGCCACCGGTTAAACCAGGAGAATACACAATCAAGGCTTTGCCTGTTGCGTTTCCGTGTGGTAACGGATGCGTGTCAGTTGCCAAGTTACCTGCAACATCAAAGATCACTAAGGCGAAACCTGCAAAAACCGCAACAAAGAACACAGCGAAAACTATCAGAATTATTTTCAGTATTTTGTTCATGCTCGTCTCTTTTCCTCTCTGTCGAGGTAATTTGGATGATGAGATAAAAAGTTAGCCCGAGAAGAGAAGCAGTTTTTCATGCAGCCTTGTCAGGTTTGACTTGCTTTTTGAGCTAAATCTTTTGCCCAACTTCGAATTTCTTCCATATCACGCAGGTCGTAGACTCCAGGTGAGGTTTCTTTGAAACCGTCTTTTTCTAGCTGCTGACGAATTGAACCCAACGTTTTGCGGAACAAAAAATTCATCTTATTGTAATCAATCACTCCGCCAAAGAAACCCAAAGAGATGGGCTGCAGACTGTACTTGGTGACTTTGTCGGTTAAGGCGAACTTTCGGGTTACTTCTACGTCTTGGGTTTTGCCCTGTCGCTCCGAAACCGTCTTCATCGTCGAAGCAAACAATGCCAGTTTTTTGTTGGCGAAGTCGTTTTGGAAGCGTTTAAGAAAATCCTCTGCTTCACTGGTCCATTTTCCTATCTGTAACCCGCTGCCCACAACTATGAGCTCGTATGGGTTGAGGTCTTTGATTTTTTCTTCTTTAGCATTTACAACTTTAACGTCAAAGCCTTCGCCTCTGAGGACTGAGGCGATTTCTTCAGCTGTGCCTGCGGATGCGCCGTAGCGGGTGCCATAAACTATGAGTGCCTTCACGTTTTCCACCAGTACCTACTCGGTTGAGTCGTTTAATAAAACTATGTCAACATATTTTCAGCGCTTTATAGAGGGTAGACGTCTATGCAGATCAAAACCTATTCTTCTTGCCATGCTTCTTGTCAGTTCATGGTGTCGGAGCCGAGCACTCTGCCAGAAACTTTGCCGATTACGCCGGGGCGAAGCGCCTGCACCATCCATGCGTCTGCGACTTCTGCGGGGAGGGGGTATGTGGGTTCGAAGCCCAATTTTGAGGCCGGCGTGAAACCGAACTTTGGGTAGTATGCTATGTGTCCGAGCACAAAAACGAGGTCTGTGCCTGTTTGATTTTGGAGTTCTAGGCCTTTATTGATGAGGGTGCCGCCTATGCCTTGCTTTTGGAACTCGGGGATGACGGCGAGGGGCGCGAGGAATGAGGCTTTGATGTTGGGGGCGCCGACGACTGTTGCTTTGGAGAAGAGGATATGCCCAACTGGCTGTCCATCAACGTAAGCGAGTAGCGACAGCAACGGCTTGGCGGATGGGTCAACTAAGAGGTCACGGGTCAAGTTAACCTCTGCGTCCCTGTTGAAAGCCGCCCGCTCAACCAACAGTATGTCATTTAAGTCTGCGTCGGAGGTTTCACGTATTAGCATAAGCTTCACTTGGGCAATACTCATTCGCTTGTTCTTTATATAAGGGAGGGGAGGTACACGCTGAGAGGTCGCGTGGTTCCAGCTATTTGCGGATACGGAAACGTATGCGTCTCTAAAATAGAAGGGGGTTATTCAACCGAGAGCCGTTAGGTTTTTTCAATAACGTTGAGGACGTTTAGGGTTGAGTTTATCCATCTTAGGTAAGCATTAAGTGTTGCTCTAAGTGCAACCGTGTCTTCTGCAGTCACCATCAAAGTTAGGGTGCAATCACCTTTTTGAAGCGTTACTGATGAGCGGTGTGTTGGAGGTGCTTTGACTTCAGGCATCAACGCAGCAAGAAGGGTGTCGATTTGTTTTTGGTTCCCAAATCGTAAATGGATGGTGGCTTTTGCGTTTTTAGACATAACGTTCACTATGAACAAAAACAAGCATGATTAATAAACAAAAACTAAAAATTAAAAAAGGAAAAGTTTACTCGGTGGCTTCTTCTGTTGCCGGCTCAACCGATTCAACTTCAGCTTCAGAAGCCTGTTTTTGGGCTTCTTCCACTGGCATGCCTTTCGCTGCACGCTTCGCAACAGCGCCGAGTTTAGTGTGGGGCGTGTATGCTCCACCTGCAAATTTGAACCCACATTTCCCGCATTGCCAAACACCGACGCTTACCCGTTTAACTCGGGTGAAGCCGCATTGTTGGCATCGGTGGGGTTTCTTGAGTTCAGTTATGACTTTAACGTAGCGTTTCCTTACTGTGGCGCCGTAACGTGTTCCGAGTCCTCGAGTTGGACCAACTTTCTTCATCTTAGGCAACTATGTTCACCAGTTGAGTTTCTTGCGCAGTTCTGCTGCTTTGTCCAGAGCAATCTTTGAGGCTTCTAAAATCTGTTGCGGTGTAAAAGAGCTCGACCCGCCCTTCTGAATGGCGCAGATGTTGCCGTCTTCGTTGGTTGCGAAGGTGATACGTGAGTCCATAACGGATTCTTCTTCAAGCCAGGGGTCAACTAGCAGTTTGTTGTTGATTTTGCCGATAGTGACAGTTATTGGGTGGCTTTTCATCGGTAGTGGTGTGTAGCCTTGTTTGATTTTGACTTCGCCGTCTTTAACTTCATAGTTAGGCATCTTTGTGTTTAGCAAAGCCGCGATGGCTGCGATGGCTGAAGCATCGATGAGGTTTCCGTCGTGGTTCAAAACGTAGACGTCTACGAAAACCACAAAGACGTTTTTGCCTGGTTCAATGCAGAGTTTAGCGGTGTCGATTGCGTGTGATTCTCTTATGCCTCTGTCGACGACGCGTGCGAGCTCGATGCTGTTTTCGTCAGGTGGACCAGGCTCAAAGTTTGGTGAAGCAAGAGGAACGAGTTCTGCGTTGACGGTCATTACACCTTCGTTTGGTGTGTCTGGGAAAGGTTCACCTGTTTCGATTTTTACGCCGACGAGAACCTCGGTTTTTCCGAGTAAAACGCGGGCTGAGCCTTCAGCTTTCTCGATCATTCCTTGTTCGATTTTGATTTCGCGGGTATCCAGTAAGCCTCTGTCGTCGAGGCGTTTGCCTTTTTCGAGGAGTGTTTCAATTTGCTTTAGACGTACTTTAGTTATAGGTGATGACATTACTCTTCGACCTCCTTAACAACCATGTACTTAGTTTTGAGTGCTTCTTTCTGCAGGGCGTAGATTTTCTTGCAGCCATCCATTGCCATGTTGACTGCTTTCTCGAATTCATCAGGGCTCAGGATACCGTCCATCTGCAGCAAGGTAACAGCGTTTAAGCTGGGCATGTAGGCAACAGGCACGTCTGCACAACCGAGTTTATCCTCAGCGTCATAGAGGTCCAAGACGACTGTATCGTCAACTTTGCCTGCGGCGCATGCCGCAACTAAGTCACGCATGGGAACTCCTGCGTCAGCGATTGCCAACGCTGCGGCGGTTATGCTTGCGCATCTGGTTCCGCCGTCTGCTTGCAGGACTTCTACGAAAACATCTACACCTGTGCGGGGGTAAAGTTCCAAGAAAAGTGCTGGTTCAAGGGATTCTTTTATGACTTTGCTGAGTTCTACTTCGCGGCGTGAGGGTGCAGGGGATTTGCGTTCCTGTACACTGAAAGGTGCCATGTGGTAGCGGCATCTTAGAACCATTCTGTCTGGTTGTGCTAGGTGTTTGGGGTGCATTTCTCTTGGGCCGAATGCTGCGGCTAAAATTTTGTTTTTGCCGTGTTCAATGTAGGCTGAGCCGTCTGCGTTTGAGAGTACGCCGACTTGAAGTTTTAGGGGGCGAAGTTCATCCGCTTTTCGTCCGTCTCCACGGATGCCCTTTTTGTCGATTAGTTTATCGGGTTTTTCATTCAACTTTATTTTCCTCCAATTTAGCTGGTTGTTTCTTTTCTTTCAATAACTGCGTGATGCGGTCAGTTAAGCCGCTGGTGTGGGATTCTTCTTCAATTTTACGTATGGCTCCGATGGCAACTTCCTCATCTTCAGGGGTTTTGCCAGTGACCAAGACCACACCGTTTAAGCCGAGTATGATTTGGCAGTTGGTTTCCTGTTTAATCATAGAAATCATGGAGCCTTTGCGTCCGATGATGCGTGGAATCTTTGTCGGGGTCACTCTGAGAATTTGACCGCGTGTAATCTTGCCCAAGCCGGGTTCGCCCACGGTTAATTGGGGGTCGTGTGCGCGGTCGTAGGATGCGATTTTGGCAACGATTAGGTCGCCTGCGTTTAGGACTGCACTTAATTCATCGTTTTGGGGTTTGAAGGGTCTGCTCAAGACATCTGAGGCTCGGAGCATGGCTGTGTAGGGTGCTTTGATGTCCACTGTCCAGCCGTTGAAGCCTACTTCAATGACTGTGCCGATAACTATGTCACCTGTTTTTGGGACATAGAATGCTCTGAGTGCAACGACGTTGACTTTTTTGTTGTCGCTGTCTACGAGTCCAATCCTTGAGGCATAAATCTTGCCGTTTTCTACAAACGTGTTTTCGCCGGGTAAGTAGTCGCCTTCAGCGAGTAATTCTCCGGGCGTTACGAGCTGTTTTTTTTCAAAGAATGCTGGCATAAAATCACCATTTTTTGTTTTTCATGTTACTTAGATTATTTTTGCTTCTCCACTTCCTTTAGTTACGTCGCCCAACTTATTTAGCAGTGAAGCGTATGATCCTGCGGGCAACTCGAGTTCACCGTACCATGAGCCGTCACCGCGCCATTCTTCCCGTTTTATGGTGCCGAGTGCTTTGACGGTGCCGTATGCTCTGGCGGCGTACTGTGTGGGAATTTTTACTGCAACCTTGATTTGCTCCACTTTGAGTGGCAGTATGGGTCGCAGAAGTTTAACTATGTCTTTGGCTTGTTCCTCGACAGGTTTGTACGGGTCGATGGGGTAGCGGATTTGCTCCATGGCGTTTTCGATGCGCATGGGTGGATGCGGCAAGTTGGTTTTTGGGTCAACTGCCTGACGAGAAATGAAGTCGATTACTTGTCTTTTTTTGTCTTCGACCATTTTTCTTCTTTGGTCGGTTGTAAGCTGGAGGGTTCCTTTCTTTATGATTTCATCTGCGATTTTGAGTGGATCCACCGTTTTGAAGGCTTTTTTCATGGCTTCTTCGGAGACTTTGGTGCCTTTGTTTGCGTCAGAAAAAATGATTTCTGCAGCTAAAACCTCGGTTATTCCTGAGATTTTGCCGCTTCGGTAGTCTAGTGCTTTGTTGGGTTTTACTAGGATTTCGAAGTGTTCGTTTTCTCGGGTTAAGCGTGCGACGGTGAACTTTTCACTCATTACTTTGTCACTTGCTTGAACCCAGCTCTTTAATGTAACCTTCGACTTTGTCGTCGCTTAGCATTTCCATCTTTTTGGTTGAGGCTGGGATGATCGCTATTTTGATTCTTGGCGGTAGCTGCCGTGCTTCCAGTGCCTTTATGAGGCATTTCACTGCCAGTTTGATGGTGCTGTCTAGTTTTAGGTCTTCTTTGTATTCCTCTTTTAGGATGTTTAGGACTGTTTCTCGTCCTGCACCCAACGCAGTGGCTTTGTATCCGCGGTATGTTCCACTTGGATGTGTGCCGAATACTCGTGCGCCTGTTTTGTCGACACCGCCGAAGATTATGGATACACCGAACGGTCGGACACCTGCATGTTGGGTGTACATTTGTTGGATATCGCAGATGCGTTTGGTGACGACTTCTACATCGATGGGTTCATCGTATGTTAGTTTGTTACTTTGAGCATAGATGCGTGCTTGATCGATTAGGATTCTTGCGTCGCTGCTTAATCCAACGATGGCTGCGCCTATGTGGTCGTCTACGCGGAAGATTTTGTATGAGAAGCCTGCTTCTTCGAGGGCTTCTATGTTTTCCTCGGACCCCAAGACTAAGCCGTCTGAGGTTTGGATGCCAAGTATGGTGGCTCCGCGGTTGACGAGTTCCATCGCGTATTCGACTTGGAAGAGTCGACCATCAGGCGAGAAAACTGTGATTGCACGGTCATATGCTCCTGGTGCTGCAAATACGGACATAATATGTTAACCTCATTTATCCTGTTGACTTTTTCACAGACTCATACAATAACTATACTAAAAACCTTCCTATAAAAGGAAAACCTAAAACTTGTCCAACACAGGGGCTAAAAAGGCGCTTTTTAGCAGCAAAACAGACCACAAGAGGCGTTATCAGTTACAATTTTCTCTTTCCCTCTTATTTAGGGACGCATACGAACGTACCTACAACTTCTGGAGCCACGCGACGTCTCAAAGCTGACCTCCCCTCCCTTATATAAAGAACAAACTGGTTAAGCAAATGGAGAGGTTACTACATCAAAAAGTGGCTATGTACAGGCTGTGAGCCAGAGGTCACCAGCAATAAACACTTGGTCGCCGTCTTTTACTGGCGGCAGAACAAAATGGTCGAACCGATGGAGCTCCGTCAAGTTGCCTGTTGAAGCGTCCAATATCCAAAGCGAAGTGTGTTCCGTTAAATAAACTGTACCCTTGTTGACGACCATGCCTGCTGAGGGACTATAAAAGCTACCCTTGTTCTCTATCACTTGTATCCACGTCAGGTTGCCGTTGGGTAAGTCAAGGCTACAGACGACTCCTGTGTACGTGTAGTTTTTGTTTGAACTGCTGGTTACCAGTTTTTGGGTTACACCGAAGCTCCAGTATAAACGGTTGTTTTTAGTGTCAATTTGAATGGGGTATGTTGTCAGGGTTATTTTGTCATCGTCCACATTAGTCAACAGGTTTTTGCTGTCAATATTACTTATCCACACCTGTTTGCCTTCAGAGACGTTTACTGCATAGAGGTTGCCGTTACCAGCGCCAAAAAATAACAGGTTCCCATTTGATGTTGCCTGATAGATTGAAGCGCCGACATCGAAAGTCCAAAGGATTTTACCTGAGGTTTCATCTAAAGAAATGAGTTGTGTAATGTTAGCTATTATGACTTGACGTTGGGTGATAGCTATAATAATTGGAAGAGTTTCAAGTGTTGATTCTGTGTTTGTTTGCCAAAGGATATTGCCGTTTTTTGTGTCCAGCTTGAAAAAGTATACGTCTGATGCGTTGCCGCCAATACAGTATACCCAACTACCATCAAATGTGTTGCCGACCAATGGAAACCCACTAACCCGCCAATTTTTGAGGTCAGTAATGTTGCCAACGGTTCTCCCGTAATAGCGTACAGCCTCCCATATCAAATCCCCCGTCGATGCATTAATAGCAATAACATAACCCCCGAAACCTGCTGAAACAGCAAAAACCCTTCCATTATTCACTATAACCGTGTCAGCTACATGAAATCGGACCGCTGTCCCATATTGGATCCATTTGAATTGTCCTGTAGCTTCATCCAAACAGCCAACCGCGCCATGTCTTTTGGCTCCACAAACAATTCCCTCAGAAACCACCAATTCGCTTTGAATCAGTGCACCTAAGCCCAAACCTGAACCGTTCCAGATGGATCGCCCAGTTTTGGCGTCATAACAGTTTACGTTGTATTGTGCGTCTGTGGTAAACACTTTGCCATTAGCGCTTGTCAGTGCAGTTGCGAAGTGCCCGATTGGGCGTTGCCATGAACCTATTGGTTCTTCTGGACTGAGAAGGCTGTTTTGGTAGATTACTAAAGAAGAAACTGCTATGGCCGTAACCAAAAATGTGGCAAGGATTACTTTGATTTGCCGATTCATCTTCCTTCTCAATCTGCTCGTGGGTTATCCGATCTTATATCGTTTTGCAGTTTTCCGTTGTTATTCAAGGGGACCATTTTTGCTATTAAATCTAAGTTGATAACAAAAAGCAATTAGAGAAATCTTTACATCTCCCCCACCTCAAATTAACTATCAAACCCGCCTCGAGAAGCCCGCATATGAGCATCCTATCTCATGACACATTCTGGAACGGCATCGTCTCCATGCCCATGACCAAGCGGATGCTCCAGCTCTCGCTTAAAAAGTGCCCAGCCTGCGGCAGAACGGTTCTTGAAGCGGCGCTGGATGATTACGGCGGCAAAACCGACAAAAAATGCCGCAAATGCAGTGGGCTCTACTCGCAGATTATCGCGTTCTGGATAGAATTCCTACGCAGGGCATTGGGATTCAAACGGGCTAAAGTCGAGAAGCTCCTAACGGACAGATACGCGCGCAACGCTGTCCTCAACTTGGTTGAATCTTTTGAGCACTTCGGCATAAAGAAGCCAATTTCGCTTGTAGCTCCTTTTTTGGTGGTTTGGGATTTCACCCACAAATGCAATTTGCGTTGCAAGCACTGCTACAGCAACAGCGGCGAACCCGAGCCTGACGAGTTAACAACCGAGCAGGCACTCAACGTTGTTGACCAGTTGGCTGATGCGCATGTTACGGCGTTGGCGTTTAGCGGCGGCGAACCCCTCACACGCAAAGACTTCTTCCAAGTTGCAAAACACGCCTCAGACCGAGGTCTCTACATTTCTTTAGCGTCAAACGGCACCCTACTAAATAGGGAGAACGCTGCTAAACTGAAACAGGCGGGAGTTAACTACGTTGATATTAGCATCGATGGGGCAACTGCGAAAACCCATGACGACTTCCGCGGGGTAAACGGCGCCTACGACCGTGCTGTTGCGGGTCTCAAGAACTGCATCGAAGCCGACATCTGCACGTGCATCGCCACCACCGTTGGCAAAAACAACATGGCGGAGCTCCCTGCTATAATCGATTTAGCTGAAGAATTGGGAGTGGAACGGTTTACTTACTTCAATTTTATCCCTGCTGGACGCGGCAAAGACCACGCCGACCAAGACCTAACAGCACAAGAACGCGAAGACGTAATGCGCTACCTTCTGAATCGTATGTCGGCAGGCTGCAAAACCACCATACTCGCAACGGCGCCGCAGTTGGCTCGGGTTGCAGCTCAATGTCAAGGTGACGCAGGTACAGGGGAAGTCACGATGGCTTTGGCGCATATGCAAACCGTCAAAGTCACAAAGAAAGCGGTGCCCTTGGGTGAGTTCATAGGCGGCTGTGGAGCAGGAAGACTCTACTGCGCCATTTCTCCGCAGGGTGACGTGCGCCCCTGTGTGTTCCTTCCAGTTAACGTGGGTAACCTTAAAGAACGCACATTCAAAGACATCTGGCTAAACGCGCCGCTCTTTAACGCCTTCCGCAACCGAGCTAACCTCAAAGGCAGCTGCAGCAAATGCACCTACAAGTACATCTGCGGCGGATGCCGAGCACGCAGCGCAGCTTACCATAACGGAGACACCTTAAACGGTGACCCAGGCTGTCTTAACGGAGTGAAAATCCAAAATGGCAGCTAACACGGTGAAAATCAGCCGTGCAGGCAACGACGTAAGCGGCATCATTAAAGAAGCCGTCTCAAAAGCTAACCTCAAAGGCAAAAAACGGATTTACATCAAACCCAACCTCAGCCACCCCGAATACCTGCCCGGCGTCGTCACCAGCCCCGAAGTCATGCGTCAAGTCGTCAGCCTCTTACGCGACGCCAACAGCGAAGTTATAGTCGGTGAATCCAACGGTTTCAACTATCCCTGCTGGACCGCCTTTGACAAAACGGGGGTGCAGGCAGCGGTTGAGGCGGCAGGCGGAAAAGTCATCAACCTCTCTGAGGACAAAGTAGTTGAAGTAAAATTCCAGACCAACACACCTCTCAAAAGGCTCTACCTTCCCAAAACCATCATAGACGCAGACGCCGTCGTCGATTTGCCGCTAATGAAGACGCATGAGTTTATGGCGTACAGTGGAGCCGTCAAGAACCTCTTTGGATGCGTGCCAAGCAACCGCCGCATCTATCTGCATCCGTATCTGCCTGAAGTGTTCTATCGGCTCTATTCTCTTTTCAAGCCGTCGCTTACAATCATGGACGCCCGCATCGGAATCGAGGGCAACGGCCCAACCAAAGGCAAACCCGTCAAAATGGGCTTATTCCTAACGGGCAACGACGCCTTGGCAGTGGACATCGTCGCCGCAGAAGTTATGATGTTGGATTGGAAGAAAACCTACCTCAAATATGTCGCCGACAAATCGGGCTTCAACGGAGACGCCATCCAAGTTGAAGGGTTGCAGGTAAGGGAGGTTGCGCACCGCTTTGAGCCGCCCCGAATTGACCTGCCTGTGAAGGCGCAGATGATGATTTATCAGCATGAGTATTTGACCAAGTTTTTCTTCTGCTCACTCGACATTGTGCACTTGTTCCAGAGGGTTACACAAGCTTACCGAAAAGAACCCGTACAAATTGCCTAACTAAGCGCTTCTTGGTAGACTTTCATGGCGTCTTTGACCACAATGCGCCAATCCAGCTGCTCAACCACCGTCTGCCGCGCTTTTACCCCCATCTCAGAGGCCTCCGCTGGGTGCTCAAGCAAGTGGAGGATTCTGTCCGCGAATGCTTTTTCATCGAAGGGCTTAACAAGGAAGCCGTTTTTGCCGCTTTGGATTGTTTCGGGGATGCCGCCCACCGTTGTCGTCACTACAGGTAAACCTGTTGCCAACGCCTCCAACACTGCAAAGGGGTGATGCTCATAGAAGGTGCTGAAAGCGAAGACGTCGGCGGCTTGGTAGAGCAGGGGTAGTTTTTTGTCGGGGTAGTAGCCTGTGAAGACGATGTTGTTTATGACGCCGAGGCGGGTGGCGTGGGCGATGAGTTTTTGCATTTCGTCGCTTTGACCCTTACCGCTGATTATAAATTTAGCGTTGGGAAACCGCTTCACGACGGCAGGCATGCTTTCGATGAGAGTGAATAGCCCTTTGCGTGCGTAGAGGCGCCCCACTGAGACGATGGCGATGTCGTCGGGGTTAAATCCGAGTGCTGCTTTGATTTTGCGTTTGTCAGTGGCAGGTTGGAATTTTTGGATGTCTACACCGTTGTGGATGACTCTGATTTTGTGTGCGGGAATCTTGTAGTAGTTGGTGAGTTCCCACTTAGTGAAGTGACTAACCGCGATGATTTTACGCGCCCGATGCAGCATACCTTCCTCAAAGAACCGCAGGAACCCGTTGAAGCTGACGAGAAACTTTTCGTTGGCGTTTAGGCGCATGTAGGGTTCGCCACGGATGGCGTCTGCTTCGCCCCTCCATGTGGAGTGCACGGTGCAGACCAATGTTTTGCCAAAGTTGGGCGGCACAGCACAGTTGGGCGTCAACGGCAACTGGGGATGCATAACGTCTACGTTTGCGGTGTGGCGGACGCTTTGGAGTTTGCGGTTGCTGGCGGCTGCGAGCATAAACGATTTAACGATGGGGGTTTTGGGGATTTTCAGAAAAGAAACGTCGAGCTGCGGGTTGACATGGACGTCTTTGGTTTGGTTTTGGCCTGTGACGACGTAGATTTGGTAGCCGTTTTTTAGGAGTTCGCTGCTGAGGTAGTAGACGTAGCTGCCTGTGCCGCCTGTGAGTGGCCAATATTCGGGGGATATGAAGCAGACCTTAGTCACTGTTTTCCCCTCCCAGTGATGAAGGTGAGTGTGGTTGACACAGCGCCATCAAACCACGCCCCAGACCGCACAAAATAAAGCACAACAAGCCGCATAGCCGACCAATCGCCATATTTGGCGGAGATTTTAGCCGCGCAATACGTAAAGTAAATCAGCATACCCAAAAGAACGGCCAGCGAACCAAACCACAGAAACCGCAACATCGGCACCAAACCCAAAAAGAACAACACCGCAACCCCCAAAAGCAACACAGGCTGCACATTCATGCCCACATCGGTGATTTCGTCGCCCTTGGCCAATCGTCCATGCTTGAAGTAGAGTTTAAGCGTGTTCTTGCCGTACTGCAACTGCTGCCGATAATACGCCTTCAACGTGGGGCGATTGTAGTGGTAGCAGACTGCAGAGGGTTCGTAGGCGATTTTGTAGCCCTTAGATGCCATTCGAAACCCAAAATCCGTATCATACTGGCTTGGTAGCTTCTCATCCCAGCCGCCCACCTCTTCGACTACAGATTTTTTGAGCAGCAGATTCATGGTGGCTATGCGCCCCGTGTATTTGCCGAGGCGGCGGTAGCGGTTTTTGAGTTCGTACCCGATGCTGCGCGCCCATGGGTTATCTTGGTTCCATGTTTCGATGCTGCCGCTGACCCCTGCCACCTGCGGCTCATCAAGGTGTGGAACGAGCTTTTTTAGCCAATCCGATTCGACTTTGGCGTCGGAGTCTATGAAGCCTAAGATGGGGTGGCTGGCGATTTTTTGGGCGTAGTTGTAGGCGGCGGGTGCGTTGAGGCGGATGGAGATGACTTTGACGGGGAATTGTTGGGCGATTTTGACGGTTTCGTCTTTGCTGACGCCGTCCATAACGATGACTTCCACGTAGCCCGCGGGGTAATCCAGTGCCAAAACGGATTTGAGGCACTCAGCGATGGTGTCTTGGTTGTTGTAGGACGCCACGATAACTGAAACTTTGGGGTAACTGCTTTGCACCACTCTAATTACCCCTTTAGATACGCCAAGATGATTGAGAACGTGATTTTTGAGCCATCCACCATAGGATCCACACCTGAACGACCATAGGTGCGCTGCTCAAACGTAATCGGAACCTCAGAGACACGGAAACCTGCCTTCGCGGTTTTGACAAGCATTTCAGATTCTATTTCGTACTCTCCCGACTTTAGCTTTTGCTTTGCGAGAACTTCGCGTTTCATTGCGCGGTAACCTGATTGGCTGTCGGTTATGGCGACACCTGTGAAGAGTTGAATGAGGTAGTTGAAAAGGCGAACGCCGAACTTGTTGAGTTTACGGGCTTCAACCCGTTTGTGGTTCATGTAGCGGGATCCGATAACCATGTCTGCTTTGTTTGACAGCACGGGGGATAGGACTTCGTGGAGTTCTTCGGGCCAATGTGACCCATCGGAGTCTATGGTGACGATTATGTCGCCTTTGACTTTGGCGAAGCCAGCCCTCAAAGCGTAACCTTTGCCAAGATGCTTTTTTAGCGTGTAAACCCTGACGTCATGTTTCTTTGCTACTGAAAGCGACCCATCATAGGAGCGATCATCCACCACAACGATCTCATAGGGCAACCCGATTTTCTGCGCCGCCACCTTGGTGCGGTCAATGATGTTGCCTATCGTCAATTCCTCGTTGTACACGGGGATAATGATGGATAGCAGCATCGGAGGTCGGCTCATTTGAAAGTTAACCTCCAATGGAAACCTTATAAAGTTTGGCACCCCCAACCATGTAAGCAATCCAACGGGAAAGTTGAACCAGAAATGCAAGCCACACTCACAGCCAAAGCCGCTTCGGATCGGAAGGTTTGGTTTTCCATGTGGTTTTTGGGTGCAGTGGTCACTTTTGGGGCTGCTTTTTTTCCGATGTTTTATCGGTTGGTGGATGGCAGAAACAGGCACTTCCAAAATGAAGCCCAATTCGAGGAGCGCATTGCCGCTTACGTCAAAAGCAGGGGCAAAGAGCCGCCATCAGGACTTGAACCCATAAAAGAGCGAAACGCAAAGCTATGGGCGGCAAGCATCATCCTCATTGTCCCCGCCTTCATCATAGTTTACCTCTTATCCAAAGACCTCGCCGAGCACGAACAGAAACAGGACGCATACCTCGCCGCTGCCTTGCCCCAACGCGTCTTCATGCCCCAAACCATACCGTTAACATCATATGTATTGATTACAATTGTTACGCTTGGAGTGGGGATCGTGTACTGGCTATATCGCGTCACTAACCTGTATAACGCCCACTACAAGGCTCACTTGGCGGTTGAGAAAGAGCTGAGCCGACTGATGGAGGAACAAAACAGTGTCCAGCACATGTAAAAAGCGCCGATTCGTCAGCCACGGCGGCGACATCTGGGGTTTCAGCAGAAAACACAACATTCCCCTAGAAGAAGTGCTTGAATTCAGCGGACCCATCAACTTTATGGGGCCACCTCCCAAAGCTGTAGAAGCCGTCAAACAAAACGCCCGATTAATCAAGTTCTACCCTGACCCCAACCCAGTCGAATTCAGAGAAACCATAGCCAACTATGTCGGGCACGGTGTGGAACCCGAAAACATCCTACTGGGCAACGGCTCCATCGAACTCATCTATATGATAACCGAAATCCTCCCGCCGAAATTCCGCGCAGTTATCCCGGTGCCGTCCTTTTCAGAATACGAAAAAGCAGCCCTTCGACTCGGCGGCGAAGTCACCTTCGTCCAGCTACCCACGGACTTCTCGCTGGAGAACGACAAAATCAAAGCCGCCGTAACCGACGACACCAAAATCATGTGCCTCTGCAACCCCCACAGCCCCTCAGGCAAACTCTACAGCAAAGAACGCGTCATGGATCTGGTGGATTTCTGCCACAAAAAAGACGTCATCTTTAGCATAGACGAAAACTACATCGAATTCGCCGACGAAGGCGACAAAAACACCGTTGCAGGTATGGTAAAGGAATACGAGAACCTGTTTGTTATCCGCTCAGTCACCAAATTCTACGGGATGGCGGGCTTGCGGTTCGGCTACGCGGTTGCAGCGAACAGTTTGATTGAAAAGTTGGAGACGATGCGGCAGCCTTGGAGCATAAACGGGTTAGCATGCCAAGTAACTGCGGCAGCGTTTAGTGACACCGAATTCATTAAAAGCACCAAAGAAACCATCAACAAAAACCGCGCAGAACTCGCCAAAGAACTCGGGGCAATCGAAGGTTTACAGGTGTATCCGTCCACAACCAACTTTTTGCTCATAAAAATCCTCAACCGAAAATTCACCTCAACCGTCCTCAAGGAGTTGCTGGCAAAAGAGCGCATCTTAGTGCGCGACTGCTGCACATTTATGGGCATGGACGACAGCTACATCCGCGTCACAGTTCGCTCAGCAAAAGACAACCAGATACTGGTAGAGAAACTAAAGCAGATACTCAACCATTGACGCTGTTGCTCTGCCGCCTCCTCTCCTCCCCTATATAGGGAACAAGGCGTTTTTAACGTGGTTTGTTGCCGTTACGGTTTTATATGCAGACGCAGGCATAACAGTGCAAGAAGCGAATCTCTATGTCTGATACTGGAGTAACCGTAAAGAAAAACGTTGATTTCAGCGAATGGTACGTCGAAGTCGTCTTAAAAGCTGAATTAGCCGACTACGCCCCCGTTAAAGGCTGTATGATAATCCGCCCAGACGCGTATGCGGTTTGGGAAAAAATCCAGCAAGTCGTCAACCAAAAAATCAAGGAGACAGGCCACCGCAACACTTACTTCCCCATGTTCATCCCTGAAGCGTTCCTCAAAAAGGAAGCCGAGCACTTTGAAGGGTTTACTCCAGAAGTTGCCTGGATTACACAGGGCGGCGACACTCCGCTTGAGGAGAAGTTGGCGGTGCGTCCAACCAGCGAAACCATCATGTACGCTATGTTTAGCAAGTGGATTCGCAGCTGGCGGGATTTGCCCTTAAAGATTAACCAGTGGTGCAACATTGTTCGCTGGGAAACCAAAGCCACCAAACTTTTCCTGCGCACCCGCGAATTTCTTTGGCAGGAAGGCCACACAGCCCACGCCACCGCGGAAGAAGCAGAAGCAGAAGTCATGTGGGCGCTCAACATGTACAAAGACGTAGTTGAGAGCTACCTCGCCATCCCCGTATTAATCGGAACCAAGAGCGAAAGCGAAAAATTTGCAGGAGCCCTCTACACCACCGCGCTTGAATCCATCATGCCCGACGGCAAAGCCTTGCAGATGGGCACCAGCCACAACTTGGGGCAGCACTTCGCCAAGGTCTTTGACGTGAAATACGTCGGCGAAGACAAGGCTGACCACTATGTTTGGCAGACCAGTTGGGGCATCACAACGCGGCTCATCGGTGCCATGATTATGGTGCATGGCGACGACAAAGGTTTAGTTATGCCGCCGAAAGTTGCGCCGACGCAGGTTGTCATCGTTCCAATTCCGTTCAAGGGTTTAGAGGCAGAGGCTATCGCCGCTAAAACCAAGCAAATCCAAAGCGACCTCCAAGCCCGGGGCATAAGCGTCATCCTCGACGACCGAGGCGAGTACACACCCGGCTGGAAATTCAACCAGTGGGAACTCAAAGGCATACCCCTCCGCATCGAGATAGGCCCGCGAGACATCAAAAACGGGCAATGTGTGATGGTGCGACGAGATACAGGTCAAAAAGCATTCGTTAAAGACGCTGACATACTTGCTACCGCTGAGAAACTACTCCAAGACATCCAAGACAACCTACTCACCAAAGCCAGAGCCATCCTAGCCGAAAAAACCACTCTTGTCAAGGACTACGATGAGTTCAAACAGGTATGCGAAAGCAAAGGCGGCTTCCTAAAAGCGGCATGGTGCGGCAGTCCACAGTGCGAAGCCAAAATCAAAGACGAAACAGGTGCAACCATTCGTATCCGACCCTTCCAAAAGGAAGCGCCGACATCGGGATGCGTCTACTGCGGCAAAGAAGCAGTTGAAACGGTCTATTTTGCTAGGTCGTACTAAAACAGCCCTTTTTTGCGAGTTTTTATGCTCGTCGTTTTCTTTATTTTAGCTCGTTAAAAATCAAAAATTCGGTTTATTGCCAAAAACGAAACTGTATATCTTTCGATTTCTCTATGATTTTTTAGCGTTCAATCTGGGTGTTCGGTTAGACGAACGGAAGTGTTCGGCGAATAGAGCTAAGTGCGGTTAAGGTGTTGAGACTTGGTAGGTGAAAACATGAAAAAAAGCAAAACGCTAGGTTTAGTCGCATTTTTAGCTTTGAGCATGGGTCTCGCTTACGCCGCGCCAATGATCATTGCCCAAATGAACATACAACTATTTCCCAACGTTCCTGAAGGGCCCAAAGCGAAATTCATCGTAGAAGTAGTCTACGCTAACTTCAACACAGTTGACTATCAACGCACAAATGAATTCCATAACAAAGATGGAAGCTTAAACCATGTAGAAACTTATCCAGCCACTAACGTCACCTATAACGTTGTTCTCAGAGTAACTAACCCCTCAGACCAACCCGCCACGCTCTACGAAGTTACCTTTGCAGCAGGTCAAGATATCTCAATCAAAGATTCGATTCTTGGGGGAATAATCTACGATTTCGGCTTTACCCCTGAAAACACCTTCCTGGCAAGCAGACACTTCGGCGGGATAGTCGACGGTGTATACTTAGACGGCAAATGGGTAAACGTAACATGGATTCCAGAAGTACAATACTACAGCAACGGCACAACATACACATTGCCATATCCTGAAAACCTGATCTCTCTAACACAAGCATCTTGGCACGAAGGCATCATCTCAGGACCTCTATCTCCCGACGACATAGAGGCTTTCAGTGCAAACCACAACCTTAACGGCACCATCCCAGAACTACCAGCAAACGCAAGCAACACAGGCACATGGTTTGAAGGCATACCCATCACTGAATACTACGATCAATATGGCAACCCCTTGGTAACAGAGATGTACATTAATGGAGCATGGGTTGACGTGACAGGCAGAGTAACAGTTGACAACGCACAGCCAATGGTTACTGTGTCAAATATGCTGGTCAATGAAGTTTTAACGTTCGGGGCGCAGCCATACGTTAACATGAACGCCACAGTTGGACCCATAACAACTTTGCCGACATGGGGCAACTGGGGCACTGGACGAACATTCTTCTGGTTCCCATGGGACTATGGAAGTCAACCCTTCAACAGTACATTTGCACCCCATGAATCAAGACTGATAGCTTTCAACCATACACAGCCCTTCATCATGATGACAGAAGACTCACCACCCAGCAACGGCATCGTAGCACTCAAAACTGGAAACCTCCAATTGTACGCCTCCGCTTCAAGCTATATAACTAACTGGCCAGTCAACGGAACCTACTACAACACCGTCTCAACCACCACCCAGGTAACCCAACTTCAATTCGAGCAGACACCAAACGGCTACATCTACAACGCCATCTTAGCTGACAACCAAACATTCCAGCGAGGTAACTCACCCTACGAAGTAATCGTTGTGCCGAGGACAGAGCCATGACCAATATAGCTGCCGAAGAGCTCGAAGGCACAACTCTAAACGTGTATTCATACGTAGTCAAAGAGGGCAAGTCGGTTGGACCCCGCGAAGTGATGCGGGCCACTAACCTAACCAGCCCAAGCGTTGCTCACTGGCATCTACAGAAACTCGAAGCATTAGGTTTGCTGACAAAAACTGAATACGGCGAATACATAGTTAAAGAAAAAGTCAACGTAAGCGGCCACCTCTGGGTTGGCCGAAAACTGGTGCCTCGGCTCATCTTCTATTCTTTCTTTTTTATGGGTATTCTGATAATCGAGTTAGGTCTACTTGCTTACCCCCTCATAATTCAAGGCCAAGCGCCAAGCATCTACCTTTACTATTTAATTTCTCCGACCGCCATCGCAACGGTTCTTTTTTTGGCTGAAGGCATATGGCTTTCTAAAAAAATCCGTGCTGAAAACAGAAAAAAACCCAACAAATAGCCCTCTTTTTATCGGCATTTTTGTATCCAAACTATTTTTAGGTGATTGTTGAAGATAACTTTATTTTTGGGGTCGGCAAGTGTTTCTGGATACAGGTAACGGCAATTGGCAGGCATCAAAGTAACCAAACGCGCAAGCAACATCGAATACGCCATACGGGACGTTATAGTTCATACTAAGGAACTGATTAAGAACGGCAAAAAAATCTATTACTTAAACATCGGTGACCCCGCGGCGTTTGACTTTAAAACTCCACCCAGCCTCAAAGAAGCGCTTTGCACCGCCATTGCCAAAGAAGACAACTACTACTCGCCCTCAGAAGGCCTGCTTGAGTTGCGGCAGGCAGTGGCAAATAAAGAGAAAAAAGTCAACAACGTCGACATAACCGCAGACGACGTACTGGTCACAGAGGGCATCTCTGAAGGCATCGAGATGCTTCTGGGCGCCATCGTAGAGAAAGGAGACGAAATCCTTTTCCCCGGACCCACATATCCCCCATACATCAGTTACACTCGATTCTTCGACGGCACCCCAGTCGCGTACGAAACCATCGAAAAAGAAGGTTGGCAACCCAACATAGATGACCTCCGCAGCAAAATCACGGAGAAAACACGCGCCATCGTCATAATCAACCCTAACAACCCAACAGGAGCAGTCTACGACCGAAAAACCATCAAACAAATCCTCGACATCGCAGGGGAACACGACCTGCCAGTAATCAGCGACGAAATCTACGACCAACTCACCTACGAAAAAGAGTTCGTCAGCGCAGCAGAAGTAACCAAGGACGTTCCAGTAGTTGGACTGAACGGTTTCAGCAAAGTTTACCAAATGACAGGCTGGCGTTTGGGATACATGTACTTCAAGGGCGAAGGCAAACAACTTGAGGCACTCAAAGACGGCGTAGAGAAACAGTGCAGAATCCGCATTTGCGCTAACACACCCGTCCAGATTGCAGCAACCGCCGCACTTAACGGTCCACAGGACTTCGTCAACGACATCGTGGACAGACTTCGTCAACGTCGAGATTACAGCTACAAACGCCTAAACGAAATCGAAGGCGTCAGCACCACCAAACCTGAAGGCGCATTCTACATTTTCCCCAAAATCGAGGGTATCGGTAAACGCTGGAAGGACGACATGGACTTCGTGGTGCAACTGCTTAAAGCGACAGGTGTGCTCATTGTGCACGGTTCAGGTTTTGACCCTGTCTACGGAAAAGACCACGCCCGAATTGTGTTTCTGCCGCCGATTAGCGAGTTAGAAAAGGCTTATGACGCTCTGGAAGGTTTCATGAAAAATGGGCAGCATAGAGGCCGCGGCCACGTAGGTCACGGATAATTGCCCTCGTGTTGCTGTAATAAAAAATAGCCTTACTACTTGTAGACATCATCGTGATGTTCTTATCTTATTGTGACCACTTTTCTTTCTTCACTTATATCATAGACGACGACAAATGAGTCTACGTGAACTCTGCATGTGTTGCATAGGTGCCTTCAGAGGTTTGAATTGATGAGGATTTTCAAGGATTTCATTTACCTTTTTAGATAGAGTCTCAAACTGAACTTTGTCCTTTTTTTGAAGCTTTTTAAATATTCTATCAACTTTTTCAACGACCTCTAAGCAATAATGACCAGACATGGAATTAGTTGCGTTGCTCTTGCTAGTTAAATTTGAAATGATTGTCTACTTGGAATATCTCTTGTTGAAGTCTTTTACTTTTACGGTTTTTTCGCTTTGGGAAGCTTTGAGGCTTTCTATGAACTCTGGTCTTAATTCGGGTTCTAGGATACCTGCCTCGAATTGTTGTACAAAGACTAACTCAAAACAAAATAAAGGAAAAGTTAGATTTTTACGCCGTTTTTCGGGTCCTCGATTACTTTGTGGAATTCAGCCATCAACTTCTTGGTGACTGGACCAGGTTTACCGTCGCCGATGATGCGTTTGTTGACTTCTCTGATGGGCACCATCTCCATGGCTGTGCCTGTGAAGAAGGCCTCGTCTGCAGTGAAAATCATGAAAGGCGTGAGGTTTGTTACAGTGAGTTTTAGGTTGAGTTTTTTGCAGAGTTGGGTGACGACTTCGGCGGTTATGCCTGCCAATGCGCCTGTAGCTGAAGGGGGTGTGAAGAGTTCGCCGTCTTTGACGATGAACACGTTTTCGCCGACGCCCTCCGCTATGTAGCCGTTAGCTTCGAGGCAGATGGCTTCGTCTGCTCCGCATGCGTTAGCTTCGATTTTTCCAAGAACACTGTTTAGGTAGTTGAGGGATTTGATTTCATGGGTTGTTGCATCCACGGGGTTGCGTCTAACCCAGGTGAAAACGGCGGTGATGCCGACTTCTTTGGCGTTGCCTGCTTTGATGTTTATGGTGTCCGCGATGATTATTACTGTGGCTTTGGGGCATTTGCGGGGGTCTAACCCGAGGTCGCCGACTCCGCGTGAGACGACAAGGCGGATGTAGCTGTCTTTCATCTTGTTTTTGCGTATTGTTTCAACTACAGCTTGTACCATCTCTTCTTTGGTTAGGGGGATTTGTAGCATAATGGCGTGTGCACTGCGGTAGAGGCGGTCAACATGCTCCTTGAGCTTGAAGACCACTCCGTTGTACGCGCGGATTCCTTCGAACACGCCGTCGCCGTAGAGGAACCCGTGGTCATAGACGCTGATTTTTGCTTCTGACTTCGGATAGAATTTGCCGTCTATGTAGATTTGAAGTTCATTGGTCATTTGTTTATACCTTCTTGGAGTACATTTTCATATTGTCCAATTGCTGATAAGGTTTACCCCAGTGATACATACGAATCGTTTACTGCGTATTTATTAACCGTGGAACGAGGGGCGCTTAGACAGATACAGCGGCAACGGCAGAGGCTTAAACGGTTTACCAGCGATCTTCTCCGATACCTTCTTGATGAGTTGATCTGCAGTCATGGTTTCTTGTTTGCCCTTCTCTTCGCGAACACGAACAGACAGGGTTCCTGACTCGATTTCTTTTTCCCCCACCACGATGATGTAGGGCACCCACTCCTGCTCAGCTTCACGGATCTTCTTCTGAAGCGTCGAGGCGGAATCGTCTATGTCAACGCGGATGTTGTGCGAGGAGATTTGCTGTGCGAGGGCTTCGACTTTGTCGAGGAACTTGTCAGATATCGGAATCAGGCGGACCTGAGTTGGTGACAGCCACAGCGGCAACATGGGCGCTTTCCCCGTCATCTGCTCACGGTAAGCCTTCTCCAGCAACGCATAAATGTCACGTTCGATGGCGCCGCTTGGGCTACAGTGTAAAATCAGTGGGAACTGTTTTTCGCCTTTCTCGTCCACGTAGGTTATGCCGTAACGTTTCGCGTTCTCCACATCAATCTGGTCGGTGCTCAGCGCGGCGGCTTTGTCTTGGTTGTCTACAAAGTTTAAGTCCCATTTCAGGGCGAAATAGAAGAAGCGCTCGTTCCAGACTTCAGCAAGGATGGGCTTGCCAAATTTGGCTGCCAACGAAGCGATGAAGTCTTTATGCTCTGCGTAGAAGTCCTTTGTAAAGCGCATCGCAATCTCGTAGTCATCTTTGACCAAGCCGATGTTTTCTAGGACGTCGATGCAGAGGTCGAAGCGGATCATGAACTCCTTCTTAGCCTGCTCAAGGTCAGTGCAGAAGGCGTGACAATCAGGCATCGTGAACGCACGGAGCCGTTTTAGCCCGACGACTTCGCCGCTTTTCTCTCTGCGGAAACTGTAACGGGTTAGTTCGTAGAGTTTGATTGGCATCTGTTTGTAGCTGAACTGGGCGTCATGTGCCATGAGGAACTGCCCAAAGCACGCGGCGAAACGGAGAAAGAGTTCTTTGTCTTCGGATTTGAGGACGTATTGGCGTGCAGGGAAACGGTTCAGGTAACTTGAAAGGCTTGGGTGGTTGAAGTCATACATCAGCGGCGTCTCAACCTCCATACCGCCATACTGCGCCACTCGGAGACTAACGTACTGCTCAAGTAGCGACTTCATCAAACGACCTTTGGGGTACCATCGCACGTTGCCAGGATCGCTGCCTGGTTCGTAGTCAGCGATTTCAAGCCGCTTCATCAACGGAACATGCGGAGGCATCTGTGTGACGGCGCGGGTCTTCTTGATTTCGTATTGGCTAAATTTCTGCAGGTTACTTTTGCCTTTGAACTTGTACTCTTCAATCGGCACCAATGAACCGTCCGTTTGCAGAATATGCCAATAAGACTTCAGGGTGTCTTCTGCTTTAAGCGCCGCAGAGACAGGTTCCTCTTCCTTTTTGCCTTCACAGGGCGCCTTCGCTTCCGCCACTTCCTGTGTAGAAGTGTAGCTGCGAGCCATCTCAGCCAGCGGGTGCCCTTTGATGGATATAGTGAATTGCTTGTTCCAGCCAAACGGGGCGCGGAAGGTTTCTATGCCTTTGCTTTTGGCGTAGACTTCCATGTCTTTGATTATGGCGAGTGCTTGGCTGGGTTGGCTGAGATTACTGCTGAGGTGCGCGAAGGGGTAGATGAGGACGCGGTTAACTTTGAGTTTACCCAAGAACGCACGGGCGTCATCTATGGCTTTCTGTGCCAACGCTGAACTGTCGCCTTCCTCAACCGCAACGAAGAGCACAACGACTTCTTCGATGCGGGTTTCTTCTTTGGAGGCTTCTTCGGCTATGTTGATTTCTTTCTCTATGGGTTTGAAAACTATAAAGTTGGAATGTAACTGTAAAATGCGCATAGAATTACGCCTCTATCCGTAGCGCCACTTCTCGAGGGTCTTGTCTTTCTTGGTTTTCTTTTTGAATTCTTTGTAGTGTTCTTTACATAGGTATGCGCGTTTCTCTGCAGTGTTGATGTTTAATCCTGCAGCTTTAACTTTTTCAGCAGTCATGGAACGGGCTGCTTCGTTTTTGCATCCTGATACGTTACACGTTACGCCTTTGTCGATGCGACCCAAACAAGTCACGCTCATATTACTATTTTACTCTCTACATATACGGCTATTGCTTAAGTTCCTTTTCATTCGGTATTCAAATTCTGAATATATGGTATTAAAAGCGTAAAACTTAAACCGCCTTTCAAGCATAAGTCTCTAAATCTCGGCAGGTTACATGAGGGAGAAGCCTTGAACGACCAGATGGTTCTCCGCGACAAAGTCGTTTGCTCAATCAAAAGCGTTGTATCAGCCGCGCCGAAACTTGGACTAATAAAAAAACCCCGCTACCACAAAGACGGCGTAAGCTTCCTTGTTGCCGTTAAAGACGAAGAACGCTGGATTAAACCCTGCATACTCTCCATCCAAGACGTCGCAGACGAGATAATCGTGGTTGACAGCTCAGTTGAAGATCACACCACAGAAATCGTGGAGTCACTTGCCGCGAAGAACCCAAAGATTAAGCATATGCGATTCTATGGCGGTGGACCCTTCGCTTTTGCATTAGCGCTACACATTGGGTTGGTTAATGTTAGTTATAAGTGGGTGTTTAAGTGGGACAGCGATTTGGTCGCCCGAAACACTGAGTGCCTAAAAGAGTGGATGGGCAGATTAAAACAGCTAGACCAAGACCGATACTACGTCATTGACGTACCCCGAATAAACCTTGAACCAGACCTGCAGCATCAATCTAAATCCTTACCATTCGGCGCCTTCGAAGGCAGATTATTCACATGGAGCCCCGAGTTACGTTGGGGTCTAAAAGAAAACTACTATGAACAGGTTTCGGGCGATAGCATCTGGGGGCACCGGTTCCCACCGTGGTTTAACAACTTGAGATGGTCTGAACCTTACATTTTTCACTGCAACATCAAAAGTCCCAAGCGTACACTTACACGTGGCTTCTGGGGCGACTACATGATGCGCAAAGAAACCCAATTCAAAACCCTGGAAGAATACACCGCGTACAGGGTGCGGAAAGACTGGAATATGAGCATGGAAGAAGCCCAAAACAAAGTGCTGAGTGATCTTATGAAGGACGCGGAACCCTACGATAAAGCGCGCTTCGGAGAATTACCTACCGTACTGCAGACCGCTTGAGCAACCTTATTGTTTGAGTTCTTTTTCGAAAAGTCGCTGTGCCCGTTCATAAATTATTTCTTTCTTACCAAAATATGTGGGGCCGATCCCTTCCACTACACATGACGCGGCAGCAGAACCAACCGCAGCACACCAAAGCGACTCCTTCTGACCCAGATACTCTGTTAAGAAACCACCCATGAAAACGTCTCCTGCGCCTGTGGGGTCAACTAGCACCTGTGATGGACAAACACCGATGTTGTACTCCGCACCCTCCACGGAGAGCACGGAACCTTTGGCGCCCAAGGTTACGATGACTGTTTCTACGCCGATGTCATGAATGGTTTTTAGGGCTGGTTTGAGGTCTTTCTCGCCTGTTAATGCGTAGATTTCGTTCTGTGAAGCCTTTAAGATGTTAATTAAGCTAAAGATGTGGCTGTCTACGATGGCGTCTTCGGCGACGTTGCCTTGCTCATCGAAGCTGCGAATCAAACCCTGAGGATCAAGCGAAAGCACGTCAGCGCATTTTTTAAGTTGCTCAGACACTTCAAAACTGATTTCATTAGCAATGGGCGCCAAGTGGACTGCTTTGCCGCGGAAATCTTTAGGGATGTCGTTGAGGGTTATGGGGGTGCCTTTGTTTTTGAGTCTCAGTTTCCGCTCTGAAAAGTCTTGGTTATACTCTAACTCGAAGCCCGTTGTAGCCTCGTCAGGGTACCTTGTGACTGCGGATATGTTGATGCCTTCCTGTTCCAGCCACCACAAATACGCTTGCGGAAAACCTTTGCCAACCCTTGAAATCACACTAACTGAGGCGCCGAGCGTTTTGGCAGCAAAGGAGGTGTAGGTTGCTGAACCGCCTAAAACTACAAAAGGCGCTTTTCTTGTGGGCAGTTTGAGGGTGTCTACTGAAAAGTGTCCTACTACTGTTACGTCGGGACAGGTTGCCGCCATCTCTCTTCAGCTTCCATTATTGGATTAGTCCTATATAGCATTAGCCTAATCCATCGAGGTCATAACAGCCCAAAATACACTTTCTGTAGGCTTAAAGTTTAATAGTTGCAGAGCGGCATCAAGTGTGGCTATGGCATTAGCCGTGGCATTTGCCAGAACCGCACAAACCTGGATGCTGATAATGCCTACCTAAAGTCAAAGGTAGCAGACATGAAATGGCTGGAATTTGGCCTCTTAGCACTCGGCGCCGTGATTGGAGCCTATTTACGGTACAGAATGGTGGAGTCTCCAGTGACTTTTTTTGGGCTTCCAGTTAATGTTTTGATGGTTAATGTTTCAGGAAGCTTCATTTTGGGGTTGTTCTCGGTTCTATCTTTGGCGTTTAACTTAGACTCAAGGTACACTCTATTTATGGCGATAGGTTTCTGCGGCTCCTACACTACGATGTCCTCTTTCGAACTTGAAACAGTTAACCTGATGGATAATCACCGATTAGGCGCCGCAGCTTTAGATATGGCGGCAAACGTTGGGTTCTCGTTTGTGGCGGTTATCCTTGGCAGGCTTCTAGGGACAGCAGTTGTTGAGAGGGTGTTTTGATTGAGACAGAAAATGTGGAGTTTAACAATCAGAATAAAACGCAACGACGAAGTCGGGGGAAAACGTTTGCAGACTTTGGTGATGGATTTTCTGATGAAAGCCAAAGTTTCGGGTGCAACAGTTTGGACTGGCGTGAATGGATTTGGTAAAAGAGGCAAATCCTCGCTTCATTTGGAAGGCGTTTTAGTAAATATGCCCTTACTCATTGAAGTAGTTGACTCTCAAGAGAAGCTGGAACCGCTACTGCCCGATTTGAAGCACATCGTCGGCGACAACGGACTGGTAACCATACAAGAAACCTACGTCATATAATTGACCGCCACGCGACGTCTCAAAGCTGACCTCCCCTCCCTTATATAAAGCAGCCAAATCGCTGGATATGACTGTAAAGGCGGTTACGCCGAAATCTGGCTTTTCTCTAGCGCCAGGTTGCAGGATGGTTGTGGATTGCGCCATAAACTGCTTGGAGGTTTGTTCTTTTTGGAGAACACCCTGTTCCTTGGGGAGAGTGATAAGCCGCTTCTAAAATCTACTTTAACCGTGAAAGCGCATGAAGAAAACATGGCTGCTGATAACCATACTTTTGAATGTTTCATTAATTCCCTTTACGCAGGTTTCTACAGTGCAAACCCAAGACAGCTCAATATCAGCTACAAAAACACAAGACACCCCCACCAGTGGAAATGGTGTGACCATCTATTCGCCCTGCAACCGAACCTACAACCGCGACGAAGTCATAGCCATAAAAGCCTCCTCAGCCACACTCGGAGGAGCAAACATAATTTACGAAGGAACCTACACCATCGACGATGGCGCCCCCCACAAACTAAATACAGAATCCCTCCAGACACACTCTTGGGATCCATTCTTTGGAGCCTTAGTTGGAACTGCCACACTACCCACGTTGACTGAAGGAACACACAAACTTACCGTATACCTAAAAACCTACATTGAAACCACTGCAAAACCTCCAACAATGTCAGGTGAGGCAACCGTTTACTTTACTATCGGTGACAACGTCCAGCCAAGTATAACTCTTGAGGCAGTGGATGGTGTGGTGTTCAATCAGACCCTTGTACCGCTCAACTTTACCATAAACGAGCCCGCCGCGTGGACTGCTTATCGACTTGATAATGGCACCTTAATGGACATAGCGGGTAATACCACTCTAACCGTTGCCTCAGGAAGTCACAGTATAGTCTTGTATGCTAATGATACAGCTGGAAACATGGGGCAGTCTGGGATGGCTCAGTTCTCAGTACGAATACCTGAAGTTGCTTTAGCGCAGCAACCGTGGGGCTTGATAGCGTTTGTCTTAGTGGTTATAGTTACATCGTTTATAATCGCGTTATTTTACAGGCAAAAACGACGGGAGAACGAGCCATGACAAAAAAAGCACTGATGCTAATCCTCATACTGCTCGTGCCCCTGTTGAGCACACCAGCGATATCAGCAGCACAGACCCAAAACGTACTCATCTGTCAAGGCAAAGTGAAACTTTTCTCCCCCTATAACCGAACCTACACTCCAACTGAATCCCTACACCTAGATGCCGCCCTAGACATTCGCTACGGCCCAAGCAATGTTTATGCAGCAAACTACACCATCGACGATGGCCCACTCATCAAGGTAAGTAAGGACAATATACGTGACGAATTTTGGAGTGTCTCATACGGTGGCATATATGTGGATGTAGATTTGCCCAAGTTGCCTATAGGGCAGCATAAACTTACAATCTACATCAGCTCAGACTACCCAAATGGAACTCCGCCTTACGTGGTTAGTGGAGAAGCAACCGTTTACTTCACGGTATCAACTACAAAAACACAGGATACCCCTACAACAGGCGGCGAGATAAACATCTATTCTCCTTGCAATATCTCATATAGCCCCAAAAGCGTCATCCCCATAGAAGCTTCCGCTAGCACGATGGGGCAAAACTTGACCTATACAGCCACCTACTGCGTTGACGGTCAAGGACTCTACATATTACGCACAAAAAGCTTCCAAACATACCAATATGACCTCTTCTTTGGCAGCATGACCGCAACCGGTGAACTCTACTTTCTGCCTGAGGGCCAGCACAACGTCACGGTTTATATGAGAGCATGCAGGGCGAACTCTGAAATCCCCACCATAACAAGCGAAGCAACTGTCTATTTCAGGGTAGGCGATACAAAGCCCCCCAAACATCACCCTGTGCGAGATAGATGGAGAGGTGTTTAATCAAAATAGTGTTCCGCTAAACTTCACCATAAACGAGGCCGCCTCTTGGTTAGGTTATAGCCTTGACAACAGCACCCAGATAACCATAACAGCCAACACAACCCTAACAATACCTGTAGGCAACCACACTCTCACAGTATACGCAAAAGATACTTATGGAAATATGGGGCAATCAGAAATGGCGCATTTCACAGTATTAATTAACCCCACCGAAAGCCCAACATATGACGTGGTACTTGTAGCTTATGCTATTTTAGTTATAGCAGGTGCTAGCGCATTTTTTGTGGTTTTTAAGAGAAAACAGAACAGAAATCATTAACCGCTAACTGTAAGCGCTTTCTGTTCCAACAATGGAACAGTTTGTTCCCTGAGTAGAACTAAAACCCACATCTCCATCCTCACCTACAGGGAACAAAATGACAAGAAACAGGTGGAAATAAATGAAGAAAACTGGCATATTACTCTTAACCCTCATACTAATCATAATCCCCACTATAGCAAAAACTGACCATTTTGCATCTTCACAAACAACAAACAGTACTCAAACCCCCCTAAGCAACCATTGGGAAACCATGGCGTCGATGCCGACAGAAAGAAATGGACTCCAAGCGGCTACAGTCAATGGCAAAATCTACGCTATAGGCGGATACAATGAAAGCAGCCAAGCGTCAGCTTTTAACCAAATGTATGACCCAGAAACCGACACATGGACAACTAAAGCTCCGATGCCGACTGCGCGAACACAGTTTGCCTTAGCAGTATATGAGGGCAAAATTTACTGCTTCGGCGGCACGATACCGAATGCAACTAACATGCGGGATTCCCTGCATTGCGCAGTAAACGAGGTTTACGACCCCACCACTGACACTTGGACTACCAAAGCAGCTATGCCCAGCGCAAGATGGCTACTTGGAGCAAACACTGTAGGCAACAAAATCTACTTAATCAGCGGCTTACCTGACCACACCCTCAACTGGGAATACGACCCAGCCACGGACACATACACCACAAAGGCACCCTTGCAGTACAATGAATACAACGGGGCCTACCAGTCAATCCGCGCCTTTAACATAAGCTTTGGAATCTCAACCTCACTGGATAACCAAATAGTTTGGTTTGGCAGCGTTTTACCTACATTTGAGTCATTTGAGTATGGCTACAAAAAAGCCACATTACTGTATAACCCAGAAAACGACAGCTGGACAGCTAAAACTCCTCTTCCAAGCTACCTTGACTCTCAAGAGCAAACTGTAGCCACAACAGGCATCTATGCGCCCAAGTTGATTTACGTTTTCGGCTCCAACGTAGTCGCCGCTTACAACCCCACAAATGACACATGGAAATACGTTATGTATCACTCTATGCTTGCAGGCTTTGGTGCGGTGGCATGCAACGACAAAATTTACCTGCTGGGGGGAACCAGTGCAGCGCCTGCATTCAACGGCAAACAATTCATAGGATTCAGCTACAAAATGCACAACATCAACGACCAGTATACTCCGTTGGGCTACGGAACCGTTCCCCCTGTGATTTCCGCCTCTTCGCCCCAGAATAGCACATTGACAGTGAAGGATTCACTGATATTTAGCGCCAATAAACCAGTTGACTCTTTAAGTTACAGTTTAGATGGACAAAGCAACGTCACGTTCGCAGGAAACCTGACCCTTGGAGATGTGCCTTTAGGTGCACATAACGTAACCGTCTATGCGACCGATACTTTTGGAAACGTCGGCACATCAGGAACATACTATTTCACTGTTGAACCGCTAAAGCCTGAGCCATTTCCAAGTGTGCTGTTGGGTGTGGCAGTTGCGGCGGTGGCTTTTGCAGTTGCCTGCTTAGGGTTATATTTGAAGAGAAACAAGCATAGTTCCGCTTGAGTTCTTCTTGTCTTCAACCTCAGCCCGATAGTAAGCAGGTCAGCGCTTTATGGCTTTAAGGCAAAGTATATTAATTCTGTTTTTCTTTTGCCTAGTAGATTTTTGGTGAACTTTATGGAAAAAGTAAAAACCTTTACACTACCCAAACTACCCTACGACTACAACGCCCTCGCCCCATACATAAGCGAGGAGCAGCTAAAACTGCACCACGACAAACACCACCAGAAATACGTCAACGACGCCAACGCCATCTTCGCAAAAATCGACGAATCAAGAGCACAAAACACCATCCTCGACATAAAAGCCGTAACCAAAGAACTCGCCTTCAACATAGGCGGCCACCTTCTGCACACGACTTTCTGGGAAAACATGGCGCCCGCGGGCAAAGGCGGCGGAGGAGAACCAAACGGACCCGTAGCAGAATTGATTAACAACAATTATGGCAGTTTTGAGCGGTTCAAAAAAATCTTTACCGCAGCAGCAGTCAGCACGGAAGGCTCAGGTTGGGCAGCACTGGCGGTTCACCCCTGCATCGGAAGACCGCTGGTTATGCAGATAGAGAAGCACAACGTCAACGTGTACCCCACATTCCAAATCCTGATGGTTCTCGACGTTTGGGAACACGCCTACTACGTGGACTACAAGAATGACCGCGCCAAATTCGTCGACGCATTTTGGAACGTCGTCAACTGGGACAAAGTCAACAAAAACTTGGCTTTGGTAAAATAGAGAAAACTGACCAAGTAGTGGTCAGCCCAAAACTTTTTCCTTTCTATGCAGCAGTTTTATGGTGCTTGAGTAATTTTAATCGCAGCCGCTGGACACTGCAGCTCACACGCAAGACACTGAATGCACTCCGATTCGCGGGCTGGGTCAGCTTTTCGGTTCGAAAGGGGGTGCCCAGGCGTGTCCACCATCTCGTAGAGCGACACGGGGCAGACGTCTGCGCATACGCCGTCTCCGATGCATACATCCCAATCCACCGCAACGTTTGTTCCATGGATTCCAAGGGTTGTTGGGGGTTCAACGGGGCCCCAGACTTTGTGGCCACTATGCTCGCCAGTGGCTTGGCGTTTAGTTTGAAAATCAGGATCAATAGGCAAAACAAGTCACCAATTAAACTTCGGAGACGGGGGCATATTAGGGTTTCCACAAACCATTTCGGTAACAGCGCCTAACTATACTTGGTGTTTATGACCAAATATCACCTGCCCACGGGCATGCGCTATGCCACTTTAGAGGAAAGAAAAGAGTTCTATACAGAAGAATTCAACCAAAAAAAAGTCGCCGACTGGTTTGGGCCCCTCTTGATGAACACCAAATTTGCAGTCATCATGGGCAGGCACACCAAGATTTTTTTGGAAAAATACAAAGAAGACGCAGCCACCACCATAATAATCGACGAGTACAAGGATTTGGTGGATGTGCAAGCGCAGGTTTTGGAGTTTTTGCCTGAAGCCGTCTACTACGACCGAAACGTCTACGACTCAGACGGCCAAGTCATCGGGCAGGAGCTTGCTTTTGATTTGGATCCTGAAAACGTCACTTGCCCCGTACATGGCACGTTAGCTGATAAGTTGAAGCGGCGGCAGGGCTTGAGTTTCTGTGAACTCGAACTGGGCATCGTGCAGAAAGAAGCCATCGGTCTGTATGAATTTCTTGAGCGGCGGTTTGCGGATTTGCGAATCGTCTATTCAGGCAGAGGGTTTCATGTGCATGTGTTTGATCAAGTCGCCTGCAGATTCACAAGTCAAGAACGCCTTCGATTAGCCCAAGAAGTGAAGAATGCAGGTTTCCACATCGACGAGTGGGTAACCACAGGTGAATACCGCCTCATACGTCTCCCCTATAGCCTCAACGGTTTGGTGTCGCGAATCGTGTTGCCACTAAAAAAAGAAGAGATAGAAAGCTTTGATGCCGTTCGTGACCGCCGATGTCGACCCAAATTTCTGGGGGGAGCTACTTTTTGACGGCTTTAGCTTTCTTTTCGCCTTTGCTGTAGTAGGCTTGCTTCTTTTTTTGCTCTTCAGCCGAAGGTTTCTTAGACACAAAAATCTCCAATAGAAAGTGATACATAAGGGCGCTTAAAGGCTTTTTTGAAAGCCCCGTTTGCAATTGAAAGGTTTATCTAAATAAAAATGCCATTAAATGTACAATACTTATGAGGCTTATTTATGGAAGAATTTGACGTCATAGTTGTAGGTTCAGGTTCAGGGATGCTTGTTGCGTCGGTTGCGGTGGATTCAGGTTTTAAGGTGGCGGTGGTGGAAGGCGGCCGAATGGGCGGCACCTGCATAAACGTCGGTTGTGTGCCCTCAAAGATGCTCATCCACCCTGCAGACGTAATCCAAACGATGAAAGACTCGGAAAAACTAGGCATCAAAGCAACAGTGGATTCCGTGGATTTTGGCAGTATCATGGCGCGTATGCATGCCCTCGTAGACCACGACACATCTCAGCAAGCAGCGGCAGTCGAAGCTACCCCCAACATGAAGTGGTTCAAAGAACACGGCGAATTCACCTCAGACTACACTATGCAAGTCGGCAACCAAACCATTAAAGGAAAAGTGATTTTTATCGCGTCAGGCGCACGCACCGCTATTCCCCCGATTAAGGGCATAGAGAGCGTCAACTATCTCACCAGCGACACAGTATTGCAACTTCAGAGGCAGCCTAAGAGTATCATAATAGTTGGCGGCGGCTACATCGGCATGGAGTACGGGCACTTCTTCTCTGCGTTGGGCACCAAAACCACAGTCATCCAGCGCGCGGACAGGTTGCTGCCCGAAGAGGAACCTGAAGTCTCCGAGTTGCTTCTGCGAGAGGTTTCTAAGCGTATGGATGTTTACCTCGGTTATGAGGCGCTTGAAGTCAAACAGGACGGTGAACAAAAAACTCTGGTGACGCGAAACCGCGTTGATGGAACAATGAAAACCTTCACAGCCGAAGCCCTCCTTATAGCTACGGGCAGAATCTCAAACGCCGACCTGCTCAAACCCGAAAAAACAGGCGTTAAACTCGACGGGCGCGGCTTCATAGAGGTCAACGAGTACCTCGAAACCAGCAAGAAACACATTTATGCTTTCGGTGACGCCATCGGCAAAGAGATGTTTAAGCACTCCGCTAACTACGAAGCAGGTTTGGTTTGGCATAACAGCACCCACGACCACAAGGTCAAGATGGATTTCTCAGCTACACCCCACGCCGTCTTCACGTACCCCCAAATTGCCGCGGTCGGCTTAAAAGAGGAAGAAGCAAAAAAGCGTTACAGTATAGCAGTCGGTAAAGCGTATTATCGGGATACTGCGATGGGTGCTGCGATGGGGAACCCTGAGGGTTTCGTCAAAGTCATCGTAGACGCTAAAACGGGAAAGATTTTGGGCGGTCACATAATCGGGCCCGAAGCGGCAGTTGTTATTCAGGAAATAACTAACGCTATGGTTAGCGGCAACGGAGACTATGGTCCCATAGCAAGGGGCATGCATATTCACCCCGCCCTCAACGAGGTAGTGCAGAACGCGTTTGGCAATCTCCATGAACCCAGTCATCAGCACTAACCGGGTATAAGCTTCGTTAGAGACTGATTGCAGAAGCTGATAGAGGATCTCAGGAAGGCAGGGTTTTCTGTTTAAGTAGAGTCTTGCGTGGCAAAAAACCGAATCGCCGATAGAAACTCCAAGCAACTTCATTGCCCACCGACACCTCAACCTGTTTTGAGGCTACACCGTTTTGATCCATCCAAGCCAACGCATTCCGCATCAACTGGTCACCTACGCCGTTTCGCCTAAAGTCTTCTTCGACGTAGACGGATTCGACTTCGCCGACTTTCTCGGAATTTATGGTGCTGATTACGTAGCCGACTCCTTGTCCTGTGGCGTCATAGACGGCTAAGTCCACCCGCAGCTGCCCTCCAGCCGCCTTCTTGAGCAAACCATTACACCGATTTTCAAAAGTCATTGCTTTGTAGTGTTCCTTGAAATGCTCAGAGCGAACGCAGTGGTATTGGTTGAGTTTTTCCCATAGGGGTTTGATTTGGCTGAGTAGGGTTTGGTCGCCGTGTAGGTAGCGGATTTTGTGGCTTTCGGCGGGTTTGTCGGGCATGTAATCACTTTTGGTGTGAAGTGTTGTTAGTTGTTTGGGTTTTAAAACTTTATTTGCACCAACCCCCTAGCTTCCTATTAAACCGAGCCCACCAAAATGCCGCCAAAACAAGAAGACCCCCAAAAACCCCTAGAAGATGAAGATTTAGGAATTTACCTCGATTTGTTCTCAGCCAAAACCCCCATTGAGGGGCAGGATGGCGGAGTAGTTTCCGCGTTGCTGCTCAAGGGGTTGCGTGAAGGCTTGTTTGATGCCGCGGTTGTGGTAAAGCGAGGGGAAGGTTACACTGCCCAAGCCGTTGTCGCCGAAAACGCCGAAGAGGTATTGGCAGCGAAAGGCACAACGTACCTCCGTGTAGACGTAAACAGCAAGCTACGGGAACTTGTCAGTCAAGGAAAAAACCGCGTAGCCATCGTTTGCACCCCTTGCGAGGCGGGTGTTGCAAGGAAAATCCAGCAAACCAAAGTCAACTGCGAAGTTACCGTCATCGGGTTGTTCTGTTACGGATGCTTCAATCACGACAAACTCAAAGGGGAACTGAAGGCACGTTTAGGAATTGACTTAGACAAGGTGGACAAAACTCAGGTTCGGCAAGGCAAATTTATCGCCCAAAGTGAGGCGAAAGAAGTAAGCTGTAAAGTTAAGGATTTACATGGGGCTTCTGAAGCTGCATGCAGTTTCTGTGACGATTTTACTTCGCGGTTGGCGGATGTTTCGGTGGGATCGGTGGGGAGCAAGTTGGGATATTCGACTGTAATCGTGCGGTCAAAGCTTGGGATGCGGTTGGTAGAGGGGTTAGAAGCCGACGTCGCTCAAGCTGATAAGGAAGCAATCGTTAAAATCTCAAAGCTCAAGAGGCAACGCGCCAAAAACAATGCTTAGCCAACAAAAAAAGCTGATTTAGGCGAGTTAAGCAAGTAATCAGGAAAGGAGCCCTGTATTGTTACTTCAAGTCAAGCTTATACAAAAGATTTTTTAACCCAAAAGCGCTCCCCTTCTAAGCTGAAGTGAACTCTCCATGAAAATATTAAACGAATTTGTCCCCACACGTAAATTCTTTAAGCTTGCCGAAGAACTCAAAGACCTCGTTGATGGATGGAACGTAACTGACAGCGCAGCAGGCTATCCAGCACCAAGCGGCGTCGTTGTAAGCTGCTTACTCAAAAACAAGTACCCAGACAAATATGTCTGCCCAATCTTCATTCTACACTATAAAGGACCCGTTGAAGTCGGAGCCTTAGCCCTCGCATCCGACATCGTCGGCTTAGACGGTTTAGCAGTAACCATGGGTGACAAGCCAAGCGTTGGCGAACCAATCAAAATGCTTCCCTCATCCGAAGCTGCACGAGACTTCATACGAAGCGACAAAGTAAAAACCAAAAACCTAAAACTCGGCTGCTTACTCAGCGCAAGGTCATCAGTTGAAGACGCAATCAAACGCGCCCAAGAGCCATGGGACTTCGTCTACTTCATGAGACTCAACGACGACTCATTCGAGCAACTCAAAGCAGTATCTGCTGCATGCAAGAAAATGGGCAAGCCACTCTATGCATACTTCCTAGTCGGAACAGAAAAGAACAAGGAAATCGTGAAAGTCATCGGCTGGCCAGTAACAGCCACGATGGATACTGTTGAAGAGAAAGCAGCAAGACTCGTCGGCCTAGTCGACGGCATCATCGCAACCTGCGCTGGTGACGCTGAAGGCGACAAATTGATGCTGCAGAAACTCCAAAAGTTCCGCACAAAATAAACACCCACCGAGACCATCAAGGTCTCTTCCTCTAAATTTCAAATTTTACCTTTTTTGGTTTCTGTTTCTTTAATGGAAAAAATTTAAGTTTAGGCTCTGTTAGGCTTTCTTAAAAGGAGACACAACTACGAACACTATCCAAGTGATCCCCGTAACAGGTTTACCGTTAATCCAACCCGGCGACAATTTAGGCAAACTAATCGTGGAAGCAGCAAACAAACAGAAAACTCCAATCCAACCCCACGATGTTGTGGTGGTTACCCATGTTGTGGTTTCAAAAGCTGAGGGCAACATAATTAACCTCGACACCGTCAAACCGTCACCTAAAGCCATCGAAATCGCAAAGCAAACCAACAAAGACCCCGCACTCGTCGAGGTTATCCTGCAGGAAACCAAAGACTTAGTCTGCATAGGCCCCAACAGCATCATAACAGAAACCTACAGCGGAACCATAAGCGCCAACGCAGGTGTAGACCGCTCAAACGTATCAGGCGAAAACAACGTTGTACCGCTACCCAAAAAACCACACGCATCAGCGGAAGGCATAAGGCAAGAAATCAAGCGCCTCACCGATGCCGACGTAGCGGTTATTGTTTCAGACACCCATGGCAGGCCGTTCCGCTTGGGTGAAATTAACGTGGCTGTGGGCGTTGCGGGATTGGTTCCGATTAGGGATCGGAGGGGCGAAAAAGACCTCTTTGGTTACGTGTTGCGTGTAAAGCAGACTGCTGTTGCAGATGAGTTGGCTTCTGCGGCGGAGTTGGTGATTGGACAAGCAGACGAAGGTATCCCAGTCGCTATCATCAGAGGATACAATTATATCTCAACCGACGAGCCAGCCCCAACGTTGATTCGCTCAAAAGAGAAAGACCTCTTCAGGTAAAGTTCAAAAGCCCAGCCAAACTACAGTGTACTGAAGTGTATTGAATGGAGACACATGCACAAACCCCACAAGAGTTTTTTGAAAAAATCTTGCCCACACGTTTTAAAGCTGAAAGAGCAGCAGGCATCAATGTTGTGGCTCTGATTAATGTTTCTGGAGTTGACGGCGGCGACTGGACAGTCACCATTAAAGACCAGAAAATGCAAGTAACCCCAGGCTTATATTCCTCACCTGACCTGACATTGAAGATGGCTCAAGCGGATTTTTTGGAGTTAGTAAATGGAAAAATAAGCGCCGAGAAAGCCTTCTTCACTGGTAAAGTCCAGTTCAAAGGCAACATCGCTCTCGCATTGAAGCTACGTGACGCGGGGTTTCTATAAGTCCAGTTTTCGGATGACTTCAGGCGAGAGAGGTTCCTCGCAGAACTTGAAAGTCTGCGGTTCCTCAATTTTCATCAGTGCCCGCAACTCGTCTGCGCTGAGTTGATCGATGAGTGTGAGAATTTGTTTGCGTGCAACCTCAAAATGCTCTTTTAAGGCGGGTTTATCCCTGAACAGAACACCAGCGTAAGCACAGATTTCCTCTTTTTTGAGGAAGAAACAAACCTTTTGCGTGTTAAAGTTTATGTCAAAAGTGAAGGGGCCAGCAACGCAGGTTTCGGGTTTTACGGGGTGAACCATGCATTTGCCCGTTTTCTTATTAAACAGTTTACAGTAAACATCGCTGTCCACGGCTGGATAAGTGTATTCTTCTTTAGAGAAGGGTTCGGTGACGCGGAGTTTCTTTTTCTTAATGTAGTCTTGGATGATTGTTTTACGGTTCTCTGTTAAGGGTGGTTTGGCGTCTTGGCAACAGATAGATTTGCATTGGCTGCAAACGTCAAAGCTGTAGGTTGTTCCCTTATTGTCTTCCTTGGACATGGAAGTTCACCTTAAAACGGTTCATTATTACGCAGGCAATTAATAAGGGTTGAATACACATCAACGATTGCTTCATGGAAAATTGTTTTCTCTGCACGCTGCCGCACTTTGGCGCGGATGAGTTCTGAGAGGCAGCCGCCATCAATTCGGCGTTTAACAAGTGGGAGGTACTTTTTCTCGTCGCCCTCCGCGTACTGTGTGGCAAGTTTGAGGTAGTGTTGGCAAACTTGCCGAGCGGTTTCGCCGAGTGGACTGGATACGTGTGTGGCTAAACCTTCTTTGATAACAGCGTTGAAGTCCGCAACGAGAACCTTATGCGGTGCAAGCTCCGCTTTCTCCGCGATTAAGCCTCTTAGCGTGGCGCGGATAAAGCAGGCAAACGCTACATCCATCTTGATGCATTCCTGTTCATCCATCACCCTCACCTCAAGCGCAGAGCGGTCAAAACGGAAAATCACACCCCTCGAATTAACCCACTCCCGATTCAGCAGGGTTTCGTCTGCGCCAGCGGCGGCTAAGTCTTTGGAGTACCGCCCGATAACATCCCGCTTGTATTGCCCGATTGAGGAAACATAGTCGGGGATGATGTCGCCTGCGACTGAGGGAACTTCTTTCTGGTTTGCCTTGTAGAACTGAAGTCGGTTGTCCAAGTCAGGTCCCGCTTTGCCTTCGAAGATGGGCGATGAAGCCGCTACTGCGGGCAGGTAGGCGCAGAGGTTAGCGAGTTGGTTGTGAATTTGGATGGCGTCGGTTTCTTTTTGGTAGGGCAGGTTAAGGTGGAAGCTTTGGATGTTTAGCCATCCATGTTGGTTTAGGTTGAAGATTTTGCCGTATGCGTCGTAGATTTTTCTGTGGTAGTGAGGCCAGATGGCGGTGTCTTGGAGTTGTAGCAGGGGGTGCATGCCTGTGCCCAGAAGCATGGCGCCGTGTTTCTGCACGATTCCGTTTAGGGTGGACACCGCCGACTGAATGGTCTCCTCAAACTCGGACGGAGACTGAAACGGCTCGTTCGCTTTGATCTCCATCACATGCAACTGCAACTCTTTGCCGAAAGTGAACTCAGGTAACTCGATAAAGTTCAACATGCGTCCGCAGTAGCCTTTGATGATTTTGTCGGCTATGGGTAAAACTTGCAGGTCGGGGTTTACGAGGGCAAACTCGTGTTCAGGTCCGAGGACTTCAAGTGGTTTATACGTGGAGGCGCCATCCAACAGGTTCTATTTACAGCCTAATCTGCTGGGCGTTATTTTAAACTTGACTGTACAAGTAATCTGTTGGGTTGTTGGGGTTTGGTTTGTGTGAGAATTTGATTAGGTATGGCGTTGTGAAAGCGGTGATCATGGTGGCGACTCCGATTATGGGTAAAAGAAAACTGCTCGTTACACCCACATCTTGCCCTGCTTTGGCAACGATGAAAGCGAATTCACCGATTTGCCCCATACCTAAACCAACCCGCAGCGAAGTTGTCTTGTCGTAACGGAAAAGGCGAGTACCAAAACCACAGCTAGCCAACTTTGTAACGATAACTACGATAGTGATTATCACTGCGGGGAACCAGTAGACGGCGATTTGAGTAATATCCATCAAGGCACCCATGGAGACAAAGAATATGGCGCCGAAAACAATTTTGAACGGCCCAATCTCGCGGTTTATGTCCTCTCGATGTCTAGACCTTGCGATGACGACTCCGATGATGAATGCGCCGATGCCTGCAGAGAAACCAATTTGGGTGGCCATGATGGCGAACAGGAAGCAGACGCCCAGCATCAAGATGTAGAGTATCTCTCTGTTTGCTACCTGTGAAACTCGGTCGAGTGCTTTGGGCACGAAGAAGCCGCCTAAAACTAAGGTTCCGCCGATGAATATCACCAGTTTGGCAACTAACCAAAGCGCATCAACAACTGAGACAGTGTGCACAATTGCCACGTTCTGCAACATAGCCAATAAAATCACTACAACCACGTCTTCTACGACAAGAATCCCAAGCATCAAGGTGGAGGAGATTTCTTTGAGTTTCCCCATGTCGCCCAACACTTTAGCGATGATGGTGGTGCTGCTGCTGGCGAGTGCCGCACCCAAGAAGAGTGTGTCGTAGAAGCCCCAGCCCAAAAAAGCTCCAACAGCCCAGCTGACGACTATCATTAGGGTTATTTCTATGGCTGAAACGCCGAAAATTACACGCCCGATGGAGCGCAGATAACGCACGGGAAACTCTAAACCGATCGTGAAGAGCAGGAGCACGACACCGATTTCAGCAAACACTGAAAGGAACTCGACGTTTTGAACGAGATGGAACGGTGTTGTGAATGGCCCGACGATGATGCCTGCAATTAGGTAGCCGATTATTATGGGTTGCTTGAGTTTGTAGAATATGAAGGCTACCGCTGAGGCAACGACCATTAAGACGGCAAGGTCTGTTAGCACTTGAATCTCAAAGCTCATGTACAATCTCCAACTACAACTGGGAAATAATAAGGCTAGTTAACATTCAATCATGCTGCCAAAACAAGATTACACATACATTTATCCATCCAGAAAACAGCTTAAAAACTGCCTGCTTTTGGCCAAAGCGGCAAATAAAATACAGATAACTACAACGTTAATTTTAAATATAACAAGACGAATAACGCCACCTATAACCTTGGTGTCCTATGGGTGCTGGTTGTTTCAAGCATTGGCCTATGTGATGATCTACGCGCGGTTAAACCCGCTGTATTTCTGGAGTCATCGATAAAAGACACAACCATCAACTTAACCAACGATTACCGCTACCTAAAAACTGGGTATTATGTTTCTTTGCACGCTGAAGTCTTGGGCAGTCAGGTTATCCCTTCATGCGAAAACATCATCGACGCCAGCCGCACCCCGATTTTGTTGCTTCGCGCCCAAAAAGCAAACATCCCCACTGCACCTTTCCTTGTAACTGATAATGTTAAGAAAATCATAAAAGAAGTCGGACTACCAGTGGTGGTTTTCGCAGTTAACCCCTTCATCCATGAAGGCTACAAGGTAGCAAAGAATCAAAGCGCCCTCTACCGCGCCATGAAAAGCCTCGGCATGAACTACAAATTCACTGTCTGCGCACAGCCCCTAAGAGGCGAGTTACATACTGTTAAGTCTGTGTTTGGAAAAACCGAGTTAGCAGATGAGCAAATTAGCGCTATCTCACAAAAGGTTTATGAACTCTTTAGAATTCCACTTTGCAAGTTACATGTTCAGAAAGCAGAGGATAAAGCCTTCCTGTGTGGCCTTGAACCATTGAAAGAAACCGAACTGTCAAAAGCTGATTTGAAGTTAATCTCGAAAGAGATTATGCTGATTTCTCAGCAGGGGAACCATATCGGTGTCTAGAATCGCTTGTTTTGTTGAAAAATATAATTTTAGTGACCCCCGCGAGGAAGCTGCTCTCCAGAACTTTAAAGCGGCAGCAGAGAAATCAGGCAGCCAATTCAGCTTCTTGTTCCGCGAAAACATCCAAGACATACCCAACTATGATGCTGTCTTCATCCGCGCAACCACCGACCCCCTCTTCACCTCATACATCGTCTCCAAAACCGCTTGGGAACTGGGCAAAAAAGTCATAGACGACCCCGAATCCATCAAAATCTGCGCCAACAAAATCCACCAATACGCCCTCTTCGAAAAACACAACATCCCCCGCATTCCCACCGTTTTCCTCAGCAAAGACGACTTGCGCCACAAAAAAATCACCGAAATCTTTGACACCTTGGGCAAACCCGTCGTCATCAAAGCCCCCTACACGAGCTTTAGCCGTTACGTCGAGAAAGCCGCCTGCGAAACCAGTTTCCGAGAAGTCGCCAAACGGTTCTTCAAAAAATCCGATGTCTTAGCTATCCAAAAGTTTACTCCAACCGCGTTTGATTGGCGTGTCGGTGTGTTGGGCAACGACATACTCTATGTCTGCAAATACATGATTCCTAAAGGCAAATGGAAGCACGGCGCTAAACTCCGTGGCAAACCGACGGTGATTTGGGGTAGAACTGTTAGCGTTCAGAAGAAGGACATGCCGCCGCGGTTGCGTGAAGTTGCTCTTAAAGCTTGCAGCGTCATCGGCAAAGGTCTCTACGGTGTGGACATAAAAGAAGTCAACGGCGAATACGTCGTCGTCGAAGTCAACGACAACCCCAGCATCTACGCAGGCTATGAAGACCAAATGGACCCCGACATCTACCAACGCATCATCAGCCACTTATCGGCGTAGCCGCTTTTCGACACCTATTTATCTTCAGTTTCGTTTAACCATTGCAACGGAGCCAAGATTATGCCAAAAAAAGTTCACGAAGCACACAAAATACCAGTTAAAGATTACCAGTTCACAGAGAACATGACCGTAGACCAGCTTGTCAGCCAGATGGAGCAGGCGTGGGGTTTCACCGCGGGCAAACTGGCAACAGGCGTCAACATCCTCGAAGCCATGATTAACGACAAGAAATGCGTCAAGTTCCTTTCATTCACTGCCGACATAATCGCTACAGGCACACGCGGCGTCATCCGTGAACTCGTTAAGCGCAAACTCGTGGATGTCATAATCACCACCTGCGGCACCTTAGACCACGATGTTGCCCGCTGCTGGAGAGACTACTATAAAGGCAGCTTCATGATGAGCGACACCAAACTTCACCGTGAAGGCGTCAACCGCCTCGGCAACGTCTTGGTACCCAACGACAGCTACGGCGTCATCTTGGAGAAAAAAATCCAAGCCCTACTAGCTGACCTCTACAAGGAAGGCAAAAAAGAACTCTCCACAACCGAGTTATCCCGAGAAATCGGCCTACGATGCTGCGACGAAACCTCGATTCTCTACTGGGCAGCCAAAAACAACATCCCCATCCACGTGCCAGGCATAACCGACGGTTCAGTCGGCTACCAACTGTGGATGTTTAGTCAAGACCACAAAGACTTCCGCATAAACCTCCTAAAAGACGAAGGGCAACTAAGCGACCTCATGTTTGACTCCAAAAAAACAGGCGCACTCATCGTGGGCGGCGGCATCAGCAAGCACCACACGATCTGGTGGAACCAATTCAAAGACGGCTTAGACTACGTCGTCTACATCTCAACGGCGGACGAGTGGGATGGCAGCCTGAGCGGCGCCCGACCACGCGAAGCAGTCAGCTGGGGGAAGATTAGCGAGAAAGCTAAACGCGTCATGATTGAGGGAGACGCCACAATGGTTATGCCAGTAATGACAAGCGCCTTGATCGATCGTTTAAGTAAAAATAAGAAAAAATAAAAGAATAGTTGGTTATGCTTTTGGCATGTCTTTGAAGATCCAGCTCATGTCTGGACCCTTGCGTTTCTCTGTTACGCGCTCCGCGAGTGCGTGACATATGAGCGGCAGGGCGATAGTTGCGTCGCAGTAGCAAACGGCACGGGTTCCTGTTTGGCTGTTAATTTTACCCCAGCTAATCGCCTCTTCCAAAGTGCAGCCGCTGAGTCCACCCCATTGTGGCGAGTCGGTGGTGATTTGGATGGCGTACTTGTGGGGGTAGTAGTATTCCTGCAGTGATTTGCGGAGTCCGCCTTTTCTGCCTTTGACGCCTTTGTCTTCAGTCATGGGCGAGACGGATATGGCGATGAGTTGGGTGAGGTCTTTGGGGACGCCTCCACCGATGTAGACGACGCCGACTTCTTTGGTTTTAGTGCCGATTTGGACGAATTGGTCGAATTCTTTAACGCTGTCGATGTGGACGTTGTGGCCTTTGTTTTTGGCGAGTAGGAAAGTTTCGCCGTATGCGCTGTCCACCATGGCTGGGCTGAAGATGGGGACGCCGTTGGCTGCGGCAACTGCGGTGATGGCGGGGATGTTTTTCTTGCCGAGGAATTTGCCTAAGCCGTAGAGGAATTCGGCTGAGGTGTAGTAGTAGTCTTCTTTGCAGGTCATAACGTAGTCGGTAACGAGGTCTTCCATCTTGCGGTAGTCGGTTTCTTTGCCGAAGACGTCGTAGTAGCGGTTTATGTCTGCATGCAGGAGTTCTTCGTCGTTGACCATGTGGCTGCCTTGCCAGTAACCTAACCCCATGGCGTCAACTATGTCTTCGCTCACGTTAGCGCCCGTCGAGACGAGTACGTCTATGAAACGATTCTCTATAAGCCAGTTGATGATTGTCCACTGACCCGCAGTCGACATCGAACCCGCGAAACCCATAGCGATGACGGTGTCTTTTTCTTTAATCATGTTTTCCCATACGTCAACGGCTTCGCCTAGTTTGCGGCCTTGATAAGCGGTTTTGCCCATTTCTTTTAGAAGTTGAGAAATCGGTTTCTGCTTAGTTACCTTGATTGGTTCAAGTTTCTTTTGGAAGTATGAGTCCTTTCCCATTGTTAATGTGCACCTGCCGTTGTATGTTTATGGGCAGGTATTTGAAATTTGTTATTCAATTAAACAAGCAAAGATATACATAGTTGCCAAACCGATTTTGCAGCTCCAAAATGAGGGTCGGCAGGTTTTTTGAGGCAGCAAAATCTTGAATCTAAAAGAAAAGCCAACCCATGAACACACTAAAAAAACGCAAAAAGCACCGAAAATATAAGTTCTAGATGATACAGTAGCCTCATCGGTTCTAGTGCAAACCCTTAAAACTGCAATCGTTATATCCTTTGAACCCTGAAAAAGGGCAAGTAAGAGGGGGACAAGCTTGGCGGCAAACAAAATCTGCACATTAGACTTCTGCTACGAGAACTCTATGGTTAAAATCGTAGCAAACCGCAACTGCCCTGAAATAAAGCTTGCAGGCTTAACTGTTGGTCCCTTTGACGAAGGCAACGAGTACGAGGTTTATTTTTGGGTAGCCAAAGAACTTACCGCCGCTGGTTTGGTTCATTTCCGCGAAGACGACATCTTGGACTCTACCAAACTCTATAAAGCGCAGTGGAAAGAGGGCGTGCAGGTTCCTGGCCAAATCAGCGAGTTACCACCAGACTTTTACCCGAAACTGCGCAGGTTCCTCTTCGAATTACATCAACAAGCCACCCGCTCTCAGGACTCCGAGAAATACCACGAATCCGACCGCGCAAAACATTTGGCCCGCGACATCGTGAACTCTCGGCTGAAAAAAATCGTCGCCCTCGCTGCTGCACCGGGACAAAGTGATCAAGTTTTAAATAAGTTGACCAAAGAAGAAAAACTCGTCTATGAGCAGCTTGTTAAGATAATTTCTGAATGGAAAGCCAAAATTCTGCAGAACGGAGCGGACAAGCCATGACGCTGGAAACCGTTGAGCCCACCAAGCGGTTTCAAGAGTTCTTTAAAAAAGAAAAGTACCGCCAAAGAATCGCCCAGTTAGCCATCACTGGTAAAAATTCGTTGACCATAGATTTTGAGGAACTCTACGGTTTTGATCAGGCTTTAGCGGAGTTGCTTTTAGCTAAACCTGAAGAGTACCTGCAGCACGCGGGCAAAGGCGCCTATGAACAGCTACGTATTGAAGACGCTGAGTACGCAGAGAAAATCGAGAAACTCATCGTCCGTGTTGTCAAGTTGCTGGGCAAAGAGCAACTGCGCCGATTGGGTTCAAGGAACATGAGTAAACTAGTCATGGTGGAAGGCATAGTCGTAAGAGCCACACCCGTCCGCCCCATGGTCCAGATTGCTGCTTTTAAATGCAAACGATGCGGCACAGTCAACCAAGTTGAGCAGACAGGACAATTCCTAAAAGCACCCTCAGTTTGTATGGCACCCGACTGCGGCAGAGACGGCCCCTTCGAGTTTAGCCAAGAAGAATCCACCTTCATCGACTCACAGGACCTACGTTTGCAAGAGAAACCCGAAGACCTCCCACCGGGGCAGTTGCCGCGTGTTTTGGCGGTAAAGTTAATCGGTGACGAAATCGTTGACGTAGCACGTCCAGGAGACCACGTGTCAATCGTGGGCATTGTCCGTGCTTTTGCGCCTTCACTGCAGGGTATGGGAAAACTCCGCACTTTCATCCTCCAATTAGACGCCAACTCCATAGAGGTCTTGGGCAAAGAACCTGAAACCTCTCCGCCGACGCCTGAGGAAGAAGCAAAAATCCTTGAACTCTCCCGCGACCCCTTGGTGCATAGAAAAATCATGAGTTCAATTGCTCCCTCCATCTTTGGCAATGAGCACCTAAAAGAAGCCGTCATGTACCTGCTCTTCGGTGGAGTATCTAGAAGTCTCCCTGATGTAAACATTAGAGGCGAGATGAACGCACTTATCATCGGTGACCCCGGTACTGCTAAAAGCCAGATGCTTCAGTATGTGTCGCGTATTGCGCCAAGAGGGCTCTACACTTCAGGCAGAGGTACCACTGCCGCAGGTTTAACCGCAGCAGTAGTCCGAGAAAAAGGCGGAAGCATGAGCCTCGAAGCAGGAGCACTCGTTTTAGCTGACAAAGGAATTGCCTGTATCGACGAAATGGACAAAATGCGTCCCGAAGACCGAGTCGCTATCCACGAAGCCATGGAACAGCACACTGTCTCCGTTGCGAAAGGTGGCATCGTCGCAACTCTAAACGCCCGCACCGCTGTTTTGGCAGCCGCTAACCCATCGCTTGGCAGGTATGAACCCAACCGCACCGTAGCCGAAAACATCTCGCTCCCCGTCACTATCCTCTCCCGTTTTGACCTCATATTCGTGCTCCGCGACATCCCAAACAAGGACGCTGACGGCAAAATGTCTCGCCACATCTTAGAGATGCACCGACGAGGCTTAAGTCCTGTTGAAGCCCAAGTGGACGTTGAATTACTACGCAAATACATAAGCTACGCAAAAAGCGTAAAACCTGAACTCAGCGAAGAAGCCCTAAAACGCCTAAGCGACTTCTACTTGGCGATGCGTTCCGCCAGCGAATCCGAAGGTTCACCCGTCGCCATCACCGCCCGCCAGCTTGAATCTCTGGTGCGGATTGCAGAAGCTCGAGCCCGTGTTGCTCTCCGCCCCACCGTAACCGCCGAAGACGCGGAGGCCGCTATTGCGATTATGAAGCGCTCACTGGAGGAAGTAGGCATCGACGTATCCAACTACAAAGTCGACATCGACTTAATCATGACTGGGCGCCCCAAGAGCATCCGCGACCGCTTAGGCATTGTGATTTCCACCATAATAGAAATGGAGAAAGTTACAGGCATAGTCGAACGCGACGCATTAGTCAATGAATTAGAAACCAAGCACAAGATTCCCAAAGGCGAAATCGAACGAATGATCAGCCAACTACTCCGCGAAGGCACCATCTATGAGCCACGCGAAGGCTCTCTGAAGAAAACATAGGGGGAGCACATTGAATGAAACCTGTTCTTGTCGTCACGGGAACACGGCCTGAAATCATCAAAATGGCGCCCATCATCCGCGCCCTCAAAAAAACCCAACTGCCCCACCTGTTTGTGCACTGCGGACAGCACTACGACTACAACATGGCGCAGCAGTTCATCGAAAACCTTGAACTCGCCTCGCCTGACCACTGGCTCAAAATCGAGTCAACTTCCCCCGGCGGACAGACGGCTGAGATTTTGATGAAGATGGATGAGTTGCTGGGCAAAATAGAGCCGTCAGTGGTGCTCGTAGAAGGCGATACTAACACAGTTTTGGCTGCGGCTTTGGCGGCAAACAAACGCGAAATCCCCATCGGACACGTGGAGGCGGGTTTACGCAGCTACGATCTACGTATGCCAGAGGAACACAACCGCCGCTTAACCGACCACATCTCCCAGTATCTTTTCGCGCCCACCGAACACGCTAAGGCTAACCTGCAGAAAGAGATGGTTTGGGGAAAAATCTACCTAACAGGTAACACAGCCATAGACGCTGTCAAAGAGCATCTGCCCATCGCTGAGAAAACGTCGAAGATTATGCAGCAAATTCCCTTCGAGACCTATGCGTTGGCTACTGCACATCGCGCCGAGAACGTGGATGACCCCGTCGTGTTGGAGTCGTTTATGGCGGTTTTTGAGCGGTCACCTTTGCCCATTGTGTACCCGATGCATCCCCGCACCCGAAAGCGGCTCCAAGAAAATCACTTACTCAGCAAAATCGAGGAGATGTCTAACGTGCTGGTTTTGCCGCCGACAGGCTACCTCGACTTCCTCATGTTGATGAAGAACTGCAAGTTGATAATCACTGATTCAGGCGGCATCCAAGAAGAAGCAACTGCACCCCAAATCCGAAAACCCGTCCTTGTCATGCGCCTCTCCACAGAGCGACAGGAAGCGGTCGAAGCAGGGTTTGCTACAGTGGTGGGCACAGACCAAAACCAGATTTTAAATGCAATGAATCATGCGCTCTCACGAAAGGAAGCATTGCCTTCTACGTCGCCTTTCGGAGACGGAACGGCAGCCCAGAAAACAGTTGAAATAATAAAAGAAAATTTCTCTTAGGAAATGTAGGTTGTTTTCTTATCTTCTTGTTTGCGAGTTTCCTCAGCTTCCAAGGCGCGTTTAGCTTCGATCTGCTGTAGCTTGGTTACCATAGTTTCGGCTTTGGCGATTTCATCGTCTAATCCTTTGAGGTCCAAATCGAAGTTGAAGGTGGCTTTGAGGACTTCCAGCACGCTTTTAGCTGCTTGCGGATCGGGAAGGTAACCGCGAGTTTCGCCTAGTAGACAGAGTGCCTCGATTTTTTTGAATTTCGAGAGCCCCAAGATGAGTCCTGCCGTGCCGACGATGGGGCTGCCTGCGGTGCTCAGGGTTGCGCCGCCCTCAAGGGCTTTGTGGAGGAGGTCTTGGTTGGTTGCAGCGATGAAGACGCGAGGTTTCTTTTGGGGTTCCATGCGGTAGCCGCCGATGGTTGCTATGGTTTTCACGCCATGTTTCTCGGAGAAGTCTAGCATGCGGTCAGCGATTTCGTATTGACCTTCGATAGTTTGTGATTGGCTGTCGCCTGTGAAGAGGATGAGGTCTTGTCCTTTTGGGTTCTTGTAATAGTAAAAGGCCCCGCGTAGCAACCGCACATCACCCTTCTTATTAACCAAAACGAAGTAGGGGAAGTGTGGGCTATAGAGGTAGGCGAATTTTTTAGCTTTCAACTGTTTAATGAGGTAACGTAAAGCGATTTTGCCGACTAAACCGAGGCCAGGTAAGCCTTCGATGAGGACTGGGTTGTTGAGTTGAACTTGGCTGAATTCTTTGATGTAGGTTTCCTTCATTGCTCTTGGCTCCTTTTTGCCGCCATACGGTATTTGAGGTATTTGTCGTCGGGGGAAAACTTGGCTGGATGCGGAACCTTGACTGCGCCGCCGCAAACGGGGCAGATGTCTTTGTTAAGCGTGTACGCACTGCATTTTACGCATTTGCGCAGTTGCCAAACCACTATTTCTCCCTTCTAAAAACGCCTTCTCCGCCAGCTTTATGAATGGTGGTTATGACGTTGTCTGCTGTTTTCTGCATGACGTCTTCGGCGCGCTTATAGTTTTCTGCTTGCACCTCGATGGCGTATTTTGGTGCAGCGATAACGTAGAAGGTGATTTTTGCATCTTTGATGCGTTCGCCTCTGGCTTTGTGGAAAGCGTCTTTGATGACTTTGACCCCGTTGGGTTTAGCCACTTTAACTTCGAGGACACCGCGAACTTTTACCAGTTTTACGTGGATGCGTTCCTGTGCCACTTCAGCGAAGGCAGCAGCTATGTTCTCTGCGATGCCTAAATCGGTTAAGACTTCGGCGCCTTCTATGGCTGCTTTCTCAAAGGCTTCATAGAGGTCATACTTCTGCTCTACCGCGGGAACAATCTTCTGGATAATTTCATCTAAAGGTAAACCAGTTTTCTCTGCGACTCCGCGGAGCAGGGCATCGGCTTTGCGTTCTTTCTTCCAAACCATGATTTTCTCGATACGTTCACGTTTGGTGACGCGACGCAGGGAGAGGTCAATGTGGCCTTTCTCGTGGTCAACGCGCAAAACTTTTAGGACAACTTTTTGCCCTTCCCGCACAAAATCTCGGATGTTTCTAATCCAGCTAGAAGAAATTTCTGAGACGTGGAGTAAGCCACGTTTGTCGAATTCGTCGAGTTTCGCGTAAGCGCCATAATCTGTTACGGTCTCGATGGTGGCGATAACGAGGTCGCCTGTTTCGGGCCACTGCGGCTTACGCTCAGCCAACTTTTGGCCTCCTTACTCGAGGACGGTCAATACTTCGCCGTTGATTCTTGCTCTGCCACCAGTCGGTTCAGCTAATGTTTCTCCGCATACGTTGCAGGCGATCTTGTTGACTGTGTTGCTGAAGAGGAGTTGTTCGTTGCCGCATTTTTGGCATTTGACACGCAAAAAGACGCTGCGCGGTTTGGGGATGAGTTTGTTCCAATCTGACATTTCTTTTTTTTCTCCTTAAGTTAATTTTAAACTATGGCCAATTTTCTTAGGCGTATGCCGTCTTTGTGGTACATGTAGTTGCAGGTTTTGCATTTCAGGCGCAAAGTCTGCTTCTTGGTGGTCTTTGCGAAGGTGTGTTGAAGGGCATATTTTTGGCCACCGTAGCCTTCTTTTTCTCGTGCGTGGGCTCGTTCGCCCGCTGCGAGTGCTCGGCGTTTGCCGGCTTTGTAGAGGCTTACAGTATGAACTGTGTGACTTTTACATTTTGGACAGTAGGTGTTGATTTCTTTAGGAACGTTCACGTATTTCACTACCAGCTTCCCAATAAGGAAACACACTTATTCTTATACTTTATGACATATAAACCATAAAGGGTAAACACTCTTTTGCATAAACGTAACCGCTCGCCATTATGAGGGTTTTGTTCTTTATATAAGGGAGGGGAGGTACTCGGTGAGAGGTCGCGTGGTTCCAGCTATTTGCGGATACGGATTCGTATGCGCAGGAGGGTTACATTTTTTCTGGCGCAGTTACTCCGATCAGGTTTAGCGCATTGCGCATGACGATTTGGATGGCTTTTGTGAGGGCGATTCTTGCGTCTATGAGTCCTTGTGAGTCGGCTTTTAGGACGGGGTGCGCGTTGTAGAAGGTGTTAAATTTGTCTGCTAAGGCGTTGGCGTAGTCGGCTATCATGTTGGGTTTGAGGTATTCTGTGGCTTCAATGAACATGTCTGCAAAGCCAGCCAAGTTAAGAATCAACTCTTTTTCCAGCCGCTCAGAGAGCAAAGCGAAGTTGGGGTTTTCGGCTTCCTTTCCCGCTTTACGCAGAATACTACAGGCGCGTGCATGAGTGTACTGCACGTAGGGCGCGCTGTTGGTTTCGAAGTTTAAGACGCGTTCCCAAGTGAACACGACAGGTTTACCTGAATCCACATCTACCAACGCATACCGAACTGCACCCAACCCGACGAAACTGGCGATGTTGCGTTTTTCTTCCTCAGTCAGCGTCGGTGAACGTTTAGAGACTTCTTGGTAAGCGCGGTTAACTGCTTCGTCAAGCACCTCATCGAAAGTTATGTAGTGTCCACGTCTGCTGCTCATCTTGTAACCGGGCAACGTCACAAGGTTGTAGGCAAAATGCACCAAATTGTCAGCGTTTTCACCGTAACCCATCGCATAAAGCGCCAACTTCAACTGTAACTGCGCAAGCGATTGCTCCATGCCGATGACGTTGATGACTTTTTCTGCGTGCTTGAATTTCCAGATGGTGTAGGCGATGTCACGTGTGGTGTAGAGTGTGGTGCCGTCAGCCCGGACAAGGGTAAGTGGTGGCACTTCGTTGTTGGCGCTCAAACCCAGTTTGCCCTTCAAATCCAACGTTTTGGTGACTTTGTCGGCGTCAAACTGCAACACCCCTTTCTCGTTGAATATAAACGGGGTTGCCTGAAGTTTTGCCATAACCTCGTTAACCTGTGGTGTCCAGACAAAGTCGCTTTCCCAATCCCACGAATCATAAGTTACACCCACCCGCTTCATGGTAGCTCGAAAACCGTCAAGGCAGAGTTCGCTGACCTCGCGGATAAGCTCTTTTGCGGCTGGCTGTCCATCTTCGTATGCGCGGTTGAGGCGGTTGATTTCTTCCTCTGGATTCTCATCTTCACCGATTTTGGCGGTTAAGGCTTCGAACAACATAGGAAATTTGCTTCGCAGTTCAGCGGCGATGCCGACCCATTCGTCGAGTTCCTTGTTGACTTTGATTAAGTCGTCAGCGTTTTCGGCGGCGCAGGCTTTTTCGCGAAGCCTCTTTAACCTGTTGATTTCAACGATGCATGATGTTACGGTGTAGATTTTACCTACAAACAAATCCGATTTCTCAGTCGGTTTAGGCTTTCCCAGTTTAGCGTATCCATAAGCCACAACGCTGGATTGGCGGCCCACATCGTCGATGTAGTAATGCCGAGAAACACTGTGCCCTCTACATTGCAGGATGCGCGCGAGTGCGTCGCCGAGCATGGGGTTTCTGGCTTGTCCAATGTGAATGGGGTGAAGGGGGTTAACGCTGGTGTGTTCCACGATTATTTTTTTGGGTTCTTGGGTTTTCACGAAACCGTACTCTTTGTCCAGTTTCCGAATGGACTTTAAGGTTAGAGCGCTGAATTTTGCGAAGTCAACATAGAAGTTGATGTATCCTGCCCCTGCTGGCTCAACTTTTTCGATCAAGTCAAAACTTGACGTGTCAATGCTAGCCACAAGGTTCTGCGCCAAAGCGAGCGGCTTGAGGCCGAGTTTTTTGGCTAATTCAAAACACAGCGAAGTCGCGAGCTGTCCGTATTCGATGTTTGGGGTTTTCTTCAACGTTATGGTGGGTTGCTCGATGTCTGGAAGGGTTTTCTTTAGCGCTCCAGCTATTGCTGTTTGGCATTCTTGGCGGAACAGTTCATAGGGGTTCTGTGTAATCAAGATTCTGCGCTCCATTGCTTTTTTGTTCAGTAATGTGTGTTGGGGGTTATATTTTAAAATACGTTTGACACATTTATGTGTCTAATGGATGCAGGTTTGGGATGAAAACAAAGATCGTCTATTCTGAGAAGTGTCTTGGCTATGGCACATGGCACGTTGAAGGACCACAGCGAGTAAAAGTAGCTACAGAAATCTTGGCTTCAAAAGGTTACGAATTTGTTTCGCCGACGCCAGCCACTGAAGATCAAGTATCCTCGATCCACGACATGGAGTACATCTGGAACCTCAAAAAAGGGTTAGTGGAAGACTCGGATACTCCAGCGTACGACAACATTTTTGATTACGCATGTTTATCCGCAGGCGCCGCGTTAACGGCCAGTAAAATCAACGGTTTCTCCATCACGCGACCGCCTGGTCACCATGTTGGTCGTTATGGTGCTGCTTTAGGTGTTTATACCCGTGGCTTCTGTTACTTAAACAACATCGCCATAGCAGTTAAAGAGTCAGGTAAAAAAACGCTGATTCTAGACATTGATGGGCACCATGGTAATGGGACTCAAGAAATCTTTCTCGGCGACCCAAACGTCACTTACCTTTCGATTCATCAGTCCCCAAACTTTCCCGGAACAGGCGGCTTTAGCGAAGCAAACTGCATAAACTTCGCCCTGCAACCTAACGTTGGCAGTAAAATCTACTTTGAAACTTTTGACAAAGCGATGAGTTGTGTTGACCCCGCTAAGTTTGAGGCGCTGGCTGTTTCAGCTGGGTTTGATACGCATAGCTGTGATTTGGCGTCGTTGGGGTTGGTTACTGAAGACTTTTTTGAGATCGGCAAACGCATCGCCAAGTTGGGGTTGCCATCCTTCTTTGTTCTGGAAGGCGGCTATAATGGACAAAACTTGGGGTTAGATGTTGACGCGTTTTTGAGGGGTTACGAAGAAAACCGTTAACCCCAAAAATTTTTTATTGCTTTTGTTGTGCTGCTTTTTTGGCTGCGGCACGTTTGTTGATGGCGTCGAGTTTTTCTGCAATACGTTCTGAGCGTTGCTCTGCAGCGGCGATGAGCGGCTTCCAGTCTTTCTTTTTAACGATAGCGGTTAGTTTGTCGGTTTGCTCTGGCAGTTTAGCTAAGGCTTGGTTGAAGTGTTTGTCTGCAGCTTCGTCAGATTCGACTATGTCAAGGGCTTCTTCGGGGCATGCTTGGATGCATTTGGGGTCGCCCTCGCAGAGGTTGCAGGCGATGGCTTTACCGGTTTCAGCGTTGATAGCTATGCCGCCGTGTGGGCAGGCTTGAACACACCAGTCGCAGCCTTTGCATTTCTTGTCGTCGATGATTAGTAAGCTGTTGACTTCGCTTTGTGTTATTGCGCGCTCTGGACATGCTTTAACGCATCGTGCGTCTACACATCCGCGGCAGGTTAAGGCGAAGTTGAAGACGGGTGCCATGCGGACAACACGGATTCTGCTTCGAACTGGATTCCAGCTGGCTTCGCCTTTCTCGGTTGTGCAGGCGTATTCACAGATGCCGCAGCCGATACATTTGCTGGGGTCGACTGCGACAAATTTTCGAGGTAAGGTTTTAGTGGACATTAGGGTTACCGAACCTGTTTAGTAATAAAGTATCACTGTGCATCATTTGCTTTTATGCGTTACCCAAGAAAAACAGTTTTTTGATGTAAAACCGCAAAAACCAAACAAAAAAGCCACATTTTAATTGGGTGTTTACTCAAAGACGTTTGCTGCTCTCAGACTCCCCTCCATTATATATAGAACAAACATGACGAAACGTGAGAGATACAAGGGAGTAGAGGAGAAAAAACGAGGGTGTTACTTCTTTTTTTGTTCGATGACTTTTTTCGCTAAAGCCACTGCGTCTTCCCTTGTCTTCCCATACATTGCCCCGATTTTTTCGGCATCTTCCTTAGACACAGCCGCGCCACCAATCATAACCTGAACTTTTCCTTTTAATCCCTCAGTCTCCAGAAGTGAAACCAGTTTGGCGAGGTTTTCTTTAGCTGCAGATAGACCTACAGTAACCACAAGTATGTCGGCGTTTGCCTCTTTTACTTTTGCAACGAACACCGATGGAGATACCCCTTTGCCTGCGTCTACAGTTTTGAATTGGGCGGCTTTGAGTGATTTTCTCACCATTTCTTTTGCGGTATCCATGATGTCTGGATGCAGAGTTCCCAGCACGACAGTTCCAATGGGGTTAGCGGGTTCTGGAGGTTCTTTTTCAGTCATTCCTTTTAGCCAAGACATAAAAATCAACTCGAATGCTACAAAAATAATAGTGTCTAGTTGCTATTAATCTTGATTGACAGATTTAGTATACGGATACTTTGGCTACTCCCGAAACCTTTAGCAATTCAGGTATTAGTTCACCGGGGATTTTTCGCTCTACAATCAACGTCAGCTTCGGCTCTGGGCTAAGTTCAGGGTCGTCAACTATGGCTTGACGTATACCTAAGCCTGCCTTGTTGAGAGCGGCTGCGGAGTTGGCTAGTATGCCTCGGGTTGCGGCGCTAGTGGGGGTGATTTCGATTACGCCCAAATTGAGGTGTTTGGCGATTTCTTTTAGGCTGTGGCCTGCGGGGCGTATTTCTTCAAAAATCATGCGCAACTCGGGGGTGTTGTGGATGGTTGTTAGGGTTTCGTTGACTGTTCTGCGGTCTACGCCTGCGACTCGGGCGATGCGAATGGGTGGGATTTCGATTTGGTTGAGGTAGATTTTGTCGCCCCGCGCTGAGAGACCGTTTTCGATGAGGACGCGTGCGACTTTTAGGCGTTCGGGGTAGGTTTCGAGTTGGCGCTCTATGTTCTTCCACATATTTATCCGCTTGTGTATTGTTCTGTGCGTTTAGGTATAAATGTGTTGTTTGTATTTTACCAAAAATCAGTCAAGACAATCTTAATAGGACACATTTGATATCTAATGTATTACGGTGAAAGCGATGTCAGAAACCATCACCCTCCGACTCCCACCACAGACAGCAAAAAAACTACGCGAAATCGCCAAAAAAGAAGGAAAAGACCGCTCAACCCTCATTCGCGAACTCCTCGAAAAGGGCGTCAAACAAAAAAACACTGAACAAGCCATCGAACTCTACCGAACAGGACAGGTAACAGCGTGGAGAGGAGCACAGTTGGCAGGAGTCTCCCTTTGGGCTTTCTACAAGCTATTGGAAGACAAAGGTGTCCTTATCCAGTATTCAGAGCGCGATTTAGAACAAGACCTAAAACTCTAATGGAGTCTCGAGCATGCCAACGGTTTCAAACACAAGCCCCCTTATGTGGCTATCAAAAGTTGGCAAACTCAGCCTCCTAAAAGACCTCTTCGGCGAAGTCTCCATCTCGGAAGAAAGTTACAGAGAAGCGGTCGAAGTGGGGTTGAAGGAAGGGTTCAGTGACGCTTTAGTAATAAAGGAAGCTTGCGATCAAGGTTGGCTCAAAGTCAAGATGCTAGACGAGAAGCAGAAGGCGATTTGCCAGATGATCATTCAGCAGAGTTTTGAGCTCCATTTAGGAGAAGTGCAAGCGGTTGTGTTAGCTCGGGGCTTAGGGAAAGATGCACTGTTGTTGATGGATGAGTCTTGCGGTCGGGCTTTTGCGGAAACTTGGGGGCTTAGAGTTAGAGGTGTGTTGTATGTGATAATAACCGCTCTTCGCAGGGAGTTGTTTGGCGCGACTGAAGCGAAGGAGGTTGTTTTGGCTTTGGTTCGGAAGGGGTTTAGGATTGAGCCGAAGTTGCTTGCTAGGGTTTTAGAGGAAATCGGCAGTCAAGCAAAATAAGACAGCATGTACATTTCTGTACAGAAAAGCCTTAAATAAAACCTTAACGCACGATTCACAACTACGCAGAGGCAAATTGTATGCCGGACAAAAAAATTCTACTCAAAGAAACAGACATACCAAAACAGTGGTACAACATCGTGCCCGACCTGCCACATCCCCTGCCACCATTCCTCGAAGCAGAAACAGGGAAACCAGGCGTCGGCATAGTCCCCAAAATTTTCCCCAAAACAATCATAGGACAAGAAATCAGCCAAGAACGCTGGATAGACATCCCAGACGAAGTCCGCGAAGTCTACAAAATCTGGAGACCCAGCCCGCTCTTCCGAGCGTTCAACTTGGAAAAAGCTCTCAAAACACCCGCCAAAATCTACTACAAATACGAAGGCGTCAGCCCCTCAGGCAGCCACAAAACCAACAGCGCCGTACCCCAAGCATACTACAACATGAAAGAAGGCATAACCCGCGTCACCACAGAAACAGGCGCAGGACAATGGGGCAGCGCGCTCTCGTTTGCAGCTAACCAGTTCGGCTTAGAAGCAACCGTCTACATGGTTCGCGCAAGCTTCGACCAGAAACCCTACCGCAAAGCCATGATGAACGCCTTCGGCGCAAAAGTCTTCGCTAGTCCAAGCAAAGAAACTGAGTCTGGGCGCAAAATTTTAGCTGAAGACCCCGACAACAAAGGCAGCCTCGGCATCGCCATCAGCGAAGCCGTAGAAGACTCCCTTACAAGCGAAAAAACAGGCAAGAAAGCAAACTACACCATCGGCAGCGTCTTCAACCACGTCTGCATGCACCAAACCGTCGCTGGACTGGAAGCTCAAAAGCAACTGGCGATGGTTGAGGATTACCCTGACGCAGTTTACGGCTGCATCGGAGGCGGCAGCAGCTTTAGCGGCTTGTTCTGGCCCTTCTACTATGACAAAGTCAGCAAGAAGGCACCCAAAGAAACCCAGTTCATCGCCGTCGAACCCACCGCGTGCCCCAAAGTCACCAGAGGCTACTACACCTTCGACCACGGCGACACCGCCAAACTCACCCCGCTTGTCCCCATGCACACCTTGGGCCACGATTTCATGCCAGCCCCCATTCACGCAGGCGGCTTACGCTATCACGGCATCGCACCAACCATCAGCGTGCTTGCACAGGAAAAGAAAATCAGCACCCTCGCCGTAAACCAGGTGGATGCTTTTGACGCAGCAAAAATCTTCATCCGCAGTGAAGGCATCATCCCCTCGCCAGAATCCACCCATGCAATAAAAGCTGTCTGTGACGAAGCCCGAAGATGCAAAGAAACCAACACATCCAAAACCTTGCTGTTTGCTTTGACGGGTCATGGATTCTTTGACATGTCAGCCTACGACGAGTACTTCAACGGCAAATTGCAACCATATGAGTACCCGACCGAGAAAGTCGCGGAATCCATGGAGAAGCTACGCAAACTTTACCCGTGGTTAAGCGAAGCAACCAAACAATACATCGGCTGCGAAAGCATCTAAAACGCAGCAACCCAATTCTTTTCTTTTTTGTTTTATCTTCGGTTTAGTTCTTTTAGCAGCTCTTTAGCTTCAGCGGAAAGCTTGGGTTTAGTCTTTTTGCCTAAAAGCAGGAATAAACCGCCGACGGAAATGAAGGCGCCGCCAAAAGCTGCGATGCTCCACACTGGCAGAATCTCAAAATGCAAGCCCACAGTGAAAGATATCAACGCGATGCCCATAACTACCATTATCCAGTTACTCATGGATTGGGTGGAGTAGAGGGCGAACTCTTTTTTGCCTGTATCAGTCACTTGGTAGTAGCCTTGTTTTTCTTCTATCATGTTTGCGCCGACAAGATAGTTCCAGTCGTAATGGAAATGCCCATCGGACTTGTACCCAAGCGCTGCGCTGATGCGGCTTTTTGTGCCCGGGGCGGCTTTGATGCGGCTGTTGGGCGCACTATAGATTAAAAAAAGCAGTCGTGTACGTGGTGACTGCATATCTGCGCTTATGCCCCGAGTCTTTGACATTTGCCCAATCAACCCTTGCCTGCATATTCTGCGCGATGGGAATAAAAGGTTTAACCGCTAAAACGAGGCTTTTTCGTCTAAATTGGGTTTTATTTATAGCTCTAAACCTTAGAGTTCCCCCTCTAAGCAGTGGTGGCGGCTTTCTAAATGTTAGGGCTATATCCCGAACCCGACATAGCTCTCTCAACCAAAAAAGGAACTTCGGAGGAAAACAGAAATGAACGTAAACTTCCAATATAGCAAAACTTTGGCCATTGAAGGCTCAGTCCTTCTCTTACTTGGCCCAATTCCAACAGTCGGTTGGATACTGGCAATAATCGGCGTAATCCTACTCCTCAAAGCAACAAAAGAACTATCAAACTACTATCAAGATGAAAGCATTCATAGAAACGCATGGAACGGCCTCAAATACTACATAGTCGCCATAGTCGCCTTAGCAGTCGGTGCAGGCATCGGTATAGCAAGCTTTGCAGCTGCAGGATTACTCGCCGCGGGAGCACAATTCACACTAGCTGCAGGCGTAGTAGGCGGCTTAGTCGCAATCTTCGCAGGCTTAGCAGTTGCATTCGCCTTCTATCTGCTTGCAGCAATGAACCTAAGAAAAGTCTACGATACATTGGCACAGAAAACAGGCGAAGCATCATTCACCACTGCATCCACACTACTCTTCATCGGCGCCATACTAACCATCATAGGCGTCGGCGTAATCTTGGTCCTCATCTCGTGGATATTCATCATAATCGGCTTCTCCAGCATGAAGCCAAAAGAGTACCAACCATACCCAAACGGCTACAGCAACGGAAACAACTACACACAACCACCAGCACAGCCAACCCAACCACCACAAGCATAAGGAGAGAGACACAATGACACAGCAAACTGAAACCCAAACCGAATCAGACTGGCGCCGCTTCTTTAGAAAACACTGGGCAGCGTTCTCGGTGTTTGCCGCAGCCGCCGTGTTGGCTGTCGCAGGCGCCGTGTACGTGTTTGTCTGGTTCACAGGCAACGCACAAGCAACGGGGTTGGTGCCTTCAGCGCTGAACATGTGGTCGATGAATCACGTGGTACTGTTCGCTTTGCATGCCTTGTTCTGGGAGCTAGTCCTAATCGGCATCCCAGTCGCCATCGGCGCAATCGCGGGTTGGGCATGGTGGAAACGCATCCCCGAAATGGAGAAACCGCGCTCAAGCAAACATTCCAAGAGCAGAAACGCAGGCGGTGGCATCTCGCTGTTGATGTTCATCGCGTTCGCCATCAAAGTCTACATAGACGGAAACTGGCATACCGCAATCGCAAGCTGGAACTTAGAGTACGTCGTTGGCTCAATGGTTACGATACTGATTTGGGCAGCCGCCATCTTTGCAATTCCCGCGGTCATAGGGCTCGCTTGGTGGATAAACCATGAAAGAAAACAGCCCTAACCCTTTTCTCTTTTTATTAATCCCCCACGCCTATCTATTATACAGGTTAAACAACCTTGACTACCAAACCAGCCATTCCAACCAAAACAATAGGGTTCATAGTAAACCCCGTGGCAGGCATGGGCGGCGCAGTGGGACTTAAAGGCACCGACGGAGACGAAATACTTCGGCAAGCCAAAGCGTTAGGCGCAAAACCCATCGCATCGCAGCGAGCAGAAACCTTCCTAAGTGAACTCTCCAACGCCAAACCCCATCTGAAGCTGATTGTGGGTGCAGGCGACATGGGGGAGTTTGAAGCAAAAAAACTCGGCTACACCTGCCAAGTCATCGGCGAAAGCAAACCCCAAACCACCAAAGAAGACACCCAAACCGTCGCCAAAGCCATCGCCGAGGTGGGGGTGGATTTGCTGGTTTACTGCGGCGGCGACGGAACCACCCGCGACATCCAAAAAGCCGTAGACATGAAGCTGCCCGTGCTCGGGGTGCCCACAGGCGTAAAGATGCACAGCGCCCTCTTCGCCATCAGCCCTCAAGCGGCGGCGAGGGTTGCAGTCAGGTTTCTTTGGGGTGGGTTGCCTTTGCGGGAGGCGGAAGTTATGGATATTGATGAGCAAGCGTTCCGTGAGGGGCACTTGTCTGCGGAATTATACGGTTATATGCTTAGTCCTTTTGAGCCGCATTTGATTCAGGGCAACAAGATGGAGAGCCCCATGACGGTAAATGAACTGGAGAATCAAGCAGCCATCGCAGTGTACTTAATCGAGGAAATGCAACCCGACACCTTCTACATCATGGGACCAGGCACGACCACCCGCAC